>JARGFR010000082.1 GCA_029210985.1 Spirochaetaceae bacterium | reverse complement strand
ATCAGTCGGACAGTGAATCATGGGATTCCCCTGCGGAAATCAATTTCGATTTTCAAACCGCCCGGATCAATACAACCCAAAGCGGCGACCTCATGTACGACCTCGCGTTTTGGGACGGCCTGACAGGTATGAACGGAGCGACAAGATTGTCTGGGTATTATCAAGCTCACGCCGGCATTTTCGGGAGCGACAGCAGTGTCGACGACACCATCCGGCTGGAGGATTATAAATATTCCAAATTCCTCTGGGACAACTCGATTTCCCTCTATCTCAAACCTCTCCAGGGTGTCCCGACAATGGAACAGTCTTCATTGAAATATAGTGTAGACGCCAACGTCTACACATATAATCTGGCGGACGGATCCACTGTTGATGATCGGGAATACATCGGATCGTGGATATCCGGAGAGGATGATTTCAATCACCACGAAGCCTCGGCGACAGCGATTTGGAAACCCGGATATTTTTCCGTGACTTCAGGCATCTCGGGAAACATCCCGCCCTTGTCCCGGCGATACTCCCTCTCTACCGGCGTGGGTTATGCCCGATCGGGATGGACGGCGGACGTCAGTCAACAGACCGACTACGAGAATGACGCCTGGAATCTCCAGCCCATTGTGATGAGCGGTTCCTGGACAGGTTGGAAAGATGAAGTGACCATATCGCAGACCGCTCGATATGACACCGACGACGTCAGGTGGGTGAGTGCGGAGACTTTGCTCGGGTTCTGGGGCTTCGAAACGAAGTTCGTTGCAAATTACGGAACAACCTATACTTGGAGCGGAACAACCTGGACCGAAGACCCGAAAGAAAGTTTTGCCCCCTCGTCATTAACTTTTTCTTACCGCCGGGAGTTCGATCCCAAGCCGGCGTGGAAGAATCGAATCCGAACCAACACAAGATTGGACACCTCCTGGAATATCAATCTCAGGCAGCCGACGGAAAATATCCTGGGCTTCAAATGGACTCAGGTCCTCTTCATTCATCAGTTCCTGGACCTTGAGATTTCATTTTCCTCAACAAACAAGAGTATGTATCTTTATTTCCCGAAGTGGCGAAATCAATTGGGTATCCCGAACGAGAGTAATTTTTTCCAGGATTTGATGAAATCCTTCAATGTGTTCAATCCTGAGGATAGAAGGCAGTCTCAATTCAATATGGATCGGATCGACGTCTCGCTGGTTCATCATCTGAGAAGCTGGGATTTGACTGTGGAATACAGCGGCTGGCCGGCCTTGAATAGTACCGCCGACGGTTATTTCTGGAAAAGTGAGTTGGATGTCTTCATGAAGTGGAATGCCCTGCCTATGTTCAATCAGAGAACCAAGCTGCAGGATTCGTCATGGAGCGTCGACTCATTCGAGCAGGATTCTTGACCTCCGTTGCCGGGCATCGTTACACTGGACCGCGAAGCGTAGAAGAGGAGCCTTTGAGCGCCAGCTTGACTGTTGTGATTGAAAATCCCCATCTCCTGGGCACTGTTTGCGGCCCTAACGACAGCAATCTGGCGGAAATCAGCGCACTTCTGTCGACTCCTGTGAGGACCAGAGGGAATCAGATTGTCCTGGAATCCACAGATGACGAATCACGGCTGCTGTTCCGCAGTCTTCTTGAGAGATTGATGGAAATAGCCGACAAAGACGACTCGGTCACCCACCATCAGGTCCGATCCATTTTCGCTTCATTGGAATCGGGTGACGATGCCGATGTCCAGGCATACAGGGAAAATGTCATACGGATACCCGGAGGAACACGTAAAGTCTACCCAAGAAGTCGGCAGCAGACGTCCTATATCAAACAAATGTCCAGCATCGATCTGGTTTTCAGCGTCGGTCCGGCCGGTACGGGTAAAACATACCTCGCCGTCGCTCATGCATTAATGGAACTTCTGTCTCGAAAGAAGCGGAAAATTCTTCTCACCCGCCCGGTTGTTGAAACCGGTGAGAATCTCGGCTTCCTCCCCGGAGACCTGACCCAGAAACTGGCCCCATATTTAAGACCCCTGTATGACGCGATGGAAGACCTTATTGATCCCGATTTGCTGGAACGACTGCGCAACAACGGTCAGATTGAAGTGGCGCCGTTGGCCTATATGAGAGGACGAAGCCTGAAGAATTGTTATATTGTGCTCGATGAGGCTCAAAACACAACGATAGAGCAGATGAAAATGTTCCTGACCAGATTGGGAGAAGGCTCAAGAGCCGTCGTCACCGGAGATCTGACTCAGGTTGACCTGACATCACCGGGTCGTTCGGGATTGGCTCATGCAGTGGGGATATTGAAAGGGCTTGATGATATCGCCGTCACCGAGTTCGACTCGGCTGATGTGGTCAGGCATCCCCTTGTGAAAAAAATTATCGATGCGTATGAAAGCCGCGGCTAGCTCGCCATTGCAGGAAGTCACCAGGGGACGCCGCACTCCCCTGACCAGAAGGGACTGGATTTTCATCCTGGCGGGATGGATCCTCGCGTCAATTCTTCTCATGGCCATTGATCAGGGACGATTGATTATTTCTCGGGACAAAGTTCTGAAATATAAGGCCGGAGACTTTGTTGAAGAGGATTTTGTTCTGGATTCCGAGTTCAATTTTATTGATGAGGAATCCACCGCCAAGGTTGTCGCTCTCAATCGTAGTCTCGTACCGCCTGTTTATGAAGTCCAAAGCGAGATCACCGAATCGGTGCTGGATCGATTCGATCGATTCTCGTCCTATATTGAACCGGCACTGACAAATCGCCTTTCGGGTGAATCGGCCGACATTCTGCGATCGGAGTTTCCCGGTGCCGCCGGATTGTTGGATAAGGAAACCTCTCGGAGTCCGGCGGAATTCGATCAAATACTCAAAATCACGCGAGATGCGCTCCAGACATTGCAGCTTGGGGGAATCTTCCGTCTCCAAACCCAGGACGGCGGTGCGGCATCCGGTATTATCGAAGTTGTTTATCCGGACCAGCTGCCCGAACGCAGGGTGACGCTGATTCGGAACGCCGTCCCGGTTCCTGAAAACCTTGTTGAACGAACTCGATCCCTGGATCAGGTGTCCGGACTCTCTCCCGATGAGGTTGAGTTGGTCGCCGCCCTGGTCTTGTATTTCGCCGAGCCAAACGGCTATCTGAATGAGGCACTGACCGAGAGGAACATGGACGATGCGGAAGCCGGAACGGAACCGGTGAAGGTGGTTGTTCCGGAGGGTACGCGGCTTCTCACGGAGGGAACTGTTGTCACCGCTCGTCAGGCTTCGGTTCTTGAAGCCCTGAAAGAACAAAGAGCTCTGGGATATCACGGATTTGTCGATCCTCCCATCTACATGGCCGTAATATTTGCGCTGGGATTGGTGGCGGCGGGTAATTTCGGCATACGCCTCCATAATCCCAAAACCTTATGGCTGTTTGTCGCCCTTAGCGGAACCTATATCCTTTTGGCCGCAATATTGGCGGCTTATGTTCGATTCGGTGGGGATATGACGATATCCGTGCTGATGCCTACAGCCCTATTTACACTGCTGTTGGCGCAGCTGCTCCAGGATAGAAAAACAGCGGTGCTCATCTCTGTGCTGATGGCGTTGCTGATCTTCTTTCTCACCGGAGAGAACAGTCATGATTTCCTGATTACCCTGACCGCCGGAATCGGCGGAACTTTGGCCGTCAAGCGTCGAGAAACCCGGATGGGACTCCTGCGTGCCGGGCCGAGACTGGCCGTCGGCATGGCTGTTGTCATCTTTCTCACCGGAATTCTGGTTGGGCAATCCGCAAGGGCTTCTCTGGCCGTTTCGGCCATCGGCGCCGCAAATGGATTGATTACCGGGATTCTCAGTCTGGCCTTTCTGCCGCTGTTGGAACATGTGCTGAATACCGCGACGACATTCCGGCTGATTGAACTTTCGGATCAGAATGTGCCGATACTCAAGCGCATGAGACTGCAGGCCTCGGGAACGTACATCCACTCTCAGAATGTGGCACATTTGGCCGAAGCGGCATGTGACGCGATAGGAGCTTACGGACTGCTGGCCCGGGTCGGAGCCTATTATCATGACATCGGGAAAGTGGATCAGTCTCATTTTTTTGTCGAGAATCAATCCGGTGAGAATAAGCACGACGACTTGAAAGCGTCTCTGTCGGTCGCTGTCATCAAATCACATGTGAAAATCGGCATGGAAAAGGGACGGGAGCTTCGATTACCCGATGAAGTTCTAGCGGTAATCGAGCAGCATCACGGAACCAGTGTCATCCGATATTTCTACGATCGTGCTCTCAAGCAAAAAGACGGAGAATCGGTCAGTCCCGAGGATTTCTCTTATGCGGGTCCCAAACCCATGAGCCGAGAAGCCGCGGTTGTCATGCTGGCCGACAGTGCGGAAGCTGCAACCCGAACCCTGAAGAAACCCACGGCGGCGAAGCTTGAAAAGTATGTTTGGGATCTGATTATGGAACGGTTCCGTACCGGGGAACTCAACGATTGTGATTTGACTCTCCGTGATCTGGAGACAGTGAAGGAAACGTTCGTCCAAGTTCTAACGGGTCATTTTCACAGCAGAATTGAATACCCTAAGGATGAGGCTGCGAATAAATGAACGAAATTGAACTCATCGTTGAGTTGGAACCGATCCCGACCGAAGTGGAATGGTTCGTTCCATTCGTTCAGGGGATACTGACCCGATTAGGAGTTGAGAATTGGCAAATGGGACTTCTTATTACCGATAACAAGGGAATTCGAACCTATAATCGGCGATATAGGGGAATAGACCGGGCCACGGACGTGCTATCATTTGTTCAAAAGGATGGTGAGGAGATTCCTCTGCCTCCCGGTGTACCGCAGGAAGTCGGAGATATCATCATATCTTTGGAAAGAGTCGCCGAGAATGCTGTTGAATGGAACAAATCATATGACGAGGAAATTCGCCGGGTGATTATTCATGGACTTTTGCACCTCAACGGTCTCGATCATCCAGGCGATGACTACAGTGGAGAAATGCTTCAATTACAGGAGAAACTCCTGATGGATTCTCTGGATATGTTGGACAAGAATTCGTGATAGCCGCAATGAAGAAGTTCTTTCAGGGTAGAAAAAGCAAAGACGATACCGATCCGATTGAGAGTGAAGATCTCAAAGGCCTGGACGAAGACGGCAGGGGAATGGTCCGAGGGATCGTCGAATTATCGGAAACACCTGTCAAAGAAGTGATGATTCCCAGGATTGATACGGTCTTCATACCAGAAGACGCTGAAAATGGGGAAACCTTCGTCAAACTGATGGAATCAGGCCATTCCAGATTCCCGGTTTATCGAGACACCATCGACAATGTCATTGGCATCCTATACGTGAAAGATCTGCTGGGATATCTCATCAAGGGCGACACCGTCCCGATTTCAGATATTGCCCGACCGGTATATTTTGTTCCCGAAACCATGAAGCTCGATTCTCTTCTGAAGGAAATGAAAAGACGACGCGTCCACATCGCCGTTGCGGTTGATGAGTACGGCGGAGTTTCGGGAATTATCTCCATGGAAGATATATTGGAAGAAATCGTCGGTGATATTCAGGACGAGTTCGACAACGAAGGCGAGGATATCGTCTCTTCGGGTGAAAATGAATGGATCTGTGATGCCCGGGTGAATCTGGAAGACCTGAATGAAGAGTTGGGCAGTGAAATTCCCGACGAAGACTTCGACACACTCGGGGGGTTTGTCTTTGATCTTTTCGGGAAGATCCCCGGTCGATACGAAAAAATCGTCTGGAAAAATTACGTGTTCGTCATTCATTCGGTCGACGGACACAAAATACGCCAAATTAAAATCGTGAAAGGGGCGGGTGGAGAATGAGGAAGGTCCCCAGCACCGTCGGCTTGCTCTGCATTCTGATTTTCACGTTTGGATTCGGCACGCAGCTCCATTCTCAGAACCCGCCGGACGCCAGAGCATTGGTCCGTATTGGTCGCAGCTCCTTGGAGGAAAACGATCCGTATGCCGCGGTGGATGCGTTCCGCTCGGCACTTCGTATCAATCCCTCTTATGCCGAAGCCAGGCTTGGAATGGCCGAAAGCCTGTTTCTCCTGGGTGAATATGAGGAGGCAGGTAGAGAAGTCGAAAAAGCCCGGGCATTCTCCTCAGGCAATCGGGAGATGACTCTCCTTGAAGCTCGAGTTCTGACGGCCCTTCGGGATTACGATTCGGCCGTCAGCATTTATCAAGGATTGCTGGAACGGCGCCCTCATGACGCCGACGCCAATCGCGGTTTGGCGGAAATATACGCCATACTCGGCCAACGTGAACTGGCCGGAGAGGCATATGACAGAACTCTGCGTTATTCCCCGGGAGATCGGCGGGTTCTGCTTCAATTGGTAATACTTCACGATGCGGCCAGAGAACGTGCTCTGGCGGAAGCCGCATTGACCCAGGCGCTTCAGCGCTATCCCGAAAATCTTTTAGTCAGACTGCAGGCCGCAGAACATTATGCTCTCTATGGAGACTGGTTGCGATCTGCGGAGCATCTCGACCGGGCAAAGTCCATGGTGAATTCGGATGATCCGAAATTTCGTCGTATAGGGCTTCTTGATGCCGAATTATCTCTGCGTCGAGGAGATCCGGCGTCTGCAATAGCCGTGTTGAGCACTCTTCCGGACCAGAACACGACGGAAGTCCTCTATCTGATGGCCAGAGCACACCGGGAGCTGGGAGACGAGGGTTTGTCTCAAACCCGGGCGAAGGCCCTACTCACCCTGGATTCGGAGGACGAAATCGCCAGAATGTATCGAGAAGAAGCTCTCTTCCGAACTGCCGAGGGCTATGAGGCAGATCGGAGGGACGCTTCCTCCTGGCATTTGGAAAGAGGGAGACGATTCGAAGAAGAATTCTATTATCGTCGGGCCTACGACGAATACCGTCGGGCACTTCTGATTGCCAAGACGGATCCCGATGTGTGGATCGCGTTTGCCGACCTGATAAGAAAGATGGGATTTCCGGAATACTATCGGGATAGATTAAACTTCGCTCACACGAAGATTCCAAGCGAGCGAGCCGAATCCGCAACTCTCAAACGTCGTTTGGACCTTCTGGAGCATTCTCAGGAGGAAACCTTGGCGCAGCGCTGGGGCATTGACGAGCCTTGGATCGTTCCGGCCGCCTCCTGGACTCTCGGTGTGTTCTTCACGGATGAATCATCCTCCCTTCCTATACATGGAGGTGCGGATGATACCCTGAGCCTGTATTTTGCGGATATCGTTGATTCCGGAGGGAATTTAGAAGTTCCGTCAGTTTCCGGCATCAATGATCTGATGGTGCGTCGGGTCTCAGGTTTCTCTGAAGCCTTCCGGTATTCCAGGGAACAGTCTTTGCATTATTTTCTCATGATGGGCTTCGTCGAAACTGAAAGAACCTTTCATGCGACTTCCGAATTGTTTCTGGCCAGGACCGGTGAGTCTTTGGGTCGACTGGATCAGTTGAGAACCGGACAGGGTCGGGTCGCCGACGCTCTGCACGGCCTCTCCGATGATCTGCAGACTCTGATACCGAGAAAAATGAAGATTCTTGATGTTCAGGGATCGAAGGTCTTGTTGGATAAAGGCAGATGGGACGGTATAAATGGCGAGCTGCCGTGGATTGTGCTGCGGGGCGGTGCGGGACGTCCCTCTGCGGTGGAAGGAGGGCTTTCCTATGCCCCCTCCGATTACCTCGGAAGTGTTGAAATCGATGAAATATCGGAACCCCTGAGTGAGGGGACCTATGTTCGATCCGGCGATTTTGAGTTCATAAGACCGGGTGACGAGGTCTTTCTTCTGCCGGTCCCCGAGCATCTCAGCCAGGTTTTTGAGGCCCCTGATCCGGCATTCCGCGCCAGTATGCTTGCCATCCCGTAAACATCTCATCTGGATGGTCAATCTTGACCCTCAATGGTGTTAATCCCTATATTTGAACTCCCCATGGAGGTTCGTAAATGAAAATCGCCATTAACGGTTTCGGGCGTATCGGCAGAAATGTATTCAAGATCGCGTTTGAACGGCCCGGCATAGACATTGTGGCGATTAACGACATCACCAATCCCAAGACCCTGGCGCATCTTCTTCGTTATGATTCCACCTACGGGGTCTATAACAAAACCGTTGAAGTGAAAGAAGATGCATTCGTCGTCGACGGCAGGGAAGTGAGAATATTGGCCGAGAGAAATCCTGCCGATCTTCCTTGGGGCGACATGGGTATTGATGTCGTGATTGAGTCGACGGGTATTTTTCGAACCGCTGAGGGACCCAAGGGCGGCTATAAAGATCATATCAAGGCCGGAGCAAAAAAAGTCATATTGACCGTGCCGGCCAAGGACGAAATCGATCAGACCATAGTGCTGGGAGTGAACGACGAATCTCTCGATTTAAGCAATGAAGCGTTCTCCAATGCCAGTTGCACAACGAACTGCCTGGCGCCTGTTGTCAAAGTCCTTCACGACACATTCGGTATAGAACAAGGACTGATGACAACCGTCCATGCCTTCACCAACGACCAGGTGATTCTCGACCTTCCCCATTCCGATCTGAGGAGAGGCCGTTCCGCGTCTCAGAACATCATTCCCACCACAACCGGTGCAGCCGCCGCTGTCGGGAAAGTCATTCCTGAACTCAACGGCAAGCTTAACGGCATGGCTATGCGTGTACCTGTACCGACAGGATCGGTTGTGGATCTGGTGGTCAAATTGAAAAAAAGCGTGACCAGAGATGAAGTGAACACGGCGATGAAGACAGCCGCGGAAGAGCTCATGAAAGGAGTTCTCCAATACACCGAGGATCCCATCGTTTCATCCGATGTCAGGGGCAACAGTCATTCGTCGATATTTGATGCGGAATCCACCATGGTGATGGACGACGGTTTTATCAAAATTGTTTCGTGGTATGATAACGAGTTCGGATATTCAACAAGAGTCGTCGATCTCGCACAAAAACTGGTGTGAAGCATTTCACCCCCGACAGCATAATAATTCCAAGGAGATACATGTGGCGGTAAGGACAATTAAAGACATCGATCCAGAGGGAAAACGCGTACTGGTACGCGTGGATTTCAACGTACCCCTCAGAGAAGGGATAATAACCGACGACACCCGGATGCAGAGAGCATTGCCCACCTTGAAAAATCTGCTGGAAAGAGGAGCCTCTCTCATCGTTATGAGCCATTTGGGCCGTCCCGGCGGGGAAAAAAAGCCGGAGTTCAGCCTATCCCAGCTGAAGGATCACCTGGCGAAAATCACCGGTGTCAAAGTCATTATGGCGCCGGATGTTATCGGAGCCGAAGTGGAAGCATTGGCGAATAACCTGAAAGCCGGTGAGATTCTGCTGTTGGAGAATACACGCTACTACGGTGAGGAAACCAAGAACGATCCCGATTTCAGTGCCAAGCTGGCCAAATTGGGAGATCTTTATGTCAACGATGCGTTCGGTGCCGCCCACAGAGCCCATGCGTCCACCGAGGGAATTACCAAATATCTCCCTTCATATGCGGGTCTACTGATGGAAAAAGAGTGCGCCTTCTTCGACAAGGTTCTTGAGAACCCTGAGAAACCTTTTATCGCCATCATCGGCGGAGCGAAAGTCTCGTCGAAGATTGCCGTTCTGGAATCCCTTCTGGAGAAAGCCGACGCTTTTGTCATCGGCGGCGGAATGGCCTACACCTTCATGAAGGAGCAGGGCAAAACCATCGGCAACTCCCTGGTCGAAGAAGAGTTTGCGGTAACTGCCCGCAGTTTTCTGACTAAGGCCGAGAGTGCGGGAGTTAAAGTCTTACTTCCCCTCGATCATATTGTGGCGGACACTTTCAGTGAGGATGCAACTCCCGAAGCCGTTGATAATGTCAACGTCCCCGACGGGAAACTGGCCATGGACGTCGGCCCCAAGACGGTGGCTGCGGTGGGAGAACTGCTTTCGAACGCCAAGACTGTTGTATGGAACGGTCCCATGGGCGTGTTTGAATTCGATTCATTCGCCAAAGGGACTCTGGATGTTGCCAACATGGTGGCCGATTGCGCTGGAACAACCGTCGTCGGCGGTGGTGACTCCGTCGCGGCAGTCAATAAATTTAATCTTGCGGATAAAATCGATCATGTCTCCACCGGCGGCGGTGCCTCCCTCGAATACCTCGAAGGCAAAGCCCTGCCCGGCGTGGTGGCGCTCAAGGAGTAGTTTATGTCTCGTCCCTACCTGATGGCAGGAAACTGGAAAATGAATAAGACGCCTTCCGAGGCCGTTGTGCTGGCGGAAGCGGTCAAGAACATGAAAAAGGGTGCCAACACGCGAAAAATGGTGGCTCCGTCATTCGTCTGTATACCGGCGGTCGCCGATGTTCTCAAAGGATCGGATGTGACACTGGCGGCTCAGAACATGGCGTCTGTCGAGTCCGGTGCCCATACCGGCGAAACCTCAGTACTGATGCTCAAAGAATTGGGTGTCACCGCCGTCATTCTCGGCCATAGCGAACGTCGGCATGTTTACGGTGAAAACGACGGTCTGATCAACGAAAAAGTCAAATTGGCATTGAGTCATGGCTTGGAAGTGGTGCTCTGCATAGGTGAAACCCTGGAAGAACGCGAAGCCGGTCAAGCCAACGATGTCTGTTTCGGACAGCTTGAAGGCGGTTTGGCCGGTGTGAGTGCCGCTCAGATGCAGAATGTTGTTATTGCTTATGAGCCGGTATGGGCCATCGGCACCGGAAAAACCGCAACCCCCGGGGATGCCCAAACCGTACATGAGGCTTGTCGCGGCAAGATAGCCGAGCTATACTCAGCCTCGGTCGCCGAATCGGTCGTTATTCAGTACGGCGGTTCGGTTAAGCCCGGCAATGCTGCTGAGTTGATGGCCCAGTCGGATATCGACGGTGCGTTGGTGGGCGGGGCGTCTTTGGATGCCGATTCTTTCGCGAGCATCGTCGCTTTTGACGATTAGTCGCCTTATTGGAGATAGATTTTGGGTATTATCGGAACACTTTTTCTCGTGATTTTTGCAATTGCCGCCGTCCTCATCATCATTCTGGTGATGCTGCAGGATGAGCAGGGTGAAGGATTCGGCGGTTTGTTCGGCGGCGGCGGCAGTGCCACTCCGTTCGGAGCCACCGGCGGCAACGTCCTGACCAAGGCAACTTCCATCCTTGGAGTGCTGTTTATGGTATCGTCGCTGACCGTCGCTATGTCCTATAAGTCCGGGGTTGATGACAATGTCATCGGAGAATCCCGGCAGGCAGCGGGAAGCGGTCAGGATTGGTTCCTGGAGCAGCCCGTAGACGAGGTCGAATAAGGAGTCTTTTCTGAGAGTTGCCGTCGTCCACTACGATACCGAGAACTCGAAGCCTTTCGATGAAATCGTCAAAGGTCTGGCCAAGGGAATTGAGAGTCAGGGGCATGATGTCACTCTCATTGATGCGAAGAGAGACGCGGGAAAATCCCTGACTTCCTTTGGTTATATCGCGGTCGGATCGTCGGCACCCTCTCTGTTCGCCAAATCGGTCCCGGTTCCTCTGGGCTCCTTCCTCCGCTCCGCCGGCATGGTCTCCGGCAAGCGCTGCTATGCATTTGTCGGCAAGAAAGGCTTGAGGAAGGGTAAGGTTCTCGCCTCATTGATGAGAATTATGGAGAAAGAGGGCATGTTTTTAAAAAAATCCGATATTCTCGCCAACTCGGCGGAGGCCCATGCCGTCGGTACGCGGTTACATATCGAGCACGTACCTGCCTGATCTGACAATATGCCGACATCGAGATACACTGTCCCCTGACATGAGGTTCACCATGAGGAAAACTATAGCGATCCTGACGATATTTCTTGGTGCCGTCACCATGCTCGGTGCCCAGAATATGGCCGTTGCCACTGTACGACTGGAAAAAACCGAGCCGGTATCCGGCGCTCAGCTCAACGAAACGGTTGCCCTCCTGGAGCAGCAGCAGGGAAGGGCTCTCACCACCGCGGAAAAAAAAGAAGTACTGGACGAGATCATCAATCAAATCCTGATTATTCAAGCCGCTGAAGCTGATAGAAATGTCAGTGTCACCACCGCGGAAGTGGAGCAGGCGGGAATGAGGCTCCTTTCCCAACAGCTTATACAGGTGGGTGCGATTCCGCCCGGAGCCATACTCACCGACAAGGTGCAGTACCGGCAGGTTGTCCAGCAGCAGGGAATGTCCGTAGAAGAATTTGAAAACTCTATCCGCAAGCAGCTGCTGGCGGAAAAATACATCACCATGAGCCGTCAGTCCGAGTTTCAGTCAATCGGGGCGGCCACTCCGGCCGAACTCAATACGGAATATCAAAGACGTGTTTCGGAGTTCGTCGTTTCAGATTCCGTATGGTTCAATCACATTTTTTTCGACACTCATCAATCCACTCCGGTGGAGGCCCGTGCCAAGGGATCGAAAGCTCAAGAGGTTTATCGCCGTTTGATGAACACGCCGGCGACTTTTTCCGAGCTTGTCGCTTCTGAGTCCGAAGATGAGGCCTCCAAGGCACGAGGCGGACTGATCGGCCCTGTGATGAAAGGCGATGCGGTGGCCGAACAGCTCTATGGGTCGGATTTTATGGATACTTTATTCACCATGGATGTGGGCGAAACCAGTGAGGTCATCAAGTCCAATGTCGGGTATCACATTATACAGCTGACTGAAAAAAAGGCGGCGCAGCTCCTGCCCAAAGACGACCCTGAGGTGAAAAACTATCTCGAACAGATTATCTATGCCCGCAAATATCAGATCAAATTCGATCAAGTCGCCTCGGTTCTTGTCGAAGAACTTCGGGATAGAGCCACCATCAACTATCTCGGTGAATACCGATAGCAATGGGAACACGCAGAAAGGCGCGGATCGCCGCCTTCCAGGCGCTGTATGCCTGGCAGGAGACACAGGATGATAGAGAAAAGCTGATCGGGTTCGATTGGCTGGACGATAAATTGGACGACGAGACTCTGGTCTTCGCCTCCCTATTAACCAGCGGCACTCTGGACAGGATCGATGAAGTTGACGAACACATCAAGACTCACCTGAAAAAATGGAGTTTTGAACGAATATCCCGAGTCGATCTGGCGATTTTACGAACCGGTGCCTACGCGCTTCTTTTTCAAAAAGATATACCCGCATCCGTCACCATTGATGAAGCCGTGGAAATTGCGAAAAAATTCAGTTCACCGGAATCCTACCGATTTGTGAACGGTGTTCTTGACGGTATCCGCAAGGCGGACCTATCCTAAGACCTATGTTAGACGGTAAAGGCGGCCGAAACCTCCCCGTTCTGGCGGCGGTCTTGCTGGCGGCGGCCTTGGCTGTCGGCCTGGCCATTCTTCTTATCCGCATACCCGAAGAACGAAAATTCGACGAGCACCTGTTGGCGGCGAATCTCGCACTTCGGGACGGCGACCGACTATCGGTGCGTCGCGAACTCCTCAAGGCTTCCAGGAACGCCGTTTCCGCGGATCAATGGACCCGTATCTTGAGGATATCCGGAGAACAAACCGTCGATGGCGGCACTGATTCGTTCAAGCTTTTCACCACTTTGGCCGGTCGGGCCTCGGCCTCCCTTCCCGGAAATGAGGATTTCTACGCCTATTGGTCCTGGGGACTGCTGAGGTCGGGGAATATCACCAAAGCCGCAGAGCAAATCGATTTTTTGACATCATCGAAGTGGTCGGCACTCAGAGCCGAAATTCGACTGAAATCACTGGTGGGCGGCAGTCCAGAGGATGTTGAGGTTTATATACGGACTTTGACCGAAAATCCCGATCCGGAGTTTCTCTCCCAAGCGGCCATGCTCTCCGAATCAGGCGAACTGACCTTTGACGCGGCGCTTCTGTATATGAGGCAGGGCCGTGTGGAGAACGCCTTCGAACATGTTCAGCTCCTGGACAACGAATCGCGTCGCTGGGCCGATGAGACGACATTCTCCCGGCGGGGAGTGGCCGATGCCATGGCGGCCATCGCTCAGGATGCCGGTCGCCCGGACGATGCCGTACGTTGGCTGACCGAACGTGTTGACGATACACGGCGCCGTCGGGTCTCGACATGGGAGAGTCTTCAGTTTCTCGGAGATCTCCATTGGGACACGTTTCGGTCCCGGGGCAGCGACCAAGCCAGATCCAAGGCCGGGGAAGCTTGGACGGAAGCGGTGGACATAGTCCGCGCTGAAAGTGAG
>JARGFR010000081.1 GCA_029210985.1 Spirochaetaceae bacterium | reverse complement strand
CGAGTGCGATGCGCATTCACAATTCCACCCGTCACCGTTCCAGATAATCCTGTAGGGTTCGGCTCCACCATCAAGGACATAGGCACCCGCCATGCCGGGGGGGACAGATTGATTGATCTGAACTT
The DNA here is from genome assembly GCA_029210985.1 of Spirochaetaceae bacterium. Taxonomy (GTDB): domain Bacteria; phylum Spirochaetota; class Spirochaetia; order DSM-2461; family DSM-2461; genus UBA2779. Next base: position 14,035 of record JARGFR010000081.1, on the reverse strand, counting down.
CGCCGGCGGCAATCGGTTGATTCAATCTATCGACGACCTTCCAGATTCTGCCGGAGGACAGAATCTTCTCAGCAAGACTTCCCTTGTCCGATGTCATGAGTTTTTCAATCTGTTGGTCAGTCAGCGGCGTCATCGGCATGGGTGTTACAGCCCGTCACGTTAGCATGAATTGCCGCCCCTTCCAATCGGAGAAATGAGGGCCGGCGGACAAGAAAAAGGCCGCCCATACGGACGGCCCCTGGAGGTCAATTAAATCCGGTATTCCGGAGATCAGCCGCCTAAAATCGGGACCAGAGCCAGAAGGACTCCGGCGGCGACGGCGGAACCGATGACGCCGGCCACGTTGGGACCCATGGCATGCATCAGAAGGTAGTTGTTGGGGTTTTCTTCCAGTCCCACCTTGTTGGCCACCCTGGCGGCCATAGGTACAGCTGAAACGCCTGCGGCACCGATGAGCGGATTGATGGGATGCTTCGTGGACAGTTTATTCATAAGCTTGGCCAGCAGGACACCGGTGGCCGTACCGATCATGAAGGCCACCAGGCCCAAGGCAAGTATGCCGAGGGTGGTGAGATTCAGGAAGACATCCGCAGACATCTTCGATCCCACCGAGAGCCCCAGCATGATGGTGACGGTGTTCATCAAAGCATTCTGGGCCGTATCCGAAAGACGGTCGGTCACCATGCATTCCTTGAGGAGGTTGCCGAACATCAGCATACCCACAAGAGGTGTGGCGCTGGGCAGAAGCAGGATGCAGAGAATCAGCACAATAATGGGGAACACGATTCTTTCGGTCTTGCTGACATGCCGCAGCTGTTCCATTTTAATCTGCCGCTCCGCCTTGGTGGTGAGGGCTCTCATGATGGGCGGCTGAATGATGGGGACCAGTGCCATATACGAATAGGCCGCCACAGCGATGGGACCCAGGTAGTTGGGCGCGAGTCTCGCCGTGGTGAATATGGCCGTCGGACCGTCCGCTCCTCCGATGATACCGATGGAGCCGGCGACATGGAGTATGGAGTCCGCCAGGACCGTACCGTCGGCGGAGGTGAGGAAGGTGAATCCGGGGATTCCTTCCAGAAGAACGGTTCCAAAGAGGGCGAAGAAAATACCGAACTGTGCCGCGGCACCCAGGAGCAGGGTCTTGGGATTGGCCAGCAGAGGTCCGAAGTCGGTCATGGCGCCGACTCCGAGGAAAATCAGCAGAGGGAAGAGGCCGCTGGCCACACCCATGTCATAGAACTGACCGATAAAGCCGCCGTAAACATCGGTGACGACATGACCGTCGGCACCCAGGGTCTGGATGGTATGACTGGCAATTTCGGCAAAGGGGATGTTGGAGAGCACAGCTCCGGTACCGATGGGCACCAGGAGCAGAGGCTCAAAGCCCTTCTTGATGGCCAGCCAGATGAGAGTGAGACCCACGCCGATCATAACGACGTTTTGCCACCCTCCGGTCTGGAGGAATCCGTATATGCCGGTGGTCCTCCAGAGTTCGAATAGGGAATCCGCGAAATTCATCCGTATCCCCCTTAACCGATCTCGACCAGAGTTTCGCCGGCTTTCACCTGATCGCCTTGGTTGACGACGATGGCGGTGATGGTGCCGCCGACTGTGGCCGATACGGGAGTTTCCATTTTCATGGCTTCGAGCACCATCACCTCGTCACCCTCGTCAACGACGTCGCCGACGGCCACGGGTATGCGAAGCACCAAACCGGGCATTGGCGCGTTGACGGATGTACCGCCGGCAGAAGGGGCCGCTGCGGCTGATGGTGCTGAGACCGTCGGTGCGGCCGGAGCGGCCGATTCGTCAATTCCGGCTTTCACATCGATGTCGTAGCTCTTGCCGTTGACCGTCGCTTTCCCGCCGTCAATCTTGACGCCGTAAGCTCTGCCGTTGACGGTGACGGTGACGCCTTCGGCCGCCGACGCGCCGGCTTCGGGAGCCGCCGCAGCATTTTTCCGAACGTTGGCTTTGGCTTCGCCCTTGAGGAACTGGATTCCCTTGTCGAGGCAGGCCGCGGCGATGAAGATGTTTTCTTCGCTGTGGTCCGTGATGCCGTTGTCGCTGAGCAGTTTCTTCGCGGCTTCGATGCCGAGATTGGGATTCTCATCGTTGATGTCCACAACCAGGCGATCGGTGGGATCCATGCCCAGCTGTTCCTGGGCGATTTTCACCACTTCCGCATCCGGTGCGACGGGAGTCTTCCCGAAATAGCCCAGCACCATCTTGCCGTAGCCCTCGGCGATTTTCTTCCAGGGTCCGAACATGGTGTTGTTGAAGGCCTGCTGGAAGTAGAACTGGGAGACCGGTGTCACGGAAGTTCCGAAACCGCCCTTGATGACGACTTCGCCCATATTTTTGGTGATTTCCTCATATCGGTCCAGCAGGTCGTTGTCCCGCAGCATCTGAGTATTCGCCGTGAGGGCGCCGCCGGGCATCGGTGAGAGAGGAATCATGGGTTCCACTTTCTTGGCTTCCGGCGGCATGAAGTAGTCCGCCATACATTCTTTAAAGACTTCTTCGGCTTCGTACACCTTTGCCGGATCGATGCCCATATCGTACTCGGAGCCTCTCAGGGCGTGGTAAAGGGTCATCACGTCGGGCTGGCAGGTTCCGCCGGAGACAGGCGCCATGGACAGATCCACCTGATTGGCACCGGCGTCCAGTGCCGCCTTGTACTGCACAATGCTCACGCCCGCGGTTTCATGGGAGTGGAACACCAGATGGGTGTCGGGTCCCAGGAGCTTACGGGCACGCTTGATGGATTCATAAACCACTGCCGGGGTGGCGGTACCCGATGCGTCCTTGAAACAGACCGAATCATAGGGGATGCCGGCATCCAGGATTCCTCTGAGAGTTTTTTCATAGAAGTCCGGATCATGGGCCCCGGTGACACCTTCGGGAAGGGCCATCAGCGTGACGCACACTTCATGTTTTGCGCCGGCATCGACAATGGCCTTACCGGAATCGATGAGGTTGTTGACGTCGTTGAGAGCATCGAAGTTTCGAATCGTGGTGATGCCGTGCTTCTTGAAGAGTTTCGCGTGGAGTTTGATGATGTCCCGGCTCTGGGAACTCAGACCCACCACATTGACTCCCCTGGCGAGGGTCTGAAGGTTCGCGTCCGGACCGGCCGCGGCACGGAACTGGTCCATCATGTCGAATGCATCTTCGTTGCTGTAAAAATACAGGGACTGGAATCGCGCGCCTCCGCCGGCTTCAAAGTGCTTGAGTCCAGCGGCGCTGGCGGCCTCGACTGCGGGAAGGAAGTCTTTTGTGAAAACCCGGGCCCCGTAGACGGATTGGAAACCGTCCCGGAAAGCCGTAATCATAAAATCTACTTTTTTCTTTGCCATTCTGTTCTACTCCGATCAGTTAAGGGTGTAAGCGGCGGCGATGGCGACTGCCACTTCCGCATCGTTGGATCCGGCCGTACGGGCGCGAACCGGGAGGGGTTCTTCTTTTTCGGGGAAGAATTTAAGGATGAAGCTCGACATAAACCTCATCGAAAACACCATGATGGCCAGGAAGGCGAAAACCACCAACATACCGACCGCCATGATTATGAGTCCGACATCAATCATGATCATCTCCTGGGTAAAATGTACATTTAGGGCTTAACCGAAAGAAACGCTGAGATACAATGAAAAGAGCGTGACGGTGAAACCTTATGTAAGCACTACGATCATAGTGGAAGGTCTTCACGGGTTCAATAGGGCTGTGACCGAAGATGTTACAGGGCAAAGACATCCCTGAAATCATATATTTTGAGAATAAAATTAACTGATCGGCACCGACCTCAAAGCCGCCAGTCCAGGGCAAAGTCCACCAGCATGGCTTGATATGAGATGGGGTAAACTTTACCTACAGCGTTCGTTCCGGAGGCTCCGTAAAAGGCATAACCGGCTTCCATTGAAAAATCCAAGCCGGTGGAAGGGCGTTCGAAGATGTTCATCTTTACTCCGATCGCTGCCGAACCGTACATGCCGCCGGTTGTCGATGTGAGGGCACCACCCGACTCTGTCGACCATATATCACGAAACTCGGGGCTTTCCCGGAAGAGGGCATAACCGAGTCGAACGGCGGCATAGGTGTCGATACCATTCATTTGCATCAGATTGATTCGTGTTGCCGTATATATTGGGATGAACGAGAAGGTTTCTCCATTGACACCCCCGTTCCTGAACACCCGACGGTTGAACATCCATTGAAACCCCGCACCGATTTCCACTCGATCGTTCATCATCCAGTACGCCTCGATGCCCGGCAGGAAGCCGTAAGAGGTATTCCAGACTTCCGTGGCATTGTTTGAACCCCAATACCGGGATGAGATTCGGCCGTAGGGCTCCATGCCTGTCGACGTTCGTATCCGAACATGATCGGCCTGAGCGGCGAGAGGCAGCTGAATAAGCAGAAAAAGAAAACATGCGATAACGCGGCTGTAACAACGGTTCATGAACGGCTCCTGACTCAGTATAGCGGCGGGCGGGGTATGCGTCATGCATGATGGCTGAATGGTTAAATAAATATAAATATATACAGTATAGGTAATTGATGTTTAATTGACCTCCGGACGAATGCTGAAAGCATAATGCAATAGATTCTGTTTGGAAAATTGGAATCATTCCTATGATGGGATAAATTTAGCTGTTGCATTGATTTAAGTTATTGCAGGCTCATATCCGAAAATTGGAACGAGTCTTGCTATTAAAATATAGCGGAAGACGTCTGCCCGTTTGAGAGGACGGAAAGTGTCGGCCTGCCGATCAGGTATGACGCCGGCGTGTGCGGCGTCTCAAGGTGGTGAATATGAACGATAAAACTCAAAAAAAAGGCTCAATGCTGATTTTAGCAGCCCTGGCGGCTCTTCTCCTTTTTTCCTGTAAAAATCCCCTGGTGGGTCTGGGACCCAGAGTCGATCTGAATCCTCCCGAGGGTGAAGTGACGGGAATCACCAACGGTGACTACGTCAGCGGTGATATCACGCTCACCGGTACTGTTGAGGACGATAAGGAAATCGCGGCGGTTTGGGCCACAATCGACGGGTCCGACGTCAGCGGCAGTTTTGATGCCGCCGGCAACTGGGAAATCGACATTGACACCACCACATACACCGACGGGGAACGGGAGGTGGTTATCTCGCTGAAGGACAGTTCGGGAAAAATCACCCAGAAGCAGTTACTGCTGTTCCTGGACAACACGCCCCCGGTTATTATGGTGACTTCTCCTGATCTTTCCTCTCCCCAAGATACCTCTCCCCTCTCCATCCGGGGTGAAGCCTATGATCCTCTGCGCCTCAAGGAAGTTCGAGCAATGATCGGACAGGGGAGCATCGATACCATCAGTACTCTCAAGGGTACAAACGACAGCTGGCTATTCGACATCAGCCATTCGGTGAACGGTACCGAGACTCTGGGAATCATTCTTGAAGCCGAAGATGAAGCGGGAAACGTCAGTCAGGCGGTTTTCCATTCCAACGATCTTCGATATCTCAATAACGATTCGTCCATCAATATTATCGATCTCTACAATCTTGTGGACGATCAGGATCTCAATACATTCTACGGCACCACCGGCTACATCATCACACCGACGGATGTGGATCAGGCAACGGTTCATGCCGGACTACCCTCAGGCAGCACCTCCTCGCAGTTAAGCTTTGGCGCCGGCGTATCCGGGCTGCCCCTGGATATCGACATGAGCGGTGACATCCCGCAGATTACCGTCACGACACCCAATCCGAATATTGCCGTGCCCGGAGATACTATGGGTCTGGCCTCCAAAGTGAACGGTACCGTCACGGACAACGTGGAAGTCGATGAAACGACAGTAGAAATTCGTTTCCTTGAAGACGACGGAACGACAGAGGCGATTACTTGGGCACCGGTAACGATACTTCCTGAGCAGATTATCAACGATCAGAACGTCAATTTCTCCTACTCTCTACCGGGTGTTCTTCCCGATGCCAACTATTATGTCCAGGTGCGTGCCGACGATGCCAACGGTACTGAAGGTGAAACCGCCCTCATCCCCTTCCGTTTAGATGGGAACGCCCCGGTAATCGACATTACTTCTCCGGCATTGAGCGCTTATATTCCGGATACAACTACACTCATTGAAGGTACGGCCACCGACAGCGAACCCATTCTCGTGGAAATCAGTCTCGACGGCACCAACTGGGAAACCGTCACGACGCTGCCGGATCCCGGCGGTCCCTGGTCTTACCAGATCAGCGACTGGGAAGCTGTCTACGGTGCCGGTTCATTCTCGGATTTCGACACCATTCCCATCTCCGCACGTGCCACGGCCAACGGAACGACCACATATACAAACCACAGTCTCATCATTGACCGCGTCGCACCCATAGTGGAGTTCCTCACACCGGAAGACAGCCGGGACGAGTTCGGCGTCATTACCGGTGATGTCAACGGTGTGGTTACTTTACGCGTGGCGGTCAGTGACGATTCATTGAACAGCGTCACGCATAAAATCGGTATCAATGGACCGGTTGAGGCTGTGGATTCTGGTTCCTTATACAACTGGAGCGAGATAGTCGTCACAACACTGATGGAGGATCCGAATCTTGCGACAGAAATTTCTCCGGGAATCTGGGAACTCCCGGTGACCGTCACAGCCGTCGACAAGGCCGGGAACACCACGATCACCGCCGACTATACGATGATTATCGATAATGCCCAGGACAGACCCAATGTATCGGTTATCTACCCCATTGAGGGTGAATCTTATGGCGGAGAAGTCAGTGTTTCCGGAATCGCCACCGATGATGACGGAACTGTCGGCGCGGTTTATGTTCAGGTGGACCTGAATACGCCTCCGGCCGGGACACCGGATTTTGATGATGTGTATACTTTTATTGACGGTATCGATTTTGACGGTACCGGTGCCGTGACAGCTGTGGACGAAAGTGTCGCGTATCAGGTGACAGGACTTTCCAGCTGGTCCTTTCCTTTGAATGCCACGGGTGAACTTTATTCCACCGACGCCTACACACCCGGCAGCGGCCACAATGGGGATGTCCACGTGAAAATCTGGGCGGAAGATCAGATTAATTCCACCGTCACAAGTGTCCCTCAGGTTCTACATTTCCGTTTCGACGACACGCTTCCTAGGGTCGACAGCGTGGAAATCGACGGAAATCCTGTGAGCAGCAATGCCTATGTGTCAGGTACTGTTTTAATGGACATCACCGTCAGCGACGATACTCAGATCAACAAACTGGAAATCAGCTACGACAACGGAGTGTCCTGGGAAAACCAGAGCGTCACCCCGGCCATGAGTATCTTGAAAACCGTTTCCATCGACACAGCCGCCCGGGTTGCCGGCGGCAACGGTATTCTCTACCTGCGCATCAAGGCAACGGACAATACCGGGTACACCACTCTCGAGGTTCTGCCCTTGAATGTGGACAACAATGCCCCGGAGGGCACCTACCCCGGAGCGGAACCGATTGTTCTGACGGGCACCACGGCGCTCCTTCAGGGCACCGCGTCAGATCCCAACGGCAGCATTGCCGGTGTAGACCGCATCGAGGTTTATCTGGAACGGGGCGGCAGCCTGTACGATCCCCTGTCCACAGCCTATGACTACGTCACCAACTACAATCCGGACATCGCCGCCGAAGTAACCACCTTCGGAGCCGGGATTTTTTATCCGGCGAATCCCACCGGCGCCGGCGTGATGATTGTTGACGACGTGAACGAACTGGGCACCGATACGGTCAGCGGTGACGGCGACGGCTATGATGAATCCCTCACCTTGGTTGCCAGCACCTGGAATTGGTGGGTGAAGTTCAATTCTGAGAACATCCCTGACGGCGACCTGAATATCCACTACGTTGTCGTGGATAAGGCCGGCAATAAAACCCACTATTCCAAAGCCGCCCGCATCGAGAACAATCCGCCGTTGATTGAATCGGTGCGTCTGGGAACAGACATCAACTATGACAACTTTGTCGACACAACCGTGGGCAGCGGTGAGACTTTCCGATACATCGACGGGACCGGTGCGGATGGCGCGGGTGTTTATTACGTCGATTTTTCCTCCTCCTTTACCGCTATTGCAGCACGGAACAACCGGCTGTTCATCGACGCCGATGAGTCGGCGGCCGACGGCAACGGCGATCCCTTTGCATGGCTTTGGGAGCTTTACTACAAGGGCAGCGCTCCGAACCTCTTGGGAGTGGGCGCCGCTTCTACCACCATTAGTGACTTCTCTACACCGTCTATGCCCGACGAAGCCGGGGTCATCTATACTTTGCGAGTCACCGACGATGCCGGTCTTATTGATGAAGTGGATATAGTTCTCGACTTAGACAACGTGGATTCTGCTGATCCGACGGTCACGCTATACGACCTGGATCTCACCCACAGCGCTATTATCGATGCCCGTGACGCCGTCGGCGACGGTGACGGTTACGCCGTCCCGGGGTACAGTCCGACAGCATCTCCCTCCTGGGAGTCCGCTTCCGGCCGACTCCATGCCGCCGGCTCCGGTCTGTACGATGGAGTGGATGCCGATGTCAGCGGTACGATCATCGTCTCCGGTACAGTCGAGGACGATAAGGCCATAAACGAGCTGGAACTGCAAATCAGCGGCTATAACGGCGGCCTGGGTGCCGGAAACGCCTTTCCCATTCTCGTCTGGGACGGTTCGGCCAACGGCGGTCTTGGCGGCCTTGCCACCGCCGGCAGCGTTATCGGAACGCCCCACATCTCCAGCGAAAGCTATGGAGAAAGCTCAGGACACGTCGTGTCTTGGAGCTTCGAACTGGACAGCTCCACAATCACAAACGGGGCGGCGGCAAATGTTCGAGTGACAGCCATAGCCGCCGACAAATCAAGCAACTCCAACGTGCCGGTGAACGACAGCACTTCAGACAACTACACCATGGACGTGATGCCCTTCATCACCGACGTGGTGATCAGCGATGCCTCCTACGTATCGACGAATGAAATCCTGCGTACCCGCTACGGCGCCTGGCCGATTCGGGAAGATGCTTATCTGAAAATCAGCGGCTTCAACCTCGGCAACGTGATGGGCACCGTGCCGTCTTCTTCGGGTGATCCCACGGTACCCGATCTGACAGCGGTATACAGCGGTTTCACCGGCATCTCCGTCGACCTTCCGGGAAGGCTGGAGGTGACGGCTCAGGCGGCCGGCATCGTCAATTCAGGATGGCTCGCGATGGAAACCGGCGGTATTGAGCTGATGAACTATTATGGAAGCTTCGACGAAAACGACAGCACCGATTCGACCTGGTCGATCGACGGTGCCTGGACCGACGACCGCTACCTGCTGGTTTGGGACGTGGCCGACCAAATGGCCGGTTCCGACGACGCAGTCTGGGGCGCCATGGATGTGGACCCTTCGGACGGGTCGCTATGGGGATCCTGGTCGGAGTACAGTTCGGCGCGGGTTTATCTCGCCAATGAAGGATCGCTTTACAACGATGGGACCGGCGGTACCGGGATCTTCTACGTGTACGATCCTAGTGAGTATACAGACATCTCGATCAGCGACGCCGGGAACCCATACGTCGTCCAGTTGAATAACTTTTATGGAGGATCCGGTGATTGGAACGCGGGATCAGGAGGCCTGACTCTTTGGGGCGACAACGCCGATCTGTGGAACTATGTGAATGCCTGGAATACTGACGATCCTTATGGCGCCAGAGAAGATGTTCTGGCCGAGGAAATCGAAAGATTCTCCGACGACCAGGAGCTCTGGCAGTTCAAGAATCCGCGGATTTTTGCCACAGGAACCGCTAATAACACCGACATCCACATCTCGTATTACGATGCCCACTCCAAGGCTTTAAAGTACGCTCATTTCTGGGACAATGGATCGGACATCTACAACTTCACCTGGGTCGCCGCCGACAGCGGCGCGACTGACAACAGAGAGTACGTCTATGACAATCCCGGTTATTTCGACCAGAACATCATCGCCGGCGATGCGCCGGCGCCCGGAGACGCCGGGGACGACGGATCCAATGCGGGTCTGGAGAGCGACATCACCGTGGATAACGCCGGGCGCCCGGTCATCGTCTATTACGATACGGCGAATGCGACACTGCGGCTCACCCGTGCCGACACTCCGGATCCTGTTACCCATAGTGCTGCCGGAGGAGACTGGGTGGACCAGGCTGTACTTGCCAACTTCAGTTACGTCGGCAAATACCCGAGCGTTCGGGTAGACCCCGACGGGCGGATCCATATCACGGCGTATAAGGTTTCCACAGGCGATCTGATGTACTACTCAGCACCGGATCCAGGCGCCGGCGTCGCCTATAGCTTTGATACGTTCCAATCCGTTGACGCTGACGGGAACATGGGGGCTTTTGCCGACATGGACCTTTTCCACGATCCAGTGGACGGCATCTACGGCAACGGCAACGACGTCTATCGGCCCATTGTCGGATACCTGAATTCTTCCAATGTGGGGACCTTCCAAGGAGTGAAATTCGCCTATCGACGGGATGACGGCACCTGGGAACATGGTACCGTTCCCCTTTTGAACGGTATCGAAGGTGAACGGGTTTCCGCCGTTGGCCGGCCGACCGGAATCGGTGCCAACTACTCCATGGCTGTTGGGTTCCACGCATCCTCTTATCGATATGCTTGGCTGCGGCCGGAGTAGCTCTCTGAAAAATGGAGATTGTATGAGCACGATGACACCCGCCTATCTTCGACGCGCCCTGTTCTCGATTGTCTTAATCGTCTCGGGCGTCGCCGCGCTCTTCGCCGCAGGCAGCTCCGAGGAATATCCTTTTGAACCTGTTTCAGGTGAGTCCCACTGGTCTTATACGGTGAACCTGGAGGATAAAGAGGAGGGAAAGCATAATCTGGTGATTCGCTCGGTGGATGAAGCGGGTAATATCCGATATGAAGGTCCCTACGACTTTCATGTGGATCCGGCCACGGACATACCATCGGTTGCTGTGGCCCATCCCCAACCCGGCGCCAGGGTCGGACGTATGCTTCCCATTATCGGAACGGCCAGAGATGACGACGGCGTCGACCGTGTGGAAGTGAGTATCAATGACGGCTCATGGCGGCCCGCTGCCGGTGCGGAAGCCTGGTCCGCGGTGTTGGACGCCGGCGCTCTTGGAGACGGACCTCATACCATATCCGTCAGAAGCATCGATGTGAACGGCATCGAGAGCCCTGCTGTTATTGTTCCATTTATTGTGGATACCTCTGCACCTGTCGGTGGAGTGATTGAGCCGATCTCCGGCGCCTTGATTTCAGGCAAGACAAGCTTCTCAGGTGTTCTGGAAGATCCAAACGGCGTGGAGCTATTGGAAATTTCCCGGGACGGGGGGGATTCCTGGGACTCCTTGAGATTCTCAAAGAACAAGGAAACCGGGGCTGCGGATTTCAGCGTGGATCTGGACAGTCGAGATTTGGAGGACGGACCGGTGGTGTGGTGGTTTCGAGCCGTCGACACCCAGGGAAGTCTCTCGGAAGTGCCCTTCCTCTTCTTTGTGGACAATCAGGGTCCGGTGGTGAATCTCGAGCTGCCGCTCAACAGAGAGGACGGATTCGAGCCTGTTCCGGGAAATGTGTTTCTGGCGGGTACGGCGACAGATCAGTCGGGGATTGAATCTCTCCGCATCATAGTCGGTAAGAGCGAGCCTGTCGAAATTCCGGTTACACCGGGCAATCCCTGGTGGACCTGGCCGCTGAACCTCTCGGGAATGAAAGATAAGCAGGCAAATGTCCTGATCGTCGCCGCCGACGGCGCCGGCAACATTTCGGAAATCGATCTCAGAATACCTCTGGATGTTCCGGCCGACCAACCTGTCATGACGATTGACGGTGTTGAAGCCTTAACCGAAAAAGTTTTCCCCATCGGCGGTGTTTTTCTCACCGGCACCTTTAACGACGATGACGGCGGGGGAGCCATCTCCTGGAAAATCGGTGAGGTGGAAGGCCGACAGGAGGGCGTTGAGCGTGCCTGGCGAGTTGAATTTCCCGATCTGCCCGGCGGTACCGTCGTAGAGATGGAACTCACGCCTGAAGACCGATTCGGACTTCCGGGGGAAACACAGGAGCTCACATTCAGGACGGCTCCCGAACCTCCGGTGATAACCTTCAATTCCTTACTCGATAATGCGAATGAGGCGCCTCAAGACTGGGAGCCCGGAATCGTCATGTCTTCTCTCGGCGGGTCAATCCAAGGAACGGTTGTCTCGGATGCGGGAAAGGCGGTGGTTCTGACTTATATTCCGGAGGGAGGTGAAAATGCCGAACTCTCACTCAAGGTTGATGGCGATGATGCCTCCCGGCTGACATTCCAGATTCCCGTGCGCAAAGGCGAGGAACCCGGACCACGGAACTTTATACTTCGCGCCGCCGACGGCTTCGGCGGAGAAGCTGTCTTAGGTTCCGGATTCTATATTCAGGCTGAGCCGGATGAGAACGGCTCCGTAACCGATCCACGGCTCGGCGATGTGGATATCAATCTGCCGCTGCCCTTCCTGCGTGAGCGTGACGGTGCGGCCATCCTTCGGACCGGCCAGGCGCTTCAGGGCTGGACATCCGGAAAATCCACAGACGGCGCCCGCTTGGAACCCGAATCTCCTTTCTTGAGTCTGAGCACAAAGGGATCATCTTTCACCATAGAAAACTCGGCACCGGGTTTGAGCGAACCTGTCAGTGTCGTTCTGGCTGACGGCACCTCCACCCCCCCGATTGTCGTGCTGACAGATCAAACTGGACCGAGCTGGGATATCGATGCACCGGAAAGCGGGACTTGGTCCGGCGGAGAATTGAGTATTTCCGGACGGATTGTCGACAAAGGCGGTGTTGCCTCGGCGTCCTGGTCGTTGGGAAACAGTTCCTCTTCAGCCATAGAATTGGATGACCTTGGAGACGGTCGATATAAATTTGATTTTGCGGCGGAGTTCTCCGGCCAAACCGACGGAGTGATGGCTCTGCGTCTCCGCGGTGAGGACCTGGCGGGGAATATATCGGAATACTCCATCCCGTTCGTTCTCGACACCCAGGCTCCAACCCTTTCCATGGCGGTTCCGCCGAGAGATAAGGCGGTGGGAGCGAAGAGCACACTGGTCTATCGGGTATCCGGGGATGAAATTCTCAACGAACTTTCTCTCACCGTCGACGGTGAAACCCGTGTATTTTCCGATCAAGCTTCGTTGTACGCCCTGTCTCTCGATCTTGCAGGCTACGAGACTCTGCCGGAGACACTCCAGGTTCGTGCTGTCGACCGGGCAGGCAATATCACAGAGCAGATTCCCACCGTCTCCTACGATCCCGTGTCGGACCGTCCTGTCGCCTATATCCAAACGCCTGTAGATGAGTCTGTCGTTCGGGGGCCGACGGATCTGGCCGGCTTGGTGGCCGATGATGATTCCATCAAGACGGTATTCTGGCGCATCGACGGCGGAGACTGGAAAGAGCTTCCCGGGGGAGCATCGTTCCGAATGGAATTACCGCTTTCATCCCTGGTGGATGGTTCCCATCTGGTTGAGGTGTATGCCGAAGACGCCGCCGGAAACACCGGAGAAGTGGATTCGGCTTGGTTTGAAGTCACACGAAGGGAAGCGGAAGTTGCCCTTATCAGTCCGGAAGTCGGCATTACCAACAGAGGAGTGTCGGAAATCACCGGCACGGCAAAGGATGCCAACGGAATCGCCGGCGTGTGGGTGTCGTTTGACAACGGGCATACTTACGCCCTGGCCGAAGGCACCACAGATTTTGACGCGACCGAAGAGGCTGATACGAGTGAAATCCCGGAGACTGATTCCGATACACCGGCTCCTCCCCCTGAAAATCCTGGTGATGTCTCTGAAGAAGTCTCCGACGAACCGACGATCGAATCCCCGGTTATCCGGGATGATGTGGTTAAGTGGAGTTACGCCATGGACACCGGTGTGCTGAACGACGGCGTTCATACTCTGCTCATCAAGGTTGTGGACGGCGCCGGGGATGAAGCTCTGCTGGCCGGACTGCTGGAAGTCGATAATACGCCGCCGCTCCTGGCA
>JARGFR010000080.1 GCA_029210985.1 Spirochaetaceae bacterium | reverse complement strand
GAACCTCCAGCCCTCACGAATTCTTTTTGAACTGGCAGTGTCGACCCCAAGGGCAGGTCAAGTGAAGAAGATGTAAACGCACTGCGATCTCCTTCATATAGAGCCTCAAAGTCGGTATAGATCTTATAATACACAGCGTATCCGGTGATGTTGGTATCATCCACTGGAGTTTGAAAACCAACCCATTCTTCATTGATATCAGGGCTGATAGTCGTCGGCGGATTAATTTTCGCATAATCCGGCAAACCGCACCCTGCGACGATCAAAAAAGAGATAAACGGCGCAACGAAACACCATATATGGTGCAACAAATTGATTTTCACCACTTCAACACCACGATTACAGGTCAATTCCGCCTACTCCTAACCCGCCTGTTCTCGGGCGATATTGATGGATTCTTCCAAATTGCCGTCATAGTCGACAAGCTCATAGATGTTCACCGGCCTATTCCTGCCCTTCACGCGTATCACATCCAATTCTCTCAGGATAAACGGCTCGTCCTTTATTTTTTCATAAGTGTCTTCACTGACAAGGATTCGGGTTCGGTATTCCTTGTTCACTCCTTCCAGGCGGCTGGCCAGGTTGACTGTGTCGCCCATGGCCGTGTAGTTTTTCCGGCCCTCACTTCCCATATATCCGACCATGCAGGTTCCGGAATTAATCCCGATGCCGATATCGAGTTTTTCGGCTACCTCGCCTCCGGATCGCTCCACCAGGCGGTCGTTGAGTTTTTCCAGAAGTTTGATCTGCATCAGGGCGCATTTACAGGCTCGTACCGCATGATCTTCCTGGGGCTGGGGTGCTCCCCAGAATGCCATGATGGCGTCACCGATGTACTTGTCCAGGGTTCCCTGATAATCATCCACCATATTGTTGGTCATATCGGTGAGGTATTCATTGAGAAGACTCACCAGCTCCTGCGCGGAAAGCCTTTCGGAGATTCTGGAAAATCCGCGGATATCAGAGAAAAATACCGTGACATCCACATCCTCACCACCCAATTCCGGCGGCGAAACCGAGAGCTCATCAACGATACTCGGAGAAATAAACTGACCGAAGACATTTTTAATCTGACGTTTATCCCGTTCGGCCGTCAACACCCGAAAAATGACGACCGCAATATATGTAACAAATACCGCTAGTACAGGCCCGGCCCAGTCAATCAGGATATTCTGGAATTCGAAAAGCAATGTGACGGTGAAAAAGGAGATGATGAAAAAGAGAACCAGTATGAACGCAGACCATCCGATGTTTTTCATACGTGATGTGATGAAGGCAAAAATGGACACAATCGCCAGCATAATAACAGCGTTCACCCATGAGGGAGGACGTTGAATAAAGTTGTCCATGATGATGGTGTTCAGGGCGTTGGCATGGATTTCAACTCCAAACATCAGCCCAAGAGGGGTTGTTTTTTCGTCATCGGCCATTCCCAAGGTAAAAGCACCAGCCATCAGAATCTTACCGCCGAGTTTCTTGGTCGGCGGCCATGTATCGGGATCCGAACCTCGTGCACTGGAAGCGTACGCCGCGTAGGATCGTACCGGGAAGGTCTGCAGTCCTCCCGGCTCCGGCGACGAGCGACGACCCATGAAATTGATGAGCATATTTCCCGCCTCATCAATGGGAATACGAATTTCATCCACACGTCGCATGGTCCTGCGTCCGGCAGATCCCTCGGGTACGGCATAGGGCACCCATGCACCTTGATCAGGATCCCATCTGGTGGGAGATGAAATGAGAATATGGGAGCCGAAATGCACTTCCACGTCATCCAATGTCTTATTGAAATACTGAAGAGCCAGAGTCAAAGATATCGCCGGTATGTAATGGTCTTTAAAGGCGGTGACATAGTAAGCCTCACCCTCCCCTTCCGATTCGTCCACCCTCGGCAGTCCACTTCGTAAAATTTCTTTCTGCATTTCCGCCAGGGAGTCGGCGGTCAATGGCAGTTCGACAGGTACATACACGCCTTCTTTGCTGAACCAGGCTAAATGACCTAAATCACCTGTGCCGAAATCCATTCCGAGGCTGATATCTTCCAGGCGATATTCCCCGATTTGCTCGCTGTAACGTGATACCAGCTGCTGTCTGCGGTATGTCTTATCCTTATCCTCTCGGTAGGATGCATGTCCGTAGGAGCTTATGGCCCTTCCATAAGGGATGAGGGGGGATTCTATTCCGTAATATGCGTTGACGGTCGAGACGTCGCCGTTGATATCGGTAATCTCGCCGTAGTTGTCTATCAGAGCATACAGACGCCGGTTGAACTCGTCCTCCCGAGAAGACGAGAGCGGCTGTCCAAAGAGCTGGGACTGCAGAGAAACGCGCCCGTTTTCCCGAATCGCATCCAGCAAGACGACGTCTTCAAAGGCTCTGTCGGCCACATCGTTGAACAGAATATCCAATAGAACGGCCGATTCCCGCTCATTTTGATTTTCGATTCTGGTAAAAGAATTAAGCAGATCAGCGTGGTGAGATCTGGGAAACGGCCATCGGCCGAAAGCATCCAGAGTCTTGTTTTCTATACCTATCAGGACGATATCGCTGGAAATCTTCGGAGAACGTCGTTCCGTCACGACGTTTTCCTGATTGTTTTCCCTCACCAGGCTCCTCTTCAGATTGAAATGAAGATCCATAACCTGAGTTTCAAGGTTGTCCAGAACATCGGTTGTCTGTCCGAGAAACATGAAGAAACCGAATACGATCAGTCCGAGAAAGAGCCCGAAGACTTTTGGCGACAAAAATACACGGAGAGCCCGATTGTTAGAACCCAACATATCCCCCCTGGCCGGTTTGTTCGGGGAGGCGCGGACGGGTGACGAGGATCCCGCCCTTACTCTCGTTTCCTCGTATTTTACCGGCTTTCTAGGACCAGAATACGGCTTTTTGCGAGGTTGGTCCACCGACTTTGGGGGAAGCGGCTTTCGATTTCCTTATAGAAATCAACAGCCTCATCGTCGCTGCTCCGGGTCTCGGCCAGTCGCCCGAGGTTAAACAAGGCTTCAGGTGCATCCGGAGCCACCTCGGCATAATCATCGACAAGAGACTGCCAATTTTCGGCGGCCTGATCCAAATCACCGGACTCCTCAAAAGCCGCTCCCGCATTGAATAGGCTCACAGGCGCAAGATAGCTCTCCGGCCATCTTTCCGCCAGTTCTGTAAATGACGAAGCGGCCGGTTCCCATTCTTCCTCTTCCAGTGCGACGAGTCCCTTGGTAAACAATGCCCTTTGCGCGGCAAAATACCGAGAATAATCGTTCATCGCTGTTTCTATCAATTCGTCCAATTCGGCATAATCCCGATCTTCCGGCTGTTCCTGCATCAATGCGGTGTAGGTATCCTGAATATCCTCAGCCATCATTGACGAATCGGCAATCCGATTGCGTCGAACGGCGTCCAGGATCAGTATACCGGCCATCAGGACGACGATAACGACAAATATGCCGACAGCGGCCTTCCAATGATTTGCCAGGGCCAGATTGACCCGTTCTTTGAGACTCAGCTCAAGTTCTGTTGATTTCATTATGTCTCTTCTCCTCGGCGATCTATATGAAGTTCCTTGAGCATTCTGGACAGATATGTCCGTTGAATTCCAAGGGCTTCCGCCGCAAGGGTCTGATTGCCGCCATGGGCGTTGAGAACCTCACGGACAAAATTCTTTTTAAACAGCGTGACCGATTCTTTCAGTTTTTTCCCTTTGTATTCGGTCACCGCTTTGTCACGACCAGGCAATGCCAGGTCGGTCGGCAGGATGATATCCCGGCCTCTCCCCGTAATAACCGCCCGCTCCACGGCATTCTGGAGTTCTCTGACATTACCCGGCCAGCGATAAGACAGCAATACCTCCAGCGCTTCGAGACTGAATTGTCTGGGTGTATCTTTGAGAAAAAAGCGGGCCAGCACTTCGATATCCTCGGGTCTTTCCCTTAGAGGTGGCATCTCCAGCGGCAGCACGGCAAGTCTGTAGTAGAGGTCCTGCCTAAAGCCGCCTTTCGCAACGGCTTCACCCATATCGGTATTCGTCGCAGCGACAACCCGGACGTTCACACTGATATCCGTTTCGCCGCCCACACGCTGAAATCTGCCGTCCTGGAGTACACGCAGGAGCTTGCCCTGTGCCGCCGGAGAAAGTTCCGCGATTTCATCCAGAAACAAGGTTCCGTTGTCAGCCCGTTCAAAGTAACCGGATTTGTCACGAACAGCATCGGTGAAGGCACCTTTCACGTAGCCGAACAATTCCGGCTCAAGGAGCTCCTTGGGGATGGCGGCACAGTTCACTTTGATCAGCGGTCCGTCGGCGCGTTTCGAGGAACTATGAATGCGTTCACCGAGCAGCTCTTTTCCTGTTCCGCTTTCTCCCAGGATGAGGACCGGTGAGGCGGACTGGGCAATTTTATCGGCTTGTTCCAAAATGCGGCCGGTTATCGGGCTTTTCCAAACCAATTCTCTATGGCCTGAAGGGGCCTCGACGGCAACCTTTCGCCTGAGGTTGTCCAGTTCATTGGTAACTCGGCCGTATTCTTTGGCATTTTGTATCGCTATGGAGGCCTGATCGGCCAGCACTTCCAACAGCCTGACATCCTCATCGATAAACACGGCACCGGATGACTTGTTGATGACTTCGAGTACACCGATGACATCATCCTTGGCTCTAAGCGGAACGGCGATGAGATTTTTGGTTTTATATCCGGTATCTTCCCCAATGAGGGAAAAATGACGCGGGTCGTTCTGGGCGTCGTTCACCAGGAGAGAGCGGCCGTTCTGAGCCACCCATCCGGCGATACCTTCACCCATTTTCAAAGTATATTTCTTTACGTCCTCGCCCTTGTCGCCAAGGGCGATTTCAAAGAAAAGCTGGTTTGTTCCGGGGTCAACAAGCAGAAGCGAGGATGCTTCAGAGCCGATCAGCCTTTCAGCCGACTCCATAATTCTGGACAGAAGTACCCTCACGTCTCTGTATTGAGAATTGATCAGTGCATTGATCTCGATGAGGGTTTCCAGTCTCCTGACTTCGTCTCGAACCTCGCCCATAGCTAAAATGGCTGTGATACGGCGTTTGTTGAACCGCCGGATCCCCGCGCCCGCTCCTTATACCTCGTATCAACGATCGGTGTCCTGGAGGGGCGTATATCGGGATTAGTCGTCTTTACCCTTCAGGACATCGGCCAGCGTAAAGGAATCGCCTGATTCCTGCTCGCCATCCATGTACTTGGAAATTTCCGCCCGCTCTTCACGGTACTTCATCTCCCGAACGGACAGGGACAATTTCTGCTTGGACGTATTCACTTCGGTGACTGCGGCTTTAATTTTGTCGCCGACATTCATAGATGCCAATTTTTCTTCCGCGTCATCTTCCCGGTTTTCGGTAAGATTATTCTTGTGGATCAGACCTTCAATGTCTCCTTCCACTTTCACAAACACACCGAAGTCGGTTTTACCGGTTATCTCACCTTCGACAATAGTTCCCCGGGGGTGTTTCGCATCGAATGTGGCCCAGGGGTCACCCTCGAGCTGCTTCACGCCCAATCGAATCCTGCGTTCTTCGGGATTGACGCTGGTGATGATGGCTTCAACGGGCTCACCCTCGGTCAGAACACTGCCAACATTCCGGATTTTCTTGGTCCAAGACAAATCGTCGGCATGGAGGAAGGCATCAATGCCTTCTTCGAGCTCAACAAAGGCTCCGGCATTGGTGATTTTCTTGACGGTCCAGCTGCCTTTGGTCCCCACAGGGAACTTGGCTTCAATTTCTTCCCACGGATTGGGAAGCACCTGTTTGAGACCAAGTGAAATCCGACCCTGGGGAATGTCATAACCCAGAATCATGGCTTCACATTCATCACCGATGTTGAACAGTTCTTTGGGATGCTTGATTCGTTTGACCCATGACAGCTCCGAAATATGAGCGAGTCCCTCAATACCTTCTTCGATTTCAATAAATGCGCCGAAATCAGTCAGCTTGGTGACACGGCCCTTGATGACCTGGTCAACATGGTATTTGTCTTCAAAGGTGGACCAGGGATCGGGTTGGAAGTGCTTGATGGACAGGTTGATCTTCTTGTCCTCGGGATCCAGGCGGATGACTTTGAGTTGAATCTTCTCACCCTTTTTCACATAGTCTTTGGGTCGTGTGACATGTCCCCAACTCATATCGTTGATATGAAGCAGACCGTCAAAACCACCCAAATCAATGAATGCACCGAAGGAAGTAAAACTCTTTACCGTCCCTTCAACTTCATCACCTATAGCGACGTTCTCGAAGAATTTTGTCCTGTTCTTTTCCGTCAGCTGTTCAAGGTACAAACGTCGAGTGAGAACAATATTGACTTTCTTCTCACTGTAGAGCCTGTCGATAAGGAACGGAGATTCAAGACCAATATACTCCTCAGGAGTCTCGATCCGCTGAACGTCCATTTTACTGATTGGGCAGAAGGCGCGGACTTCAAATCCGAGGTCCACCTCAAATCCGCCTTTCACAGCCTTGGACACCTTGCCGGTGACCGGTTCATTTGCTTCAAACGCATCCCGGAGGGTTTTCCAGAACACTTTCATATCCGCTTTTTTCTTGGAGATTATAACCTCACCGTGACGGCCCTCGCGTTTGACGAGGACTGTCTCGACCGAGTCGCCGACAGTCGGCAATTCCTTGAACTCTTCGACGGGAACTTTACCGTCTGATTTCAGTCCAACGTCTAAGTAGACGAACTCACTATCGACTTGTATGACTTCTCCCTCGATAAGTCCACCTTCCTCTATCTGGTCGAGGGCCTTCAGGTACATCTCCTGAAGTTGGTCTTGATTGCTCTCCTGAGCGAAGGCATCCGATTCGGGCATGTTTTCTCCTGGGATTTTAGTAATTAAAGATAGGTTTCGATTAACCCGCTCACTTTGTCATAAACCTCTTCTAAGGTCAAGGCGGATGTATCGACAACCACGGCGTCTTCCGCAACTCTGAGGGCTCCAAAGCTTTTATTTCGATCTCTTCGGTCGCGTTCCCTGATGGAATTCCCCAATTCTTCCAGGGTCATATCGCTTGTTCCCTGGTCGAGTCGGCGCTTCGCTCTTACGGCGGAATCCGCATCTAAAAATATTTTCACCTCCGCGTCTGGGAAGACAATCGTGGTCATATCCCGTCCTTCGGCAACGAGATCGGTTGTACCGGCGACCCGTCTGAGGTGCTCATTGACGACATGGCGAACCGGGACAATTGTGGAAATAATCGACGACCATTGATCGACGTGGTCTGTTCGAAGTCGATCCTCAATGTCCCTTCCGTTCAGATGAATCCGTCCTTCTATCAGATCGATCTCCGCATCCTTGGCCGCTGCGGCCACAGCTTCGGGATCGTTGGCATCCACGCCGTCATCCAAAACTTTCACCACCATTGCTCTGTAGAAGGCACCGGAATTCAAGTTGAGCAATCCGTATTTGTCGGAGACCCACTGCGCCAGTGTACTTTTGCCCACACCGGCGGGACCGTCAATTGCGACGACCATGGCTTCTTACCTGATTGCGCTTCGCTTTCTGATGAGCGGCGCCTCTTGGAGTTCTGCCGCCCTTCCCTTCCATCAGAGCTTTCACCTCACCTTCACGGAGATGCCGAAAGCGTCCGGCTTCGATACCCTTGAGATTGACCGGGCCGATACGGACACGATGGACTTTTTTAATGCTGGCCGACATTGAAAGAAACACTTTCCTCAATTCTCTGTTCTTTCCTTCGGTCAGGACAATTCTGGCCTTTCGCGGTCCCAGCAGCTCCGCTTCCGATGCCCGGTATCGTATGCCTTCGACGGTGACGCCCCTGAGAAACCGCTCCATCAGTTCGGCCGGAATCTCGCTCTTCGTCGAGACAATGTACTCTTTCTCCACTTTCTTGGATGGGTGTGTCAGCGCTCTGGCAAACTCACCGTCGTTAGTGAAGAAAATCAAACCGCTGGTCATATAGTCAAGCCGGCCGACATGATAGATTCGTTCCTTGACGACGACGTCCAGGAGGCTTTTCGCCAATGGGCGTCCGTCCGGATCCTCGTCGGAGCAAAGGAATCCTGCGGGTTTGTGCAGTGCGATATAGACTTTTTTCTTTTCTTCCCGTACGGGACGCCCGTCAAAAGTCACTTCGTCATCCGTGGTGACTTTCGTGCCGGGTGTCCGCACGATTTCGCCGTTTACCATGACCCGGCCATCTGCGATAAATTCTTCACATTTACGCCGGGATGCCAAACCGGCCCGAGCAAGCCGTACCTGCAGCCTGATTGCGTTATTTTGTTCCATCGAGAGCAAACCTCTTTTCGTCCATTTCGTTCAATTTCGGAAGATCGGCGATGCTCTCCAGCCGGAAAATCTTTAGAAACTGTCTGGTGGTGCCGTACAGCACCGGTCTGCCGGGAGCATCTTTTCTCCCGACTTCCTTGATGAGTTCTTTATCCTTGAGTGTCCGGATCATACCGTCGGCACCAACGCCGCGAATATTTTCAATTTCCGAACGTGTCAGGGGCTGAGAATAGGCGATGATGGACAGAGTTTCCAGAGCGGCTCTCGAGAGCCGATCTTCCCGTTGTTTCCCATAGCGTTCTTTGAGGGCTCCCCAAAATTTTTCTTTTGGGGATAACGTCCATCCTCCGGCTATCAATACAGGCTCAAAACCGAATTCGTCGCCTTTATAACGTTCAGCAAGCACGCTGAGGGCTTCCGTGACAACCTTCCTGTCCAATTCCGTGATTTTTGAAATGACCGACTCTTCCACAGGCTCAACTTCCAAGAGCAGAACGGCCTCGATAATGGCGGCTTCGTCCTTGAAATCCATATCATTCTCCATTTACGGCCTCCTTTGCTCTATCGGAGGCGATGATTTTGATATCACCGAAAAGGCGGTTCTGGAACACATCGATTTCGCCCATCTTCACCAGCTCCAGAACAGCCAGGAAGGCGCTGACCACTTCCATCAACGAACCCGGATTGACAATGATATCGTCAAAGATGAACTCGGATCTGTCTTCAAGGTATTCGTGGATCAGGGTGATTTTCTCATTGATGGAAACCTCTTCCCAAAGGCTGATAACCCGTTCACCACCGAGGCCGTTCATCACCTTGCTGAAACTCTTCAGCAAATCCCATGAATCCACTTTATCCCAGAGGTCGTCTTCATCAGGAAAAGGCAGCACCGCCTGGGCTTGCTTACGCTCCACGATCCAATCGGCCTGGGCTTCGCGTTCAGCCATCAAATCGGTGATTTTTCGAAAACGTTCATACTCGATCAGACGCTGTACAAGTTCCTGTCTGGGATCTTCCAATTCATCTTCGAGATCCACTTCAACGGGGAGAAGCATTCTGGATTTTATGTACAGCAGTGTGGAGGCCATCAGATAGAATTCGGAAATACCCTCCAAGTCGACACCGGCGGCATATTTTAGAAAATCGAGGTATTGCTGGGTAATTTCCGCAACGGGGATATCATAAATATTGACCTCATTCTTGCGAATGAGGAATAGAAGGAGATCCAGAGGACCCTCGAAGTGATCGAGGCGATAACTGGGATTCTTTCCTGTTTCGGCGGTTTCATCCAACACCGGCTGATCTGTCATATCGGGTATAGCTTAACCCGTTGTTCGGAAAGGTGCGAGGCTTTGGTTTTCCAGGTTATTCCATCTCTGGGATCTGTCAATTCGGGATCCAGGTCCAATAACGGACGGAGTACAAACAACCTCTCGTGCATGGACGGATGGGGAATGGTTAATGCTCCGATACCATCCACCTCCCAAGTCCCGACATCCTCACCATATTGGAGGATGTCGATATCAATCGTCCTCGGTCCCTTGGCCGGAACCGACGCCCTGTTCCGGCCGCCTTTCAATTCAATTGAATGTATCCGCTTCAATATTTCCGCAGCACTCAATTCTGTCGTACACCGTGTGACGGTATTGAGAAAATCCGGCTGAGATGTCATATCCCGCGGAGCAGTTTGATAAAAATCGGCAACCGTCCAATCGGATCCATGGGGTTTGAGCTCCACAAGGGCTGCTCGAATATTATCGGCCCGATTTCCGATGTTGGACCCCAGACCGAGCCAAAGAGTCTTCACTCTCAGAAAAGCTCGTCTTTTTCGCCGCTGACCGGTTCGGCGATCTTAGAATCGGCGCTCTTCACGTCGGCTTTCTTAGCTGTCGGTTCTTCCGTGACGACTGGGAAAAGTTTCTCCCGCAATTCATTTTCGATTTTCCCGGCAATTTCGGGATGATCTTCCAAGTATTGCTTCGCATTTTCACGTCCCTGTCCGATTCTTTCCTCTCCGAGGGAATACCAGCTGCCGCTTTTCGAAATCATGTCGTGAGCCAGCGCACCGTCCAGCAGGCTTCCACTGGCGGAAATACCTTTGCCAAACATAATTTCAAGTTCGACACGCCGGAACGGAGGTGCGACTTTATTCTTAACAACCTTGACGCGGACACGATTTCCAATGGCGTTTTCCTGCCCTTTAGCGATGGTTTCGATTTTTCGGATTTCCAACCTGACTGAAGAATAGAATTTCAGCGCGTTGCCGCCGGTTGTGGTTTCCGGATTTCCGAACATCACACCAATTTTCATTCGTATCTGATTGATGAATACCAGACAGCTGCCGGATTTGCTGATGGTTCCGGTCAGTTTTCTCAATGCCTGGCTCATGAGCCTGGCTTGAAGTCCGACATGGGAATCCCCCATATCACCCTCGATTTCAGCTTGGGGCGTCAGGGCCGCCACGGAATCGACGACAATCATGTCGACTCCACCGGATCGCACAAGGGATTCGGCAATCTCCAGCGCCTGTTCACCGGTATCGGGCTGGCTGACCCAGAGATTTTCCACATCGACACCGAGATTTTTGGCATAAACCGGATCCAGGGCGTGCTCCGCGTCAATGAACGCGGCGATTCCGCCTTTCTTCTGGGCTTCGGCGATGGCATGGAGGGCTAATGTCGTTTTTCCCGAGGACTCCGGGCCGTAGATTTCAATAATACGGCCTTTGGGATAACCGCCGACACCCAGCGCTTCATCCAGCAGCATCGAACCGGAAGGTATGGTTTCCACTTTCATTTCTCGGCGTTCCCCGAGCTTCATCAGGGAACCTTTACCGAATTGTTTTTCGATTTGAAGTCTCGCGGCTTCAACAGCCTTCTCCTTGTTGCCCTGGGCAGGAGACGCCGTTTCTTTCGTTTTCGCCATTATTTCATCCTTCCTGATACATATAACGCCGCAGGTTTCCCCGTCGCTTCATATTTTGACTCATCATACCCGTCTGTCTGCCGGATTCGCAAGAGAGTACTGGGATAATCGCTAAACGCATGTATGGTTTATCGCAGGAAATGCAGAGTCACGGCTTCGAGGGTCATCTCTCCATCGTTTGTTTTGACCCGAGCCAGAAGTTCCAACGGAAGGGGCTCCATGACGGCTTCAAAAGGAACAGCGACGGAGACACGCCCTTCCAGAATCTCACCTTTTTCAAATCCGACGAGGAAATCGAACCGTATGGCGTCCTCTTCATAGGTGACATTGGCGGTTCTCCCCCTCCAAAGGACAAAGCAATCTTCATAGAGCCAAGGTGCTGAAATGACATCCCGATAAGCATAATCTGTTTCAATGCTTTCAATTGTTGACGGTCCAAGGGATTCAAGAAGACCCAGGACTTGCTGCCTGATTTCTTCAGAAGCATTGGAATATTTAATCTTGTTCAATTCATGCCGAGCGCGATTATCCTCATAATTCTGAAAATATTTCAGTGCTCGGCGCAGGGTCCGAGATACCTCGGTTTCATCCATCGGATATAAAACGTCACTGCCGTTTTCAGCCATCAGTCCGACACCGTCGGTGAGAAGGCGCTCTGCTCCGGGTCTCATCGTCCGACCGCTGCCTGTGGTCAATTTCGTCATTATCGGATCTCTGAAATACAGAGCCATGAGGATTAAAAGAACAGTGGTCAAAATCACAAGGATCCGTGCCGGCCACGGAGAGGAGAGATTGGGAAGAAATCGTCTTGGATCGAATCGGTCCAGGAATTTATCCTGTTCGGCCTGATCCGATATTTTTTTCAGTGTCTTAAGGCCTCTCTTGGCATAAAGATTGGCCGGTTCATCCTCAAGAATTTCGAGCCACGTCCGAACCGCCGAAGCGGGATCTTTGCGCTTCAGGTGATTGACCGCCAACACCAGACGGACTTCCAGGTGATCGGGATCCGCCTGAAGCCCGCGGTTGAGGTAAGTATCGGCATCCTTGAGCAATCCCGACTCCAGACAGGCCCGCCCGAGAATTGAGTAATACTGAGGATCTTCGAGGAACAGAGGCACTTTCGGCTCAAGGAACCGTATGACCTTCGAATTCCGCCCAGAGGCGAGCCATCTTCGAGCCCGCTTTAGGTCTTTGTTATAGGTTCTCATACTCCGCCCGAAGCCGTTCCTGTTCCTTCACCTGATTTTCAAGGTCTGCAACACTCATTCCGGTAAAACTCTCTTCGTCGACGAGTATAGCATCAACAGAATCCAGCAGGCGGCTGATTTCACGAAGTCTTTGTCGAATGGTATAACTTCTCAACCGTATGTTTTCATTAACGGAATCCCCAGATGCGACGACGGTCTCCAGGAACGATTCGGCATCCGGAGGATTTTCATCCATGCCCATCAGTAATTTAATCTCATACTCGGATCCCGGCTCCAGCGATCTGGAATCGTAGGTGATCATCAGGGCGCTGTCGCCTTCAGAAAACGGCAAAAAATCAAACGATCGTCCGGTAACCGGTGTATATGATGCACCTGCCTGCTTCAAACGCAGCCAATTGGCCGTATACACATTCTCAGGACGCGTGACCGTGCCGCCGTTGAGCATCACCGTCAGGGAAGGTGTCGTGTTGTTCCGCACCGTTCGAATCCATTCCGGTATTCCGGAGCCTTGAAATGCCCTCTCGCTTCGAATATAGGAGCCGTCGCTGGACAAGAACGGCAGTCCGGTGGTTTCGCCAAGGCTGGTATCCAGGAGAAGTGCCGGAATCACTTCAACGGATTTCGCGCTGTTATTTTTCACTGTCACCGTATAGAGGGCGTGGCTTGCTCCGGAGGAGATCACAAGATCCTGGGTCAAGCTTATCGATCGATTGGAATAGGCCAGACGGTACACATCATCGGTGTACCGTGAGGATTCCCTGACCCATTCTGAATCGGTCGGCGTAATAGAGGTACCGTCAACGATGAAACTCCAACCGGAGCTCAGCGGATCCTGATCCCAAAGAGGATACGCCGCTTCGCCGCCGGATTCGGCATAGAGCTTCAGAAGTGAGTCCTCCTCACCAATGACGACCGAAAGCTGCTGAGATTGCGCCGATTGAAGGAATACAAACATCAGAATTACTGCGGTGAGAAAAACTTTTCTACAGCTGGACATCGGCTAACCCCAATAACTGTTCGACGTAGTATCTCTCGAGCTTCAGCAGACGTTCTTTCATCTCCAGAAGACGAGTACGGTAGAGTGTCAATTCATCAGATCCCGAACCGCTCCCTAACCGTTCCCGGTATGAGGTCACAGCATCTCGGTATTCGTTTTCCCGACGAAAGAATTCCTCCGCATCCTGAAGATGTTCTTCATGGCTCCACTTCAACAGGTTCAGAAGTTCTCGCTCCCTGAACAGCAGAGCGATTTCGCTTCGTCTATAGCGTGATGCTTCCCGTTTTACGCTGTTGGGATAGTCATTAAGAATTCCCTCAAAAACGGCATCCGCTTCTTCCAGTCGGCCAAGAACGATAAGAGACTCGCCGATCCAGTATTTTGCCGAGGGAACGAACTCGGAGTTCGGGTATTCCTCAATGAAATCACCGAGAGCGACGATGGCATCTTCCGGTTCACTTTCAAGGAACAGAAGTCTTGAACGCTGATAGACAACTTCCTCCTGTCTGCCGTGTCCCGGATACATCACCATGTATCTGTCGGCGGCTAAAGAGGCAGTTTCATACTGCTCCAGCGGGATAGAGGTCTTGATGAGCCAATAGAGTGCGTCAGGATGAAAGGGTTCGAGATTCGGATCGTTCAAGACAGCCTGGAAAGCCGTCGAGGCTTCCTCCAACCGTCCCGAACGCAATTCGGATAAACCTTGGCGAAGAACCTCGTCGGTCACTATTGTCTGACCGCCGATGCCCGATATCGGCAAGAGGATGAGGATGAAAATGCGAAAGATCCGTTTCACGGCGTTCCCCTTCCCTTTCGTTATCGGCGCAAACACCTCGATCCCTTGAGTCAACGATCCTGCGGCCGGCACTCCTTTAAAGCCGCTATTGGATCATCGGCGTGAAAAAAGGCCGATCCCA
>JARGFR010000007.1 GCA_029210985.1 Spirochaetaceae bacterium | reverse complement strand
GGTGACGTTGTATCGATGGTCGCCGCCGAAATCCGACATGGGCAGTCTTCCATCCTCCCTGGCCAGATAAGGGCGATAATCCACATCTCTGGGAACGGAGGTTTTGAGGCGTTCCACCAGGGCAATTTCACCATCCTGAGGTACTTCCAGTCTCTCCCGCATATGGGCGATTAATTCGTCATACAGCAGGATGACGGGTGTCCGGAATGTTTCGGCCAGATTGAATGCACGGACGGTGTTCTCGAACAGGGCCTGATGGCTTCCGGCGGTGAGGGCGATGATGGCATGATCGCCGTGGATTCCCCATCGGGCCTGGTTGACATCCCCTTGGGATACCTGGGTGGGGAGCCCGGTGGACGGCCCGCCGCGCATCACATCGACGATAACCAAAGGTATTTCGGCCATCACGGCATAACCCAAGGCTTCCTGCATGAGCGAAAAACCCGGACCGCTTGTGGCGGTCATCGCCTTTTTCCCTGTCAGAGAACCGCCGATAACCGCACATAGCGATGCGATTTCATCTTCCATTTGAATAAAGGTATGCCCCCTGGGCGGGAGTTCTCCTGAGAGCATTTCTCCAATCTCTGAAGAGGGGGTGATGGGGTAGCCGGCGAAGAAATCCATTCCGGCGTAGAGGGCCCCGAGAGTACAGGCTTCGTTTCCCTGGACAAATCGGATATCGCTCATGCCGTGTGCTCCAACTTCATTACCGTTATGGCCAGATCGGGACACAGCCGTGCACAAAGTTCGCATCCCGTGCAGTCCTCGGGCCTTTGAGCCGCTGCTATTCCCATCGGGTTCAACTCAAGAACTTTCGTCGGGCAGAAGTTGACGCAAATACCGCAGCCCTTGCACCAGCTTTCAATGATATCGATTTGCCAGTTACTCATCCTGAATCTCCTTAAGGCGTCGATGGCGTCATTTCTAAGACGTGCAGTTGGTATCGTCAACAGTTTAATTCTTTAAGAGCGATTAATTCATTAAAAAGTTTCAAAACTACCGATTTCGTCAATATATGAATGTTTATTGATAGTTGATGTTTTTGCTGGAATGATGTTCGATTTTACGGCACGATATAGGTAGCACAATATATTGGACGTTATGGGCAGGAATAAATCGCCAAAAATCGAAAAACTCATCAACCTGATTCTGGAAAATGATTCCTTGAAACACCTCCTGTCACGCCTCGGCATCTTCATTGTCGATTACCACGGCCGCCGGTCTCTCACCAACGAGATCTGGAAGGATTTGGGGCACCCCGGCGAACATACATACGATAGAACCTGGACTCAATTTCTTCATCCCGAAGACCGAAAGCGAGTCGAAGCCAATCTTCAGGATCTCGTTCAGGGTAAAACCGATTTCTTTCGTGAAGTCTATCGCGTCGAGGATCCTGCGGGAGGCTGGCGCTGGATTTCCAACAGGGGAGGGGTGATTCATCGGGACGAAAACGGTGCACCCTGGTTTTTCATCGGTACGGATGAGGATATGACCCGCATCAAGGAGGCGCAGGAAGAAGCATCCCACCGGGCTCGGGAAGCCGGTACGCTGAACGCCACCATCGAAGTCATCACATCCAGTCTGGACCTGGACGAAACCGTGAAACGGGTCCTGGAACAGGCCCGACGTGTCGTCCCTTACGACCGGGCGACGGTCCAGATCCTTCATGACGGTCATCTGCAAATCATCGGCGGCCAGGGTTTCTCCGATCCCAAACTGTTTGACAACTTACGTTTCTCCTACCCGGAGGAAGGCTCCTTGACCACCCGGGCGATTCAGGAGAGGCGGCCCTGGATGAGCAACGACGTGCGCAAGGATTTCCCGAAATTCATTCAGGTGGAAGACAGTATGCCGACCCGCTCCTGGATCGGTGTACCCCTCATTGCTCATGGTGATGTGATCGGATTGATTTCTTTCGATGCCAATCAGAAGGCGTTCTACACCCATAGACATCTCGAACTTGCCCGGGCTTTTGCCGGACCGGTGGCCATCGCGATGGAAAATGCTCGACTTCATGGTGAAACCTACAAACTCGCTATGGTGGATGCCCTGACCGGTATCGGCAGCCGCCATGCCTTCGATCTCAACAGCCGTTTCCTGTTTGAGAAATCCAGACGAGAGGAACGCGAACTCTCCCTGGCCTTGCTGGATCTGGATCGTTTCAAGGAAGTCAATGACGACTTCGGACATCAGGTCGGAGATGTGGTGCTTCAGGACGTGTGCCGAACCTGCGAAAGCGGCCTCCGGGCGACGGATATGATTGCTCGATACGGTGGAGAGGAAATCATCATCCTCTTCCCTGATACCAATGTCAAAACGGCGGCGGATATCGCCGAACGGATACGAGCCTCCGTCGCCGATCTGAAAATCCCGGGTGTGGACCGCTCGGTGACCGTCAGTGCGGGAATCACCGGATCACGACCCGACAGGCATGCCTCTCTTGCCGAGATGATCCGGGAGGCCGATGCGGCTCTCTACAAAGCCAAGGCCCAGGGCAGGAACCGAATCGTTGTCTATTAGGTCGCCCTCTCGATGCTAGACCATATTTTCCTATTCATTTATATCCTGAGCGTCGGACTGACATTTTCCGCGGTGTCGCTGAGTCTGCTTTATTGGATGAGGAAAAGGAATTCCGGGCGATTCAATACATTCTTCTTCATCTCCTATCTGGCAGTCCTTTTGATGCTTGCCGGTGTTCGTTTTTACTGGGAAGAACTTCTTAAAGGGGGCCGCGGTGTTGTTATCGGTACCGGAATCGCCGAATTCGCCGGATATGCCCTGCTGCTTTTCTTTCTCCCGGCTACGGTGAATCACATCATCGGAAGGCATTGGAAAGGGTTGGCTTTTTGGGCCTCGATAACCGCGTGCACCGTCTATTTCGCCCTGGGTACGGTGTATTTGCTCACCGGTTTCCTGAAACCGATCTCCCTGTCCGCAGCCATTCTCTATGTCCTTGCCCTGACTGTTATTCTTGTCGATATCGTCAGGAGTATTCCCTTGATTAAAAGAGGTTCCACGAGGGTAACGGTGATGGTGGTGACACTGCTGACGGTGGCATTTCTGCCCCTTGTGATGGTGGGCCGAATCCTTGCGGAAACAGACTTGCCATGGGCCTTCAGCCATTCACTCAGATTCCTCTTTCTCACCCTATATTATTTCTGGATGGCCCTGACCGGTATCGTCTTCTATATTCGGGAGATGTCTTCAATAGTATCTGCCGGAGGAACCGAACGGATGGTCCCGGAAGAACTTCCTCTTACCGCCCGGGAACGGGATATCGCCGAATCTGTCGCTCAAGGCCTGACTTATGGAGAAATTGCCGACAATCTGGGCATCAGTCCCAATACCGTCAGAAATCATGTGGCCAATGTGTACAAGAAACTGTCTGTGCGCTCGAAGGTGGAACTGCTGGGTGTCATCCGGGGAGAAAGGAACTATTGAAAATCACCTTCAGTTTGATAACGGACGCTCAGACGTTCGCATCCAGGTGTCTTCCGGGTTAATCTCTCGTCATGGACAACCAGGTTCTTCGAGGCTTTGCGGCGTGTTCGATATTTCAAAGTGCCGACAAAACTCAATTGGCCGGACTCCTTGAGGATGCCGGAACCCGAGTGGAAAACTACCCCGCCGACAGTGTGATTCGCCAGCAGGGTCAGCGATATGATGAATTGATTGTCGTTGTGACCGGCCGAATCGAGGCTCGAATTGATGATGCGACCGGCAAAGGCATCACCGTCGAGCACTTCGGGGCATCAACGGCCGTGGCCACGGCCGTGCTCATCAGCTCCGAACCCGTGCTTCCCGTCACCCTCATCGCACGGGAGGATTCCATATTGGCGGCCATTCCTTATGAAGGGATGTTGGGAATCTTCACTCGGGAACCGATGGTACTCCGGGCCTATCTGGCGAATGCGGGTGACAAAGTGAGATTTCTTGCGGAAAAGCTGCGTCTCATTCGGTTCGATTCCCTGCGAAAGAAGATTGCCGGACATCTTCTATCTTTAGCCTCATCTCAAAATACTGAGAATCCTCGATGGCGATACTCCCGGGAGCAGACCGCCGATCTTCTCGGCGTGGCGCGGCCCTCGCTATCCCGGGAATTATCCCAGATGGCCGAGGAGGGCTTGCTCACTCTGCCCGACAGGAATCATGTTCACTTCCGAACCACCGTTTTGAGAGCTCTTTTGGAAGAGCTTTGATAAAAAAAGGGCTGCCAATCGAGGACAGCCCCAGGAAGAAAGCCGCCGGGCCTCAAGGAGCCGGGGCGGCAGTTTTCATCAAGCGCCCATAAACAGCTTCACATCATCTTCGACACTCTCACCGATACCGGCGATACCGAAATTCTCCACCAGCACCTTAGCAACATTGGGCGAAAGGAAGGCCGGGAGGGTGGGGCCCAGGTGAATATCCTTCACTCCCAGATACAGTAAGGCCAGGAGCACGATAACGGCTTTCTGTTCATACCATGCGATGTTGTAGCTGATGGGCAGGTCGTTTATATCGTCGAGTTCGAAAACTTCCTTGAGCTTCATGGCGATGACGGCCAAAGAATAGCTGTCGTTGCACTGTCCGGCATCCAGCACCCGGGGAATGCCGCCGATGTCACTCAAGGGGAGTTTGTTGTAGCGGAATTTCGCGCATCCGGCGGTAAGGATGACGGTGTCTTCGGGAATGGCTTGGGCAAAATCGGTGTAATAATTGCGTCCCTTCTGCCTGCCGTCGCATCCGGCCATCACGAAGAATCGTTTGATGGCTCCGCTTTTCACCGCATCCACCACCTTGTCGGCCAGTGCAAGGACTTGAGCATGGGCAAAACCACCGGTAATGGTTCCTCTCTCGATTTCTATGGGGGCGGGACACTTTTTGGCCATTTCTATCACCGCCGAGAAATCTTTAGGCATATCTCCCTTCCTGTCGGCAATATGAACGACGCCGGGGAAACCCGCAGCACCGGTGGTGAAGACGCGATGCTTGTACTCTTGTTTCGGAGGAACAAGACAGTTTGTGGTGAGCAGGATGGCGCCGTTGAAGGAGTTGAATTCCTTTGTCTGGTGCCACCAGGACGAACCGTAGTTTCCCTTCAGATGACTATAGGCTTTCAATTCCGGATAGTAGTGGGCGGGAAGCATCTCTCCGTGGGTGTAGATATCGAGACCGGTGTCGACGGTTTGATCCAGCAACTCCTTCAAATCCCTTAAATCATGGCCGCTCACCAGGATTCCGGGTCTGTCCCCCACCCCCAGATTCACTTCCGTAATTTCAGGATTGCCGTAGGTTCGGGTATTGGCCTCATCCAGCAGCGCCATGGCCGTGACGCCCTTTTCGCCGGTTTCGAGCACCAGGGCCGTCAATGCGTCAACGCTCATCTCGTCATCCAATGTGGCTGAGAGTGCTTTACGGGCAAATTCATAAAGGGCCTCATCTTCACGACCCAACTTCTCGGCATGTTCGGTGTAAGCGGCGAGGCCCTTGAGACCATAGATAACCAGTTCCCTCAGACTTCTGATATCTTCATTCTCTGTGGAGAGAACTCCAACCATGGCGGCCTTCACCGGATACTCATCTTCCGAAGCCGGATTCCATGCAGCGGCGCCCGGAGCATCGGTGCCGTCCCACCCGTTTTTTCGGGCGTCGGCAAGAAGATCGTTCCGCATCTTCAGGGAGCGGGTTGTCAGGGAATTGAATACAGCCGAATCGAAATTGGCGTTGGTGATGGTGGTGAACAGACCGTACATGATGAAGCGGCCCACTTCAGCCCCCACGGCAACACCGTGATTCGCCGCGGCATCGGCGGCCCAGGATAACCCTTTGAGCGAATAAACAAGCAGATCTTGTTCGGCGGCCACCACATCGGTTTTACCGCACACACCTTTGACTGTGCAGCCTGTGGAGCCGGCAGCTTCTTGGCACTGGAAACAAAACATGGACATATCATCCTCCTATAATTTCTTTATCTGAGTCGGATGATATCTAGATAGATAGATCGGGTCGGTAACCTATGTTACCGAATGGATATTTTTTTCGTTAATTAAGGGTTTTTATCGAAGTCGGTAATCCTGGAGAAGAAAGTCCGACAGACTCTTAACCGGAAGATTCCAAAATCGATTCGATGGCCGCTTTCTCAACGGCGTATTCTTCGATTATGCGGACCATATTTTCTTCAGAAATCAGGTCTCTCAATTCAGGCAGGACGGATCCTGCAAGGTGGACGGTGAATACAGGCAAGGTTTTTTCGCCGGAACGGCGGGTGTCGGCTCCGGGTGAATCCTCGGTGATGATGAGTGCATAATCTTTTCCCTGCCGGACGAAGCGAATAATATGGTCCGATGAGTCGAAGGGATAGATATGACTCCTATAGGCGTACACCAATAGAGGAACCGTGGAAGTCATATCCCTGGACACGTTTTGGTTTATGGTTATTTCCAGCAGCCTGGATCGCCACCATGCCGCCTGAGCCGTTGAATCACGCAGGCTCATGACATCCTCGCCCGAGAAGGTCCAGGTGACGGTATCCAATCCGAATCCCCGGTAAGCGATGAAGATTTCCAGCTGAGTTCCCTCTTCGTTGGTGCTCAGAAACGCCGTGCCTTCCTGATATCCGTCGAAACTCTCCAAACCGATTTCCACTTCTCCCACTTTCACCGGCAATGCCGCCGCGGGCATCAGGCTGAACACGAGGAGAATCAGTGTGAATAACCGGCTTAGTTTCATGACTCTTTCATCCTATCGGTTCCCGGGCACATTTTCCCGCGATTTTTTTATTCGTATTGAAGAGAATCGGATTTTTCGGGTGTCAAGTTGTGCATGGAAACTTTCAAGAGGCTCAAGCCCTACTTACGGGCCGGACGCGGGGCCTCCAAAGGATTCACCCTCTTCATGCTGGCTATGGCTGCCCTCACGACATTGCTGCCGGCTTTTCTGCACAGAGTTTTCTTCGACAGAGTGATTCCGGAGCACTGCCGCACTCTGATTTTCCCGGCCTTTCTGGCCATCATATCGGCGGACTTGCTCGGAGCGGCCATGCGGCTGAGTGCCGATCGGTGTCTGGCGGCCGAAGGACGCGAAAGACGTCTTCAGGAACGTATCCGGCTGGTTCGGAAGCTGATGGAGATTCGCGTATTCTGGCATCAAAGCCGGGGTTCAGGTGCCGTGATTCGGCATTTTGAGGACGCCGGATTTCTTGGTGATCTGCGTCCTCTCTTCCTGCGCTCTCTTGTCGGTCCGGCTCTCACTATGCTTGTGCTTCTGCCCGGGATGTTTTTCATTCAGCCGCTCCTTGCCTTGGGCAGAATTCTCGTCGTCATCCCCGCCCTTGTGCTTGGTGTGGTTTTCCTGGAGCGGGACTTGTCCTATGAACGCCGGGTCTGGAATGTTCGTCGCCGCCTCGCATCCGCTTTATTCCAGGGATCCGCCGGCGCCGCAGATTTGAAATCGGTGAGATGCGGATCCGGATACCATCGTCATCTGCGTTCTTTTATGGAAGCTCTGGGACAGCTGGAAGAGAAGCGAAGTCTGTTAAACGCCGGGTGGGAGGCTGCCGCCACTGTTGTTTCTCGAATCGGTACCGCACTGACTTTGCTGTTGGCTATTTATTTCGTTCTGGACGGACGTCTTTCTTTCGGTTCGTATATTGCCTTTTCTATTATCGCCGGCCGCTGTATGGCCGCAATGAATGAGTTTCTCGGGGGACTGCGGTCTTTGGCCCGTGCGGGGAATTCGGCCGGACGTCACAAGGCATTATTCAGTCAGAGTGATGACGTCGGCCCTCGTCGGGAGTATCTGGGCGCTCATTCTCTGATATCGAAAGGTTTGGATATTTCCAATCTACACTTCGCTTACCATAGTGGACCGAAAATTCTGAGAAATCTTGGTCTGGAAGTGGGCGAGGGTGAACGAGTATGGCTGAGGGGAGGAAGCGGCGCGGGCAAAAGTACTCTATTCGCCCTCTTGCTGGGACATTTCCGCCCGGACGGCGGGACAATAAATTG
The DNA here is from genome assembly GCA_029210985.1 of Spirochaetaceae bacterium. GTDB lineage: Bacteria > Spirochaetota > Spirochaetia > DSM-2461 > DSM-2461 > UBA2779. The sequence continues at coordinate 36,628 of JARGFR010000007.1, read as the reverse complement.
GAACGGGCAGTCGCTCATCGAATGTCCTTGGGGCCTCAGGGCTTTGATTGTCGGATCGGTACCCCAGGAACCGATGCTGTTTCGAGGAACGGTCCGAGACAATCTGTGCCTCTTCGGCCCGGCGCCGTCGGACCGCCGACTTTGGCAGGCTCTGGAATCCGCTGGAGCCGATGATATCGTTGCCGGAATGTCCGGCGGCCTGCATCATCATCTTGCACACGGTGATGGAGGTTTGTCCGGCGGGCAGCGACAGAGGCTGGCCCTCGCTCGTCTCATGCTGCGGAAACCGCCGTTGATTCTTCTGGACGAGCCGGTAAACGCCCTGGATTCCATGAGCGCATCCAAGGTGAGTGATTCCCTGGAGTCTGCATGCCTGAATCGGACTGTTCTGATTATCCACCATGCCGAAAAGCCGCCGCTTTTTGTCCACAGGCGAGTTCAATTGGCCGATGGGATTATTCATGCCTAAGTCTCAACGGCATCGAAAACACCATATTGTCCCATTCCTTGTATTTCCCCTGGTTTTGATAATCGGATTGGTGACTGTCGCCTGGTTGAAGCCCGGCTTCGTGGAATGCCGAGGATTTCTGGAACCCGAATCGTGGACTCCACTCTACGCCCCGTCCGAGGGCATCATCGTTCGGTGTGAACTCAAAGACGGGATTCACATCGATAAGGATGAGATGCTTGTCGAATGGGACGCCGAATGGCCGTTGTGGAATCTGAGTCGTGTTGCCGGAGAAAGGATTGAAGAAGAGAGTGAATTGACCTATCTCCGTCAACGACTCAGGCTGTTCGGTGCACATCGGGATATCGAGGCGCGTGAACTTCAGCGATTGGCGGAAAACAACAGGATTCTCCATGACAACTCATCCCTGACCACCAGCGAATATCTTCGGTCTGTGTATCGCCGGGAGGCATTCGAAGCCGGGGTTGAGCGGGAAGCGGCGGACATTGTCCGTGAGTTGGAACGGGTTTCCGAAAGTCTCGAAGCACTGGCCGCCGAAGAATCACTCTGGCGGAGCCGCTTGGATGATTGTTGTCTAACTTCGCCGATTTCAGGCCGATTCTATTTTGCCGAATCGATTTATTCCAGTGGCTCACAGGTGATGATTCCGTCCCTTGGACCCGGCCGCCGAGTGGACTCCGGACGATTGCTGGGATATGTGATACCGGAATGCGGTATGGCAGCTCGGATCGAAATCCCTCAGCGTTTCATCCATCAATGTATACCCGGTCAGCGTGTATTACTCTCCCTGGACACCCGTCCCACCTGGGCCTATCCGCCGGTAGAGGGAATCCTCACCTCCATCTCGGACCTGTCGGCCGGCGGGTTCATTGCTGCCTCTGTAGAAATCTCTCTCGATGAATCCGGTGAAGCCGGGAGTCCGGCTCTCCTGAATTGTGCCGATCTCACTGCGAGGATTGACGTCCGGACATGCTCCGCACAAAATTGGCCGGCCCGCATTTGGGAGCGGTTCGTACTCCTGGTGAACTCATTCCCGGAGCAAAAAAAACGAGCCGCTCCGTAAGGGAACGACCCGTATTCGGCGGACAACTGACGGTCAACGCCCTTTTCTGAACCGGTTTTCCCAGTCCTTCTCTTTATCTAATTCCTCATCTTCCATCCGATTGACCCGGCGTTTGAGGTCTTCGAACTCGGACGATTGATAATCACGCCGCCGACCGCTCTCCCTGTACTCAGGTTCCAAGGGCAGTATGAGGCCCAGGATGAAATAGACGAGGACGACCGGCATGACGGCGGTGAATAGCGCAATCAGGATAAATGTCCATCGTACGACGCTTACCGGGAGATCCCGCCATTCGGCGATTCCCCGGCAGATACCCAGGATTTCACCCTCCCGGGATCTGTACAGCCGCCTTCCGCCCGAATAATACCCAGCCATAATCATCAACTCCTCTCCCGCCGTATCGAACGAATCTTCTCAAGATTCAATATCCGTCTCTTCAGGGCCAGCATACCTTCTTTGATGGCCCTGTCCCGATCGATTCTCTCTTCATTCTCTTCAAGTTTTCGTCCCACGGTCAGCCCAATAAGGATCAACGGGGCGAAAACGAAGACCAAAATCCCAAAGAACTTAACCATCAGTCTTCTCGGCGGTGTTCTTGCCGGCCGCTCCCTTACCGGAAGGCTTGCTTATGGTCTTTTTCAGTGCGGCAAGTTCTTCCTCGATGGCATCATCGGATTCAAGACGATCGAATTCACGCTCAAGATCGGAACCCGCGGCGGTGCTCCCCGCCAGATCGGCATCGGCTTCCATCCTCTCGATACGGTTTTCCAATTCACCGAATCGCATCACGGCCTGGGCGCCTGTCGCATTGGACATCACCGTGCGAGCGCGCTTTTTTTCATTGGCGTGAATGCTTCGCTGGACAAGCATCTTGTGCTTAAGAGTCACTTCTTCCAACTTCTGTTCCAACTGGGCGATGTTGCTCTTGCACTCGCTGATGAGCCCTTCGTAATGTTCCAGATCCTTTTCCGCATATTCGAGCTGACCCGCGCACTGCTTCTTTTCAAGCAGGGCTTCTTTGGCGAGATCGTCTCTGCCCCGTTCCACCGCCAGAGCCGCGCGCTGTTCCCAGCGTTGGTGCTTGCCCAGCAAGGTATCCCGGTCACGCTCCATTTCGGCCCGGGTGGCCATTTTGGCGGCGCAGGATGATTTAAGATCCACGAGTGTGTCTTCCATTTCCTGAATCATCAGGCGGATCATTTTTTCAGGATCTTCCGCTTTGTCCAGCATCGCATTGATGTTGGAATTGATGATGTCTCCTAATCTGCTGAATACTCCCATTATCTTTCCTCCTCTGGAAAATAATAGCCTTTGCCAATGACTTAGCAATTGACATGCCAACCCTCCTCGACACGGATTATCGCGGTTTCAAGGTCCGGACCAGCATATAAATGGTCAAAAAAACCGAATATAGACGACCGGCGGTGAAATATCTGGTCAAAAAAACCAAACAAGTTTATGCTAGCATGATGGATTATGCGCTTACCCCCCAGGAAGCCCTCGGTGAATCGGAGGTGTTTCTTGAGTTCCAAAGACTCTTGGGCCAGGCGGCACGGGTAGACCGTTCCATCCTGGTTATCGGAGAACGGGGATCGGGCAAGGAGTTGGCGGCGGAACGACTTCATTTCCTCTCCCGGCGCTGGAATGCCCCCTTTGTGGAGTTGAACTGTGCGGCTCTTTCCCCGGGACTCATCGAGTCCGAACTGTTCGGGCACGAGAGCGGATCTTTCACTGGCGCCAAAGGTATGAGGAAGGGTCGATTTGAAGAAGCGGACGGCGGGACTCTCTTTCTCGATGAGATTGGTTTGATTCCTATTGAGGTTCAGGAAAAGATTCTTCGAGCCGTGGAATACGGCACTTTCCAGCGTGTCGGGAGCTCTCGAACCGTGGAAGTGGATGTCCGCATCATCGGAGCGACGAACCAGGACTTGCCGGCTCTCTGCGATTCCGGCGCATTCAAGAGGGATCTGCTGGATCGGCTGTCTTTTGAGGTGCTCTTCCTTCCGCCTCTCAGGCAGAGAGCGGAAGACATACTCCTGTTGGCCAGGCATTTCGCCGTACAGATGTCCAGGGATCTGGGCCGGGAAACGGCACCGGACTTCTCAGAGGAGGTTCGGGCTATGCTGTTGACGTATTCCTGGCCGGGTAACATCCGCGAGTTGAAGAACGCCGTTGAAAGGGCGGTCTACAGGGATGAGGGGCCGGTTGTACGGCATATGATTCTCGATCCGTTCAGAAATCCCTGGGCGGAGGAAAACGACATAAAATCCGAGTCCGGTTTGGAAGCCCGCTCGCCGACCGTACTTGTCGCACCCGCTCCCGAATGGCCCAGAGATCTGAAAGCGGCGGTGCGGGAATTGGAGGGGAAATGGCTCGAGGATGCCTTAAATGTGGCCGAAGGTCATCAAGGCAGGGCCGCCGAACTGCTCGGTCTCACCTATGATCAATTCCGAGGTCTGTACAGGCGCGGCATTTCCGATCAGTGATGATGCCCATGCTCCCCGTGGACATGGCCGTGGTCCAGCTCTTCGGGGGTGGCTTCCCGGACGTCCTTGACGGTGATGTCGAAACTCAGAGTCTTGTCGGCAAAGGGATGATTGGCGTCGATTAACACCGTATCGCCTGTGATTGACTCAACGGTACAGAACCGAATCTCGTTGTTGATTTCCGCCTGGAAGTTCAATCCCACCACAACTTCTTCGGGATCCTGAAAGTCATCCAGTCCGACTTCCAGCACCAATTCTTCGTCTCGGGTGCCAAAGGCTTCCTCGGGTGTCAAAGTCGCTTGCAGTCTGTCCCCGGCTTTCTTACCTTCCAGAGCCTGCTCCAGTCCAGGAACCAGCACGCCCGTTCCCTGAATGAAGCTCATTGGACCGTCGTCGGAATCTTCCAACAGTGTTCCTTCCGTGTCTTTGATGGCATAATCGATGATGACGACGGCGTCTTTGGCGATGATCATTTCTGCAACTCCTTCGGAATGATACCGGTTGGTTTTTCCGCCGGCCTGGGTGCCCAAAGGAAACCGAAGCTTGTTGCTCCCTCTTTGGTGACCGTACCGTGATGAACTCGATGATTGTCGATGATCCGCTTCAAGTATTTCGCCTTGGGCTTGTACTTGATGGCTCGGATTCTGCGATGGAACATGATGTCATGGAAAGTGACGTAACCGACTCCGTAGAGTGCCACACCGAATCCCGAGGCCGCCATGGCCGACCATCCCAGCCTCAAACCATTATAGATAAGGAGGAATGAACACAAGGCGAAGAACAGGGCATAAGCATCGTTCCTCTGGAGCCGATGCCCCGAGGATTTGTGGTGGTCTTCATGAAGAAACCATCCGACTCCATGCATGACATACTTATGCATCCACCAAGCCACAACCTCCCAAAATATAGCGGTTCCAATAAACGCGCCGATGACGGCGGCGATTCTTAGAATGCTTCTCAAGGGCTCCGACATCTATTCCTCCTCCTCCAGCGTAAAGGGTTATCCCGGAAAAATCCATGCCGAAGCTTCATGCCACTATTTGGAGTATGGGCCGGGCATACCCGGGTGGTCTCCCGGTCCCCTGCGGCGGTAAGAGTCCTCTATCCCCTGGTTGCCTCAGCGGCTTCCGGAGGGTTTGAACATGCCGTTCGTGAAGTTCTGGAGATATTCGGCGAGGAACGGATCAATTAACCGGCGAACTCTGCTGGAATACAAAAAGATCGGTATATCCGAGGTTTTCCAGAATACTCACCAATCCGAATATCTCATCCTCTCCGACATCCGCCATGGCAATTCTGGTGATGCCGTCGGAGCCCAGTTTCGCCGTGGGATTCAACCCGGCCTCCTCCAGCGTCTTTCTGTGCCCGGCCGCGTTTTCCAGGTCGCCCCAAGCACCGATCTGGACGGTAAAAGCCACTTCGGGAATGCTTCCCTCAACGGCCGTGATGCGCACATCGGCCGTGCCGTCCCGGATCATGTCCAATTCCCGTGCCGCGGCATAGGTGAGATCGATGATGCGGTCGTCGACGAAAGGACCTCGATCGTTGACTCGGACCCGCACTGTAGCGCCGTTGGCCAGGTTTGTCACATCAAGGACGGTTCCGAAGGGCAGTGTTTTGTGGGCGCACGTGTATCCGTATGTATCGTAAGTTTCTCCGTTGGCGGTTTGACGGCCTTGGAAAATCCCCCCGTACCAGGATGCGACTCCGGTCTGTTCCCAAGCGGACACCTTGAATGTGCCGCCGATGAGGGTCAGGATGAGTAACATGGCGGCCATCGACCACCGGCATCGGAATATCATGCTTCATGTATCGGCCTGCTTGGGTTTCATTTGAAGACGGAGGCGGAACTTGGCGGTTTGGACTATCTCGGATGATTCCCGATCCGGCTGGGTGCTTAAGTCACCCAACGGAGAGGGAGAGGTTCCGGGACCGCAATATCGCGGGGCGTTTGAGAAGGATGAGGTGCCCCCGAAACGTGTCCGCATTTCTTCGGCCACAGCCGCCGACGGATCCGGTGCGGCCGTCCGTTTTGTCTCAAACCGACGTCTCGGCGGCCGCCGATCATTTGGTGTATCACTTTATATCGCGCCGGATTTCTGGGAGCCTCTGGGACACCGCCGCGGATGGCATTTCTTTCGAGGCGGCGGTATCTATCTGGGGATATGGAGCGCCCTTCCGTCCTCCTGGCTGGCTCAGGACTCCGACGGTGCGCCTCTGAAACCGCCCTGGAGTGAACTCTGGACTTTCGGATCCGATCATTTATGGGCATGCCGGATCGCCGATTGTGAGACTTTTCTAAAAAAATGCTTCGAATGGAATCCGAAAGCGATGCGATTAAAAAGGGTTGTGGAAAATAGTGAGGTAATGCCGTGAAGCGCATAGGATATGCTCAGTTCTCCCCTGTTCTCGGTGATTTGGATGCCAACCGTCGGCGTGTCGGTCGAATTCTGCACGATATTGAGGCGGATCTGGTGGTGCTGCCGGAGCTGGCGTTCAGCGGCTACTGCATCAAGGACAGGTCGTCTGCACTGGTTCTGGCCGAGGATGCCGGGAGCTCCCGTTCTCTGGACATGCTGAGTGAAATCTGTGCTCAAGGAAAATATCACGTCGTGGCGGGTTTTGCAGAGAAAGACGGGGAGGCGGTGTATAACTCGGCGGCTCTGGTCGGCCCCGACGGACTTATCGGCGTCTACCGGAAAATCCACCTCTTCAATTTTGAATCTGAACTTTTCGATCCCGGAGGAGAGCCGCCGGAGGTGTACGACGTCGACGGAATGAAAGTCGGGATGATGATCTGTTTTGACTGGTTTTTTCCCGAAACCGCCAGGCTGCTGGCCCTGGCCGGGGCCGAAGTGATTGCCCATCCGGCCAACCTCGTTCTGGACTGGTGCCAGCGATCCATGGTGACTCGATGCCTTGAGAACAATCTCTTCGCCGTCACAGCCAATCGATGGGGAACCGAATTCCGGGGAGGTCAGGAGGTTCGTTTCACCGGAGCCAGTCAGATCACGGCGCCTCGAGCGAACATCCTCGCTTCAGGACCCATCGATTCGGATGATGTTCAGATTGTGGAAATTGATCCTTCAGAGGCGAGGGACAAGATGGTGACGACGAGGAATCATCTCCTGAACGACCGTCGGCCGGAGCTCTACGGTCGATTAGTCGAGTAGCGCGCCCGGCCGCCGCTCTGCCGCCCGGAAGGCATTGCCGGTTCCGGTGTATGTCCGGTATATGCCGGTATATGTATGAATTGTCGTCGCCATCGTTCCCACTTTCAGGCGAGTTTCGCCCCGTTCGGTACTTCCCGCTCGGGAACGGCTATCACCACCGCGCCGTCGTCGCGATAAAAGCCGGTGAGGAGGAACTCGCTTTTCACCGGGCCGATCTGCCTCGGCGGAAAGTTCACCACCCCGACCACCTGCCGCCCCAGGAGGTCTTCCGGAGCATAAAGATCGGTGATGCGGGCGCTGGTCTTCCTGATGCCGATTTCGCCGCCGAAATCAACAGTCACCTTCCAGGCGGGCCGGCGAGCCTCGGGGAAATCTTCCACTTTGATGACGGTTCCCGCCCGGAGTTCCACGGTCTCAAATTCACTCAAGCTGATGGTGTCCATGCTGATGATGCTATCATGGAACAATCCCGGCGGGTATCGAATCGCGCGCATCATATCTCCGTCATTGATTAAGGGTTGAGCTTCGGATATCATCCGGAACCAATTATGGAAGCAATTCAGAAGCCGCTCTCCAGCCATTGGGCCGACATCACCGCCGACAAGATCATCCGGGAACGGGGCGACAAAGACACCTATGTCTGCGCCTCGGGAATCACCCCGTCGGGAACAGTTCATATCGGGAATTTCCGGGAAATCATCTCCGTCGAATTGGTGGTAAGGGCCTTGAGGGATCGGGGCCGCAACGTTCATTTCATTTACTCTTGGGACGATTATGATGTGTTCCGCAAAGTTCCCGCCAACATGCCGGATCAGGAGAAGCTGGCCGAATATCTGCGGAAGCCCATCACACTTGTGCCCGACTTCCTGGGTGACGAGGAGAGCTACGCCGCCCACAACGAAAAGGCGCTGGAACGGGTACTCCCGGTGGTGGGAATCCGGCCCGACTATATCTATCAGGCCAAGCGGTATCGGTCGTCAAAGTACGCCGAGGGTATGAAGAGGGCTCTGGACCATAGAGACGACATCCGGCGGCAGCTGGATGCTCACAGAACCACGCCTCTGGCCGAGGACTGGTGGCCTTTGAGTGTGTTCTGCACCCAATGCGACCGGGACACCACCCGTGTCACAGGCCGGGTCGGGGACTATCAGATTTCTTATGAGTGCTCATCCTGCGGGAATTCTGAAATAGTTGACCTCCGAGAGACCGGAGCGGTGAAGCTGCCCTGGAGAATCGACTGGCCCATGCGATGGAGCGTCGAAGGGGTGGATTTCGAGCCCGCCGGGAAGGACCATCACTCCGAAGGCGGCAGTTTCGACACGGCAAAACTCACCGGCAAGGAAGTCTTCGGCCACGATCCGCCGGTGACGTTCCAATACGATTTCGTTCGGGTCAAGGGCGGCAGCGGCAAGATCAGTTCCTCAACGGGCGAGGTGGTGAGCCTCTCGGATGTCCTGAAATTCTATCAGCCCGAAGTCGTCCGCTACCTGTTCGCCGGAACCCGGCCCAACAGTGAATTCGCCATCAGCTTCGACTTGGATGTCCTGAAAATCTATGAGGACTACGACAAAATCGAGCGCTCATATTTCGACAAACCGGAGAATCTCAAAAAACTCAAGAAATGGGAAAAAGATGCCCGGGTCTATGAGCTCTCCCAAGTCGGCGGAGTTCCGAAATCACTTCCCTACCAGATTCAAATCCGTCACCTCACCACACTTCTGCAGATTCATTCCGGCGATGTCGATGCCGTGATTGCCTATCTCGGCGATGTGCCCGAGGCCGATCTGGACCGATTCCGGGTTCGGGCGCAGTGTGCATGGAACTGGGTGAACGAATTTGCCCCCGAAGATTTTCGTTTCTCCTTAAGGACTGTCGATGACGAACCGGCGGAACTGGAGCCGAAGCTCTCGGCGGCGGTGGGAGATTTGGGAAAACTGGCCTCGGATATGCTGGGAACGATCCCTGAAAAAGATTTTTCCAACTTGATGTACGACGTCATCCACGCCCACGAATTGGAATCGGCGGAGTTCTTCTCCGGGGTCTACAGAGCCCTGATCGGCAAGGAGAAAGGCCCGAGGCTGCTGAACTTCCTGCATGTTCTGGGCCGGGGCACCGTCTCGACGCTGTTGGGGCGATATCGATAATTTTCCATTCCTGTCGGAGAAAGAATTGGCCGTTTTTTATTACATGATTTAGAGGATTTAATGAATTCTTCATCGACCGGTTCTATCCTAACGCCATAACTGACGTTCTGGAGTACGGAATATGGCTGGTGTGATGGTTGGTACGGAGGAGGCGGTCATCCGACCCCTTTCAATTTACGCGGATGCGCCCGGTTCCCGAGTCATTCGCCGTCTGGGTGAAGAGAAGTGGAATACCCAGTCAATCGGGATATTGAGCGATCGGTCCTGGTATGTTTCCCAGCACTCCAGTATTGAGGAGCTGGCCGACGATCTGGCCGAACATCCATCCATCCAGGCCGTTGCCGTCTTGGATGACGCCATGAGGGTTCTTGGCGTCATTGTTCGAAGAGACATCATGGGCGCCCTCGCCCGGCCGTACGGACGGGATGTCCTGAGACGCCGCCCGGTCCGGGAGCATGCGGAAAAAGTTCCGACATTCGACTTTACCGAAAATATCTATAATGTGAATGAGATTCTTGGGGAGGCTCTTCACTCCCTTGATGTCACCTGGTACGCACTGACCGACAAAAGAGCGTCCTTTCGCGGATTATTCAGCTCGAGGGAAATGCTGATTTACATGTCCGATCTCTCAAAGAGCGATTTGGATATGGCTCGGTCCCTGCAGAAGAAGCTCACCGGAGAGGTGTCCAGCTACCATGAGATGACTTTCGACCTCGTGGCTTCCTCGAAGACCGCCAAAGGTGTCGGAGGCGACTATTATTCAGTGGATAACTACTCATCGCACAAATGGGTTATTTCAATATGTGATGTTTCGGGGAAAGGGATGGCCGCCAGTCTCATCACCTCAATCATATGGGGCATGTCGAGTATCTTTGACTTTTCCAAAGGAATCGGCGAGTTCATCAGGCAGGTCAACCGCTATTTATTCCGCACCTTCGAAGCGGAGAAATTCATCACCGGCATGTTCCTGGATTTCAACGCCCGAAGCGGCAAGTTGACGATTTGCGATATGGGTCATTCCTATATTTATCTCTATCGAGGCGGGCGATTGAGCCGGATAAAAACAAACAGTTCCAACCTTCCCATCGGCATTACACCGGAGAATGAACCGGTTCTAAACAAAATGAGGCTTCAGCCGAACGACATCATCCTGGTTCCCACCGACGGTCTCCTGGAGCAGGAAAACCTCGAAGGCGCGCTCTACACGCCGGAACGAATTCAATCGATTATCAGAAAGAATCATCATCGACAACTGGACGATCTCCATACTGAACTGATTCAAGATTTTGATCGTTTCCGTGGAGCGGCCCACCTTCACGACGATGTCACCTACGTTCTGCTGAAGTATTTTGAGAATCATGGCGACGACAGCCTGGGTGCCTGAAGATCGGGTCACGCCGAATTGTTATTGCTTTCGTTGACGGAAGGTCTTCCCGACGGCGACTGCGTTGCGTGTTTCATTGAACACCACTCCCGCGTCCCAGTATTCCACCGCGGCAAACAACGCATTTCCTCCGTCGTCATCGTTGCTCTCTTCGGTTCGATAGCTGATGTAGTCGGCCATGCCTTCATAATTCTGATGTTCAAAGCATTCCATACGTTTGCGGAAGAATTCATTCCATTCTTCCAGCTTGGCAAACCCCTTCCCCTCATCCTGAATGATGAGGCGCGCATAGCCGGTGTCGAAGGAATACCACACCCGCACCTTCTTGCGGATGTCGTTCAGATTGCCGTGCCGTACGGCATTTTTCACAATTTCACTGATTTGCTGTTCCAGCAGATTGAATTCCCGTATCTCCGGCGGGGCCTGCTGGCTGATAAGGTGACTCAGGTATCGAATCCGCCCAAAATCAATATTGAAGTCCTTCTGCTTCATCCCGTTGGTGTTGAAAAGACGATGCCGACTGTTGATCAGCAGCGGACCTCGTTCATCGACTTCGGAGCGTTGTTGAATCCTTGAATTATGGAGCTTGCCCACCGCCTCCGGGACGGTATCGAAAATAGGAAGGAAGCCGATGAGCTTGGTCAATTCCATCACCTTGTAGATGTTCGGCGGAACAGCTGCAAGAAAGAATTCCAGTCCCCTTTCCCGGGCCTCGGCAAAGAGCTTGATGATGGTCCCTATGCCGCTGGAATCTATGTAATCCAGCCGTGCCATATCAATGATAAGGGCGTCTTTGCGCTTCTCCCAATGTTCTTTGGCGCAATCTCTGACTTGTCCGGCGCAGTACAGATCCATGTCTCCACCGAGTACGACCACGGCAAGAGAACCTTCCATTGTTTTGATTTCGATGTCCATTGATCCTTCCTTGTCCGAGGAACATATCCCGAGCAAGTTAAGGATCGATGAGGAAAGTGTTTGAGAACCGTCGTTCCGTTTTTTCTATTCGCCACTTCCCATCATTCTTTTGAGAAGAGGATCCTTCTTGCGCCATTTGGGATTCACCTTGACTCTCAGATCCAGGCTGATTTTCCAGGGAAACACTTTTTTCATTTCCCGCAGGGCTCCGATCCGAATGGCTTTAATTTTCTCACCCTTATGACCGACGAGAATCCCTACCTGTGAGGACCGTTCCACCACCAGGAAGGCCCGAACCCAGAGTTTCGGCTTCGCCGGCGGTTTATCGGACGCAGGATTTTCCGTACTCGGTTCCTCTCTCTCAAAGAATCCGTCCGGGGCACCGGAAGGAATATACTCGGCCTTTTCAGCGGAAGCCGGCGGTTTTTTGAACTCCATGTCGGCCAATTCCACATACAGGGAGTGAGGTACTTCCTGTTCGCTCCTGATAATAGCCTGTTCCCGGATAATTTCAGTTATGCGGAACTCGGGATCCTGGTCGGTATAGAAGTCGGTCGGGTAATGAAGCTCCCCTTCCGGGCATTGTTCCATGACGGCCTGCACCACTCCTTCCAGATTCCGACCCTCGATTGCCGAAATTTCCAGCAGCTCGGACGGATTCAGGTTCACCCGGATCAATCCTCGGATTTCAGTCAGAAGCGGCGTATTCAGGTCGGTTTTGTTCACTGCCGCCACAATCGGCTTTCCGGAACGGGCAAGCAGGTTCATCACGGCTCCCTCTTCCTTTCCCGGTGGACGGCTGGCATCCATCACATAGAGCACGACATCGGCGTCGTCCAGTGAACGATGGACGACATCTTTGAGGTAAATATTCAGTTTCTTGTCTGAGTCGTGATAGCCGGGGGTGTCCAGAAAGACGATCTGTCCGGAGGATCGATTGACGATACCCCGGATGGCGTTCCTCGTGGTTTGCGGTACCGAAGATGTGATGGCCACCTTCTCTCCGCACAACGCGTTGAGAAGTGTTGACTTGCCGGCCGATGGGCGGCCGATAATGGCGACGAATCCGCATTTCATTTCGTCTCTCCTTGTCTCGTTCATCGTGGCTCACTATATTACTTTAACCGGCGCGTAGACAGCGCCGGACCGTGAGTGAGGTAAAATACATGTTCAATTTGAATGACGATGATAAAGATGAAAAAAACGGAAAGGATGTTTCTGAGGGCCTGCAGGTCAAAATGCTCAAGACTCGGACAATCCTTCTCTCGGGAGGAATCGATAAGGAAATGGCCGAGAAGTTGATCAGGCAGCTTCTGCTGCTGGAGGCCGACGGCGATGATCCCATCAAGGTGTTCATAGATTCCCCTGGAGGGGATGCGGATGCGGGTTATGCGGTTTTCGACATGCTGCGTTTTGTCAAACCGGATGTCATCACCATCGGTATGGGAATAGTCGCCAGTGCCGCCGCTCTTGTGCATCTGGCGGCCAAGAAAGAAAATCGGCTCAGTCTTCCCAATGCCCATTTCCTCCTCCATCAGCCGCTCTCGGGAATCCGCGGAGTGGCGACTGAAATCGAAATCCATGCCAAAGAACTCGAGAAGCTCAGGGAGAAAATCAACCAGCTGATTGCGAGTGAGACCGGTCAGGATGTGAAGAAAGTCGCCGTCGATACGGATCGTGATTACTGGCTGAGCGCGGAAGAGGCTCTGCAATACGGCCTGATTTCCCGAATCATCTCCAGCCGAATCGATCTGGGCTGAAATCGCCGACATCACCGGTGAGACAATCTCTTAGTCTTCTTTTTTATCCTCAAGCGCCGTCAGACCATCTTCCATACGAAGGGCCCGGCGTTCGATTTCATCCCAGGATTTCACCAGGTTCTTCAAATGGGTGGATGCCGTCGAGAGCGGCTTTATCAACGCGGAAAAATCCCGTCTCAGGCGGTCCACACGTTTTCTGAGTTCCCGGCCTTCGGAAGGCAGAGCCAATCCTCGCAAACCGTAAGACACGGTTTGGAGGTAGACGAACAAGCTCATGGGTCCCACCGGCAGAACTCCTCTGGAGAGACATTCCCGCATCACCGTCCCGTCATCATCCCGGAGCAGTCTGTAATGAAGATTTTCCGCAGGCAGATACATCAGTGCGAAGTTCAGCGTTCCATCGTCGGGACGAATGTATTTGGACGCGATGGTCTCGGCATGGCCGATCACCGAACGTCTGACGTCTCCGGACATTCCGGCATCGTCATTCTCCAGCCATGCTTCCATACGCTCCAGCGGGAATTTTGAGTCGACTGCCACCAGCCGGGAGCCCATCCGGACAACCGCATCCACTCTTGCTCCGTCGGGGAAAGTGTATTGAGCACTCCATGAACCGGCGGGAAGCCATGAACGCAGCAGCTCCTCCAGCATCGTCTCACCAAAACCTCCTCTGACCCGGGGGATACGGAAAGCCCTGTCCAATCCCTCTACCTGCTTGCCGATATGGTCCAGTGCGTCCAATTGCTTTGAAATTCTCTGGAGAAGGGTATTCCGATAGACATCATCCCTGCCCAATCTTCCCCGCAGTAAAGCGACTGCCATCAGCACTGACGCGAAGACTGCTATTCCGGCGATGAGCCATGAAATGGAAATTGGATTCATGTCCGCATCATACACCCTTCGGCGGACTTGAGGAGACACTGTGCTCGTCGGGGTTTGAGGCGAAAAAAGCCGAATTAATTGGTGAAAAATACCAATAAGGTTGAACGTCAGCGAGCGTCAGTCCATTGTTCACGTTTGGTATGAAGATTGCATAATGCAGGTGAGTCGAGAGTCGTCGGATAGATGTCGGATGGAGGAATCATTTTCCGTGACGATTTGCTCTTGATGGAATTGGACTACTGTATTAGTGTAGTAGTGCAGTATAGGTTAGATACGGTTTTTTTGTAGGAGGAAAGACTATGACCAAAAGGAGAAAGACGATTTCTGTGCTGACCGTCATCGGCATTCTGCTGATCGGCGGTGTTTCGATGTTCCTGCTGACTTCTTTCAAAGCTGAAGCGGCCAAAGTGGAATCACCCATAGAGGTTCGCACAGTCAGAACTCGAGAACTCATCGCCGAGTCCCAGGATGTCGCTGTTCTCGCGGACGGTTTCCTGGAATCGTCAAGGATTCTGGAGATTCAGAGTCCTCTGGCCGGTAAGGTTGTTCAGACCGCATCCGATCTCAAGGGCGGGACTGAGGTGGTAAAAGACGATATCCTCATCTCTTTGGACAAAAGGCGTGCTCTTATCGCTTATCAGAGTGCCCGGACTGAGATGATTCGAATCTCTTCGCAGTTCCTGACGGCTGCTGGCCTGGGTGATGCGGACCGTGCCGCATGGAACACGTTCATTGCAGCACTGAATGAAGCCGATGCCGGCAATCTGCCGGTTCCGCCGATGAACGGCGACAGACAGAAACTGCTGGCTTCGACGATGGGCGTTGTGGGAGCTTGGCATGCTCTGGAATCCGCCGCTTTGGATTTGGAAGACCACAATGTACGAGCCCCTTTCACCGGTACGATTACCGGCCGAGGCCTTTCCATCGGTTCCTGGGTCTCCCCGGGGCAGCCTCTGGCCACATTGATGGACACCCGCAATATGGAACTGCGTCTTTCCGTGAGTTCTGACAAGCTTCGTGACATCGCTCCGGGCGACCCTGTCAGGGTGTCCCGATCGGGAGACTCCCGACCGGGACTGGGCGAAGTGGTGCGGATTGAGCCCGTTCTAAGCGCGGGTTCCCAGACCGCCATGATTCACGTCGCCATGGAATCCGACGGCGACTGGCTGCCCGGCACTTTCGTCACCGCCGAAATAAAGGGACGCCGCATCGACTCGGCATTCCGAGTGCCTCGCGGCGCTCTTGTGGACGGCAGGCTGCCGGTCTATGACGATGGGAAACTGGCGCTGCTGCCTGTCAACATCCTGGCTCAGGATGCTTCTGATGTCTTGCTGGCACCGGACTTCCCGAACGGCACGCTGATGGTGACAACGGTCCTCCAGAACCCCATACCCGGACTTTCTCTGGGCACGGAGGAAGACTCATGAAGAAGGTTATTCGATATTTTTCTTCCCACAGGATGGTCACCAACTGGCTCATTCTGCTTGTGATGGTTGCGGGAGTATTCGGATTCACCCAGCTGCGCAGGAGGGTCTGGCCTCAGATCGATTTTGATTATGTGAACGTGAACGTGTCTTGGCCCGGTGCTTCGGCTGTTGAGGTTGAAGAGGGTCTCACCATACCTATAGAAGAACGCCTCAAGGGACTGGAAGGCATCGATAGGATGGCCTCCACCACCGGAGACGGCTATGTTCACGTCTGGCTGGAGACTTCTCCGGATATCCTCGTCGATCGGGTCATCGACCGCATCCGGACCGCAGTCGAATCCGTGCCCTATTACCCGGAGGATGCCGGATCCCCCATCGTCTCCCAGGAAGAATCCTGGAATCGTGTCATGCTGCTCTTTATTTACGGCCCTGATAATCTGGACGTTCTCCAGGGAATCGGAGATGAATTCCGGGAAAAACTTCTGGCCGGCGGCGAGGTTTCCCAAATCGACGCCTGGGGAATGCCCCAGAAAGAGATCAGGGTCGGCATCTCCCCGGCGGCGCTTCGCCAATACGGGTTGAGCTCCGAGGATATTGAGCGGGCCATACTTGCATCGGATCTCAATATTGCCGCAGGGTCGGTTCAGACCGGAACAGAAATTCTGGAGATTCGATCTTACGGCAGGCGTTCCACGGCGGCGGCGGTTGCCGAGGTTCCGATTAATGTCGGAGATGAATGGCTGTCTCTGGGAGAACTTTTCGAGGTGACCGAAGAGTGGCCCGAAGAAGCCGTATACACCCGCGCGAACGGCCGCCCGGCCATCGGATTCGACATCATGTATACCAATGCAGAAGATGTTCTGGTGATTTCGGAGACCGTCGACAAACTGATTGAAGATGCATCGGCCGAGTACGGAGACCTGGTAACCTTCAAGCCCTTCATCCGGGATTCGGAGCAAATCGAAGAACGCCTTGGAACTCTGAGCTTCAGCGGACTTCTCGGACTGATCCTGGTGGTGTTGATTCTGGGAGCCTTTCTGAATCTCCGCCTGTCCCTATGGGTCGCCTTCGGCATCCCGTTCTCGTTTCTGGGGCTGTTTTTCATCGAGTGGATACTGGGTGTCACAATCAATGAAATGTCGTTGTTCGGCATGATTATGGTGTTGGGAATCCTGGTGGATGACGGCATAGTCATCGGCGAGAACATTTGGTCCCATTGGAAAGACCTGGGTAAAAGCCCGTTAAGGGCCGCTTTGGACGGCACAAAAGAAGTGCTGGGTCCGGTCACCGTATCCATCGTCACCACGATGATCGCATTCGCTCCCTACTTCTTCATTTATGGAGAAATGGGTCAGTACACATCCCAGATCGGTCTGGTGGTTATTCTCAGCCTGGCCTTTTCACTTATAGAGGCGGCCATCATCCTGCCGGTGCACCTGGCTCATTCCAAGGCTCTCAGTCAGACCGAAGGCGAGCCCGGCAGGTTGAGGCGGGGTCTGGATCGATTTCAGGACGGGCTGGTCCATAAAGTCTACTCACCTTTACTCAAGGCCGCTCTTGCTCATCGAGGCATCTCGGTGGCCGTTATGGTTTCGGCCGTCCTGATTCTGGTGGGAGCCATGGCGGGCAACCATGTGAAGGCCTTGTTCTTCCCCGATGTGGAAATGCCCTATTCCTATGCTGAAATTTCTTTTCCGGCCGGAACATCCGCCGCCGTTGTGGACAAAGTCCGTCAACAAGTCACCGATGATGCCCTGGAACTTGCCGCGGAGAAAGAATGGTCGAATCCCAAGGACGGCTATGAAAATGGCATCGTTGATGTTCTCTCTTGGGGCCGGGGACGCACCGTCTGGGTGTATTTTATCATGATACCCAATGAAAAGCGGTCCTACTCGATGTCCGAATTCTCATCGGCGCTCAATCAACATATAGGACCCATCGCCGAGGCCGAGACTTTTAGACTCGGTGAGGAGAGCGCTTTCGGCGGTTATCCGATTTCCATCCGATTCATAGGGGAAGACTATGAGTCTCTGGAACAGGCCGCCGCAATGTTGAAAACCGAATTGTCACAAATTGAAGGTGTGAAGGATATCGGTGACGACGCACCCCGGGGACCTCGGGAACTGGTGTTTCAAGTCAACGACAGAGGCCGAGCTCTGGGATTCACCCCGCTCTCCCTGGCGTCGCAAATCAGAAACGGCTGGTACGGCAAAGAGGTGACAAAAATTACCGACGGGAGCAGGCAGGTTCCCCTCGTTCTTCGGATGAATGCGAACGAACGCCGGAGCCTCAACCAACTGGACCAGTATCCCGTGATGACTCCCTCGGGGGAGTGGGCCCTGACAGGCGATGTGATGGATTACGGTATAGAACGGGGCTTGGCGCAGATAAAGAGAGAGAACGGATTCCGGGCTATTCGTGTGAATGCCGGATTCGATGACTCGGTGAATGATTTAAACGTCGTTCTCGCCGAGGTGAATGACGTTATCGTTCCGCGTATTCTAGCGGAGGTACCGGATGTCGCACTCTCCGCCGGGGGGCAGGCCGAAGAAGTCGACCGAATGGTAAAATCCATGATTTTCGCCATGGCGGGTTCCTTGATCGTGATGTTCTCCATCCTGATGATCGCCACCGGATCGGTGGGACAGGCTTTCATCATCATGGCTCTGATTCCGCTGGGATTTGTCGGCGCCGTTTTCGGGCATATGGTTATGGGGATTCCGGTGAGCTTTATCTCATTCCTGGGAGTCCTGGCCCTGGCCGGTATCATCGTAAACGACTCGGTCGTGTTCATCTCCACATTCAACCGCATGGTGCGAAATGACGGTTTGTCAGCCGATCAAGCAGCGTTCCGGTCCGGAATCAAGAGGTTCCGCCCCATTCTCATGACCACCATGACCACCTCCATCGGTCTGGCGCCCCTGATTTTCCAACAGAGCGTCGGCGGACAGTTTCTGGTGCCTATTGCGGTTTCTATCGCGTTTGGTCTGCTTTTCGGCACATTCCTGACTCTCGTCCTCCTGCCCTGCGTCCTGTCTCTTTTGGCCGGATTCGGCAGCCGGATGAATCGGCTGTTTGGGAAGACTCGGGATGCTCAGAACCGGAACGCTCTCATCACCGAAGCCGCCATTGTGGCCGTTCAGGAGTAGATGATGGATTTTCAGACTTTCAATATTTCGGGCTGGGTTCTTGATGTTCCTCCCGACGGGTCGAAGACGTCCAATAAAACGTCGGCGGAAACGAGACATCGGGGCATATCCGCACCGATATTTCACGCCGCCGAGGATTCGGACGTCCAGGTCGTCCAAACAAGCGGGTGTGAGTAGTTTTCAACATGGACGTCCAAGGTGTTTTTTCGCTATCATGAGCCCCGATGCGATACTTCGATTCCTCCGCCTGGATGAGGCGCCTTGAGTCCGAGGCCGTTCTTCCCGAAGGATTCCAGGCGGCGGCAGCCTCAATGGATTTTGTCCCGGCAGAGAAACCCGACGCAGGGAAACAGAACATGAACCTCGCGGTGATCCGTTTGGAAGAACCCACCGTCTCATTCGCCGGTGTGTTCACCCGGAATGCGTTCCCCGGATGGCCTGTTGTGGCCGGTCGGCGTCTTCTCGACGCCCCGGCTGTACAGGGTCTGCTGGTGAATAACCGTGTGGCCAACGTCGGCGCCGCCGGTGGGCTGGAAGACTCCCAGCGACTCTCCCGTCTCACTGCCGAACTTTCCGGTGCTGAGGGTCCCTATTTTCAATCCTCTACGGGAGTTATCGGTTGGAAATTGCCGATAACGGAGATGGAAGCGGTTCTTCCGGGGTTGTGTGAGGCTCCGTCCGACGACTCTCTTCTCCCATTTGCCCGGGCTATCATGACCACTGATGCCTGGCCAAAAATACGAAGCTCAAACTGCGGCGGGGGCCGAATCGTCGCCACGGCCAAAGGCGCCGGAATGGTTGAGCCCGATATGGCTACAATGCTGGCATTCTTCCTCACAGACGTGGATATACCTCGGGACATCGCCCGCCGCATGCTCCCCGAGGTTGTGGCGAACACCTTCAACCGTATCAGTATTGATGGAGAAATGAGCACAAGCGACACCGTTTTATTCTTTTCATCCCGTCGAAAACCATATCCCGGGGATGCTGAGTTTCGCCGGAGTCTGACGGAAACGGCCGCCGCTCTGTCGGAAGACGTGGTGCGAAACGGAGAAGGCTGCGGTCATGTCATCAAAATCACCGTTTCCGGACTGGATGATGAAATCAAAGCCGCCTCCATCGCCCGTTCCATTGCCAACGCGCCGCTGACCAAGACAGCCGTGCGGGGAAACGATCCGAATGTCGGCCGTATCATTCAAGCCCTGGGAGCCGCCTGCGGCGGATCGGGTTTGGACCTGAATCGCGACGTCCTGGAATTGAGTATCGGTGATGAAGCGATATACGGAAAAGGAAGATTTCTTCTTAATGAAGAGAAGGAAGCCTCTCTTATTGAATATTTAAAAAAACGGGAATTGCCGGTACCGCCCCTGGGATGGCCGCCTCATGAGGAGTGCGTGCAAGTCACCATAACACTCGGCGACGGCCGCTCCTCCGCCACCGTCATCGGTTCCGATCTCTCCGAAGAATATGTGAAAATCAACGCCGATTACCGGACTTGAAGGAATAAAAAAGTGGACGCAGTGAATGAGAAACGGATAATTGAGGCCGGGGAACTGATTGAAAAAGCCCGAAGCGAAATGGGGAAACGTGTTGTCGGCCAGTCCGATTTGGTCGATGGCCTCCTTACCGGAATCATCGCAGGCGGACATGTCCTGGTGGAAGGGGTTCCGGGTCTGGCCAAAACATTGGCGGTCCGTACTTTGGCGGACGTCACCTCGGCGATGTTCAAACGAATCCAATTCACCCCGGATCTGCTGCCGGCGGATTTAACGGGCACCATGATCTACAAACAGCAAACCGGAGAATTCGTTCCCCGAAAAGGACCGGTTTTCTCCAATGTGATCCTGGCCGACGAAATCAACCGTGCGCCGGCCAAAGTCCAATCGGCACTTCTGGAGGCGATGGCCGAAGGTCAGGTGACCATCGGTGAGCAGACATACCCTCTGCCAGAACCCTTCTTCGTGATGGCCACACAGAATCCCATTGAACAGGAAGGCACCTACCGGCTTCCCGAGGCTCAGCTTGACCGCTTTCTCATCAAGGTGAATGTGGCCTATCCCAGTCCCGCGGAGGAACTGGCCGTGCTGGAACGTATGGTTGATGACCCGGACATTCCCCTTCTACGCATTCTGGACAGAGATCGGGTACGTTCTCTCAGAGAAGCTGCGGAGTCTGTCAAAGCCGAGGAATCCATCAAGCGTTATATCGTCTCTCTAACCGCAGCCAGTCGTGTGAAAGATCGAAGGAAACTGCCGTTCTCCAGGTATATCGAATATGGAGCCTCCCCCAGAGCGACATTGGCCATCTATCGCTGCGCCCGGGTACAGGCACTCTTTGAGGGTCGCGGATTTGTCCTTCCTGAAGATGTCAAAGCTGTCGCACCTATGGTTATGCGCCACAGACTCGTCCTCTCCTATGAGGCTGAAGCCGAACAAATGGATGCCGACGCCGTCATTGCAAGCCTGCTGGCCGCGGTTTCGGTTCCGTGAGGTAGCCGATGATCCGAGACGACCTGCCTTCCCGGGTCCGCAGACTCCATGTGCGTTCCCGCAAGCTCGTGGAGGGATTATTTGCGGGCAATTATCACTCGGTATTCAAAGGTCCGGGTCTTGAATTCAACGAAGTCCGGGACTATCAGTACGGGGATGATGTCCGTTTTATAGACTGGAATGTGTCATCCCGGATGGCCGCTCCCTATTCGAAAACATTCAAGGAAGAACGGGAGCTGATTCTTTTCGTTCTGGTGGATGTCTCGGCATCCTTATCCATCGGTAGCGGTGATGTGGACAAAAGGGAAGTGGCGGGCAATCTCTTTGCCCTTTTAGCATTGGCCGCCGTGGCGAATGACGACAGAGTCGGATGTCTGCTTTTTTCCGATAAAGTGGAAAGTCTAGTGGTGCCCAGGAAAGGCCGCAGGCACGTGCTTCGACAAATCAGTGAAGTTCTGGGGCATCGTGCCCAGGGCCGCGGTTCTGATCTCGCGTTGGCTCTCAGGACCGCCAATCAGAATCTGAAACGCAAGAGCATTGTGGTTATCTTGTCGGATTTCCGGTCCGACGGTTATCAGAATGAATTGGCGCTTCTTTCCCGGAAGCACGATGTCATCGCCATGCGGCTCACCGATCCCCTGGATAAAAGTTTTCCGCCCACCGGCCTGGTTGAACTGGAAGATCCCGAGTCGGGTAAAACCATGATGGCTTGGGGCCGAATGACCACTATGCGCAAATCGTATGCCGAATTCTGGGACGACCACAGACGCCGCTGGTTTGACGACTGCCGATCCGTCGGGGCGGATACTCTGGAAGTCGGAACGGATGATGAGCCTGCGGCGAGTCTTCAAGCGTTTTTCAAGAGGAGACGGGGATCGTGATGTTTCGCCGCGAAATCCGAATCCTGCTGGTCGGTCTGGTCGCCTCCTTTCTGACCTTCGGCGTGGGTGCGCAGGCCGTCCTCACCGACGTCCGTTTTACCCCTCCGACGTTTTTTGTCGGTGATCATGTCAATCTTCTCATTGAGTTTTCCCTGGATTCGCCGCTGGCGGTGGATGTTCCCGATAATATGCC
The DNA here is from genome assembly GCA_029210985.1 of Spirochaetaceae bacterium. Lineage (GTDB taxonomy): Bacteria > Spirochaetota > Spirochaetia > DSM-2461 > DSM-2461 > UBA2779. The sequence continues at coordinate 14,213 of JARGFR010000007.1, read as the reverse complement.
TGAGTCCGATTGGGCTGAAATTCGAGATATCTCCGTCCAGCAGACCGAAGACACGGTATCCATTACCATCGCTTTTACTCCCTTTGCGCCCGGAACCCGGACATTGCCGGATATGGAACTCGGCGCACTGCAGATAAGGGACATCAAGGTTCCCACTCATTCGATCCTCGACAGTGCACATGAAGGTGTCAGGAGCTTGAGAGGACAGCTCTTGATGCCCGGCACCAGACTGGCCGTCGCACTGATCCTGGCCTTCACTGCAATGGCGCCTTTTCTCTTTTTCGGTTTGGTGAGGTTCATTATCAAATGGGTGAAGAGATCAAGAGACATCTATCGAATAGGCAGACCGGCCAGAAAGCTGAAACGACTTATAAAACGGCTTCGATCGGCGGTCGGTTCGGCCACGGCTCCCTATTGGTATTCCGACCTGACCGACGGCATCAGAATATATCTGGGATCCCGAATCGACTATGACTGCCGCAGCGCCACGACAGCGGAAATAGCCGTGCTGCCACATTTCTCAGAACCCGAAAAACCTCAGGGTAAGATCCTTGAAGTGCTACAGGATGGGGACATGGTGAAGTTCGGCGGTCGTTTCGCCGATGACAAACGTCTACTCCGTACTCTTGATTCTGTGGAGTCAGCAGTCAAGGAATGGGAGAAGAGCCATGCTCAACTTTAACGTTCCGGGCTGGTTTGCCTTATTTCTGATTTTTCCCATGCTGGTTTGGGCACGATTCCTTTGGCGAAAGAGAGGCGGTCGGGTACCGTTTCCATTTGATATCTGGGGCGGTGATGGATTTCGAAAGCCCCGTTCCTGGCTCACGGCAGCCGTCATCTTCACGGATGCACTTTATTGGTTGGGCGCAGCGGCCCTGGTGGTGGCTCTTGCCGGTCCGGAGATAACCGAGAGGGACGAGGTTCATCTGTCCCGAGGCATCGATATCATGATTGTCCTGGATCAGTCACCCAGTATGGCGGCCGAGGATTTTCCGCCTGTGAATCGATTCGATACCGCCAGGGAGATGATTCGTCGGTTCATCGATGGAAGGTCCGGCGATTCCATCGGTTTGGTTTCCTTCGGCAGCGAAGCGGTGCTCCGCTGCCCCCCCACCGCCGATTTTGACTGGCTCTCCGAACGGCTGGACGAACTGGCGATACGCGATCTCGGTGACGACACGGCTATAGGCATGGGGCTTGCCGTCGCTGCGCTCCACCTGGCGAATTCCACCGCCTCGGAGAAGATTATCCTGCTTCTCACGGACGGTGACGACAATGCCGGGGAAATTCGGCCGGAAACAGCGGCAAGGTTGGCGGCGGGCAAGGATATCCGCATTTATTCCATCGGCATCGGAAGCGAGGAGGAAGTACCCATCGTCCTCGAAAACTCGGAGACAGGCGTGGTCACCCGCGGGACAATTGTCACCCGCTTTGACGAGGAACAGCTGCGGTCCCTGGCCGAGACGACCGGCGGAGGTTATTGGAGAGCCAACAGTCCGGGGTCCCTGGAGACGGTCCTTCAGTCGGTTGACGCCCTGGAAGCCGTTGAACGGCGGGTCACCGTTCGGGTGAACAGCCGACCTCTTCATCGGCCGGTGCTTATCTTCGGAGCCTCTCTGGTGCTCATGGCGTATCTATCCAGAAAATTTCTGATGGGTGAATCACCATGACCTGGGCCTATCCGTACATGCTCTGGGGCCTGTTTGCCGTTCCGCTGCTGGTGGTCGGTTCTTTTCTTATGGGTATTCGATCTCGAAAAAACATGAGGGCGCTGGGCCGGGACGACATCGAGTGGCAAGTCAGAAGTTTTCTCAGGGATTTCTCCATGACGGCTTTCTTTGTCTTGTCCCTGCTGGCGGCTGCGGAACCCCGGAGCGGCCGTCGTCCTGTTACGGGCGAACGATCGGGATTGGATATGGCTGTCGCTTACGATGTATCACGGAGCATGAAGGCCGAGGATCTGCTCCCAAATCGACATGAAAGGGCCGTCAATGTACTCCGGCAGCTCTCGAGTACCCTCGTTGATGCTCGGCTGTCCCTTATTCCCTTCAAAGGTGACGCCATCCTGGCCGTACCCATGACTGAAGACAGAGTGACTCTGGACTTGTGGATTGAAAGGCTTGGACCGGGAATCTCCACGGTTCCGGGAACCAATATCGAAGCCGCTCTGCGTACGGCCGTTGATTCATTCCCCAAGGATGCAGGACGACAAAGAACCATCGTGCTCATCACCGACGGAGAATCGCTGAGCGGAAGGGTTGAAAGGGTGTCCCGAGAGTTGGCCGAAGCGGGCATACCGGTTCGTGTCCTGGCGGTCGGAACCGCGGAAGGTGCCACGATTCCTTTGGGCAACGGTGACTATGTCAAAGATGCCGCCGGCAGACCCGTCATATCCAAAGTCAACACCGACGCACTCAAACGTCTTGCGGAGGATACCGGAGGTTCCTACCATGAATTGGACAGACCCGGAGCCGCAGCGGAACTGACGCGCAGCATTGTTGAAGCCGAAGAATTTGCCGAGAGCCGCGGAATCAGATTCGTGGGGATGACCCGTTATCGTACTTTCCTGCTTCCGGCGCTGCTGTTTCTCGGCTTGTATTTGTTTGTAAGGATTTTCCCATGGCGAAAGATATGAAGAGACCGACATGGATGGGAATACTTGGTTTCCTTCTTCTGACAATCTCATGTCAGAATTCGACGCCGTCAACCCGAGTCCTGGCTGGAAATCTCTCCTATGGAAGGGGCCAGTATCAGAAGGCCATCCTTCAATATCTCTGGGCCGATGATGAGATACGGGTGGGGAAGGATGTCATCTATTACAACCTCGCCAACGTGTACTTCGCACTGGGCGAAGGCGACGCGGCGCTGCGGTCTTGGAGCATGGCGGAGAGCAACACCGATGATGCGGATATCCTGTTCCGAATAGCCTTCAACCGCGGTGTCCTGTATTACCACAGAGGGCGTTACGACGAATCCTATAGGGCATTCCGAAATGCACTCACCATCCGCCCGTCGGATATCGATGCAAAGATTAATCTGGAAGATTCCCTGTCACGAATCCGCTCGGCAGTACCCCAGAATAATCTGGCCGGGGAGGATCGGAGTACCGAGGGAGACGAGGACAGCCAAAGGCTCCTCGACTATGTTAAAAGAAAGGAGGCGGACTCATGGTTGAGCCAACGCGACGACGACGTGGTTTACACCGAGGACTGGTAAGCCTCCTATTCGGCCTTCTGAGCATTGCTGTTCTGAGTGGGGAAACGGCATCTCTTGAATTTGATCCCGACCGGGTCGTACGCGGTGACCGCTTCACGATCCGAATCCGGACGGGTATTCCCTGGAACGATCAGATTGAGATTCTCCGTCCCGAACTCGAGGGTCCTCTTGTCTGGTGGTCTTATCCTTATGCAAGACCATGGCTACCGGAATCCTCGGACGGAGAAACAGTCAGGATGATAGAGGTCCTGGCTGCGATTCGTGTGGACGCACCGGGATTTCATACGATTGACCCATTCCGAATCAAAGCCGGTGAGCGAGAAGCCGTCACCGAACCGAAAGAAGTCATCGGACTGGAAGCTGATGAAGCCGGATTCCCCTATCCTGTGTTTACCCGATGGCGATCTGTGCCGGAGACGGTTTGGCAGGGCCAGGCCCTGCCAGTGGTTCTCGAAGCCCTGAATCTCCAATCTCTTTCCCTTGCCGATTCGGCGGTATTGAGCTCCGCTCCTCAAGGACTGCTGGAAGAATCGCCGGGCCTGGGGGGTATTGTGACCCGGTCCCATGGAAAGGACATCCTCTACGATGTACCGATGGCCTCGTGGATATGGACTCCCGGGGATCCCGGACGCGTAGTGTTTCCGGCGGCGCGCGTTTCGGTCGCCGGCCTGACAAGGGCGGCGCCGTCCTTTGCCGTGGAAGTTGTCGCTCTCCCGAACGAGGTTCTGCAGTCCGGCGCCGTCGGCCGCTTCCGATTGGACGTGGAACGGGACGAAGGATCTTTCCGGGTGGGTGATATTCTATCGGTGAGAGTTCGCGTCGAAGGCGAAGGCAACATGAATGTACTCAGGCTGCCCGAACCCTCCTTGGAAGGAGCCACTCTGGTCAGTCGAGGTTCTTCATCATCCTATATTCCCGGTCCAGGTGGCTATGAGGGATGGAGAGAAGATCGTTTCGATTTTCAGATTGAAACCCCTGGGAATCTGCCTTTAAACGTTCCCGGATGGATCTGGCTCGAGCCCATCGGTGCCGGTCGAATCCGCCGGACCGAAGCTTATCAAGAGACGTTTTCGGTTGAGGCCACCCTAGGCGATACCGCAAATTCCGACGCCGCCTTACTCCTTGGAGCCGAACTTTTCCGTTTTGGCCCTGTGTCGTTTCACTGGCGTAATCAGTTCTGGCTTGTTATGGCTCTGCCGGGATTCATTCTGCTGGCCACGATGTTTCTCATCAGGCGCCCGGGAACTCAGCAGCCGGGAATTCGTGCGGCGGCCGCAATGTTGATTCTGCCGCTCTTGCTTTCCGCGTCCAATGGAAATCCTGAGCAAGTCGAACGTGCCGTCCAAGCAGCCGATGCGGCTTATAGAGGCGAATGGGACACGGCTCTCGAAACATATCGTTCTCTTCGGCTGGAACTTGGGGATCATCCGGGATTGCTTCACGACCTGGCGGTTGTCGAGATGGTGGTTGGTGATGCGGATCGGTCCGTATCTCATCTGCGCCGGGCTTTGTTTCTCCGTCCTGGCACCAGGCGAATTGCCGATACTCTGGAGATTCTGGAGGATCGGTTCGTATTGAACGATCAGATTCCGGTTCCGCTTATTTGGCCGCCTGCGTTGGTCTTCGCGCTCTGGCTGGTGACGGTGAATGCCTTTTTCGCCGCATTCACGATACTTCTATTTAGAAGGGACGCGAGGCTGGTGTTACTCTTCGTCTCTTCCATCATCCTCACGGTGGCGTCTTCTTTCTTACTCCTGTACACAGATTCCAGGTGGAGAGCTCCCACCGCAATTGTTCTGGCCGACTCCGATCCGCTGAGAAAAATACCCGGCCCTCTTTCCACAGACTGGATTCAACTTCCCGCCGGGACAGCAGTGGAGGTGGTGGCGGAGGAAGGATCTGATCGTCTTGTGCGAACAGGGTATGGTTTGGAAGGTTGGCTGAACGAAGATTCTCTGGACTTTATTTCGGAGGAATCGGATGGACTTTGATTCGATATTGGATCAATGGGAGAACCGTAAAGATCGGCAAAAACCGTCATCGGTGCCCGAATCCTCCGAAGTCTCCGACCAGGATTGGCTGGAACGCTACCCTCCGGGAGCGGACGTCGTGGTGAATAGAGAAAAGATCGAAGTGACTCCGGTCAGCGAAGGTCGATCAATCTGGCTGCGTCGGGCACACCAGGACACACTCGACCTTCACGGACTCACCGGTAGGGAAGCACGGGAAGAAATGGCACGTTTCATACGCAGCATGCGTAGGAGAGGTTATCGCAAAGGACTGATCATACACGGCAAGGGCCTTCATTCCACCGACGGATCGGTGTTGGCTCCCCTGGTCCGTAAGTATTTGGAAATGTCGTCTGAAATCGGTGATTTCGGGCGGGCGGGCCGCAAAGACGGCGGATCGGGGGCTACTTGGTTTCTACTGCGTCAGCGTTCTCGGTAAATGATTCGTCCCCGAGTCAGGTCGTAAGGGGACAGGGCGACACGTACTCGATCGCCGGGAACGATGCGGATGTAATGCTTGCGCATCTTTCCTGACAGATGGGCCAATATCAGATGACCCGCTTTTAGTTCTACTCTAAACATGGTGTTAGGGAGAGATTCTTTGACAATTCCCTCTACCTCAATGGCCTCTTCCTTCAAAAAGAGCCCTCCTTTTTCGGCCTAATGCCGTGCGTATATTATTTTAGCCCCGCCTGCCCGTCAAGACCGCCATAAGTGAAGACCTCCTTGACAAATCACGCCCTATGGTTCAAATTACCTCCGTTTTTCAACCGGAGTAATCAATGGACAGTGATTTTAAAGACCGGATGCGGCAGAAGTTACATAAACTCAAAGCGGAAGTGCTACAGTCCTTACTCGCGGAAAATGATGATTTCCGGGCTGCCGTTGAAGATATTGGTGTAAAAGATCTTGCCGATGTCGCCTCCAATGACATTGATGCTCGGACTCTCGAGGCTGTTGGTACCAAAGACAAGATACGCCTTCAGCGCATCGAGGCCGCCATGGCACGTCTGGAGAACGGGCGATTCGGCATTTGCGCCAGCTGCGGTAAGAAAATCGGGGAAGCGCGTATGGATGCCATCCCGTACTCAGTGATGTGCATCGAATGCCAATCGAACTCCGAGCGGCGAAGAATCCATAACTAAATACGAAAATTTAACGGTCCGACCTCAACTACCGATAATAGGGGTGGAGGTTGTGGTCAATGCGATTCGGTGGTGCGGCCGGTCATATCTCTTCTCTTCAGATAGCCAGATTCACGAAGTCCGGTCATCGGGTTTCGGTACCGGTCAGACCGTCCCAAACTGTTTTCGCTCAGTTCCGGCACATTTCCGGTATACCCGCCGCCTCGGGTCAAAACACCGTGCCCCTATCCAGAGTGCAGCTCCTCAACAGCCTGATAGACAACCTTCAGCGCATCAAGCAGGATTCTTCATACAAAGCCAACACCATCAACGCTTCACCCGAGCGGGCCGATGCCCTGATCAAGCAATACGCAGCCGAGCTGCACCAGGCAATCAAGGCCAGGCCCGAAGCATTCGGCACACTCAGCGGCTCCACGGCCGGCGGGATGGTTTTCAACGTCGACGTCTAATTCTATGCTCACTGCAACCGCCTTTCTCATAGTTCTCATATGCTATCTGTTCATCCCCGGATTAGGCGGTATGCGAGCCCGATCCCGTTGGCGCCGCTTTCGGGAACGGGTCAGGAATTCCGCTTTGCTGCCGAAGGTGAGTTTCAGATCCGGAACGGACCGCGGGCCTCTCGGTGCTCACCGTTTTATCGGAAGGATTGAAGCGCTGCAGGGGGACGATTCCCTGTGGGTGAGAGGTGACGGTATGACCGTGCAGGCGGTGATGTCCGGTGCGGACATCTATTTGATGCCGTCCGAAGGAGCCACAACGCCCGACGCCAGAACGCTTCTTGAGGAACGATTTCCGGAGATGTATCCAAGCCCCATGCCCTGGAAGCGCATGACATCCCTTCAGGAAGGAGCCAAAGTCTATCTGGTGGGTTTTCTGGAAAGTCGAGACGGGGTTCTGAGGATGTACGGCAGCCGGGACGTTCCCCTGCTCGCCATACTTCATGAAGGTCAGGACATCGTTCCCAGGGCCGTCTGGTCCGGCCGTCAGAAAAATGAGTATTGGAATACCGTCACACCCTGGGCGCTGCTGGCGGGATCCCTGGCACTCTTCAGTATCGCCACCGCCGCGTTCAGTTCCCATCAGGCATCGCCGACCGCCCGATTGGCGCTGACAGGTGCTCTATTCCCGCTTCTGCCTCTTCTCCCTCCGGGTGTCGTATTCTATCTCGTCTATTCGGCCAACTGGCGTCACGCCCGTTTTTTGAGAGCGGAGAGAGACCTCCTGGCCCTCAGCGCCTACCTACGAGCCGGGGACGCGGTGGACGAAATGATCGGTTGGGGTGATGGTCTTCCCAGGGATACCGTACCCCTGATTCGATCCTGCAGACGTCGTGCGCTGAAGTCCGAGCTTGGCGCAACACTGGCTTTTTTGGCCGGTTTTTCCCTGAATACTTTCCTGACCCTGGTCATTCTCAATGCGGTGACATGATTTCTGCTCCTAAGACGATCTATAATTATCACATGGTTTTTCGGATTATCCCCTTGGCGGCCGTCGTCTTTCTGGCAGGTGCCGTGATAACTCCCGCCCAGGTTCTTTTCCGATACAATCACTCCGCCGGTGACAAGTGGCATCTGAACGTCATCGTTGATGAAGAGGTCTTTATCGATGGTGTGAGTTCTTCCCGGTCTGAAATCCTCAATAAAATTGCCGTGGAAATTCTTGAAGGCGGCGGCGATTCCGGAACAATTTGGAATCACTATGACATTGCCGAGAAAGACATCGATACCGGTGTATACAAGTGGTCCGGAGAGTATGAAGTCAGCTACGACAGAAATGTCGACGGCCTGCTGTCCGAGATTCCGGATTCTTCTCCTGTCCCCGCGGTGAGAAATGTACCGGTGTTTCCCGCCGAAGCCCTCTTCCCCGGCGATCGATGGAGCGGGGAAGGCCGCGAAGTGTTCAATCTTGGACCGACATTCGGGATACCCGAAACCCTCCTCATCGACTTCCCTGTGGATTATCAGTACCGGGGTACCGAGGTACTCGACGGTTCCTCTTTCGAAGTGCTGGAAGTGGTCTATGGCTACCGATGGATACCCGATCCTTTGGATCCCGTTCACCTGCGCATCATATCTTCCGACTGGTTTCCCATTGAAGTCGAGGGCGTCTTCGAACAGGTCCTCTGGTGGGATGCCGGAAAAGGCCGCAACTATGCCGTCGACGGAATTTTTACCTACACATACACAATGAGCGACGGTTCTTCTTTTACATTCCGGGGGACCTCCGCGGGCCGTGCGGTGTATGCCGATCCCATGGATAAAGATGCGCTGGTTCGGGAAATTGAAGATCTGGACAGGCCGGATCTCAGGGCGGAAGTCACCGATGATGGAGTGATGGTTTCTCTCGATGATATTAATTTCTTCCCCGACCAGGCGGTGATGCTTCCGGGCCAGAAGAACAAATTGGAACACATTGCCGGTATACTTTCCCGGTATCCGGACAGAGACATTCTCATCACAGGCCATACGGCCATGGTGAATCCGCGAAACGACGGTCAGCTGCTCTCAGAACAGCGGGCTGAAACCGTCGCACGTTATTTCATCGAGTCGGGTGTCCGTCCCGATACCCAGGTGATGACCAGGGGAATGGGCCACACGCAGCCCATCGGGGATAATTCAACCGAGGAAGGCCGTCGCAGGAACAGGCGAGTAGAAATTACCATATTGGAGAATTGATATGAACGATCTGAAAAAACTGGATAGACGTATCGCCGACAAGGAAGACGCCATCGCTTCCGAGCGGGAGAACGAGGATGTAATCCTGGCCAATCTCGGTCAGGAACTTGACGAGGCAAATCTTCCCAAACTCCCTTCCGACACCTTGGAGGAAGTGAGGCGTCTCTCCGGAGAGATTCGGGATGCGGAGAATTCTCTGCGTCGTATTCTGGCCGACAACGAAAAACGAACAGAGCTGCAGGAAGAAAAAAAATCCCTGAAAGTTGAACTTCGCAGCATGAAAAACCGAGAGGAATCCGCACTGGAGGAACTGGGTCGGGCCGCATGGGAGTTGTGGAAATCCTCTCGTCAGTTCGGTGATGAAATGGAGTCTGCGCTGGAAGACCTGATTAAGACCGAAAAGCGACTCCATGAAGCCGAGGACGCTGTTTACAGATATGAAGGAGAAAACAAAGGACGAACCGCCGCCCTTTTCACGCGAGGCAAGGCCCTGCTCTGGGCGGGCCGGAAGAAGACCGCATCGGTTGCCCTTGAGCGTCTTTGGGGCAAAGCCGGGTTGAGCATCTTCGATACAATGTCCGCCGAAGCTTTTACCGATACACCAGCGGCACTGCCCATGGCCACACTGAAGGCACTTCAGGATCGCGGCAAGGAAATCGATGACAGGCTGGAGGCTATTTCGGCGGAATTCGAGGCATTGGAAGCCTCATTGGAAGAAATGCCCGGAAAGGGCGGTGCGAAGAAGCGAGTCTCCTACATCGAGTCACTCCTGGAACAGAACCGGAACACTCTCGATGATGCGTATCGGGAATTGGGGCGTACCTGGATAGGCATGAAGCCCGCTGCCTCGGAATCCGCCGAATTGAAAGCGAGACGAAAAGAATTGGAAGCGGCGGAAAACCGGATTGCCGGCTTGGAAGCCGATATCTCGGCATTGAAGGCCCACAAAGAATACCTGATAGCCGAAGCCGACAGGGATGCCAAGGCCGAGAAGGCCGCCGTTCTAGAGGAGACGGTGAAGGAACAGCAGACGGCGTTAAAAGCGGCAAAAAAGGAGCTCGCTTCCGCAGAAAAGGCATGCCTTGCACTCAAGGAATCCCTCCCGCCCATATCCGAGGAAGATTAACCGGGACGGCATCTCCCCAGTCTCTCAAACATGGAAGTAACGCCTAAGCCTTGATCGTCTTGAGGGTCTATAATGAATGTAGAGCAGCAGAGCGGCAATGGGTAAAAGAGTGGAGACCACAACGATGGACCACCCCGGGGTCCATGATCCTCTCATACCGTAGTTGGTGAAAATATCGATGCCCATGGACAGAATCGCCGCGGCAATGAGTATCCACCCGGCCAGATTACTTCCGACTTCTCTGGCTGTGCGGCCCATGAGTGTCACCAAAGCCGCCAACCCTCCGGCAAGTATCACAATGGGCATGCCCATCTTGAGTATCCAGATAATGCTGCCGGACATCAGACCGATGCCCCATTCCAGGGCGACGGCCACAAGGGTTGCCAATCCGATGATCAGATAGGGAAGCCTGGCGAACATCAACGGGATGATGGCCCACATCCATGCCGCCCCCAGGGAAATCAATGTGTAGAGAGACCAATCCAGTTCCTTGGAAATGAACCAGTCCACAGTCAGCACGACTGAAGCTGGAATCAGGAATCCCAGAGTTGTAATGGTTTTGGCCAACGCGATGCGCTCATCGCTGCTCAGGGGAGGTGTCGGCGGGAGGGGAGCCTCTTCGGAAGGCCAGGGAGATCCGTCATCTCCCGAAAACTTCTGTATCGGAGCGTCGCAGAGAGGACACCGGGCGACATTGTCGTCCACTTCCACTCCGCATCGTGAACAGTAGGGCATATAGATCGCCTCCTCCTAATTGCTTTCAATCTTCACAGGTATACCCAGTGAGATGAGTTTCCGAAATATGTAGAGTTCTGAAATAGCCGGCCTCACCAATCGTCCAAAACTCAGATGTACCGTATCTTTCCATCCGATGACCGAAGCCTTCACTTTTTCTCCCATGGCCGGAGGAGGTATGAAATCGAATCGCTTTATGTACGTTTCCAGATGTTCGGGCATACGGATCGCGCCGAGATTGCTCAAGCCGCTGGTATAACGTGTTTCGGCATATCGGGAGTAGATGGCGGGCAGGATGATATCTTTCACCGCCAGGGGAAGCAGCCGGGCTGCCGGCCTCATTTCACCACGGATGTTTCTTGCCATCCGCGAAGCCAGTTGTCGGTGATCGGTCTCATATTTCATGTAATTGGCCGTTCTCTCAACAATTTCCTCGAGGGTCCAATCGCCCAATCGGGGATCGATCTCGGGATCCACGCTGACAAAGAAGTTCCTCATCGTCGGGGAGGGCCAGAACCGTCTCAGATTGACAGGCACATTGATGCGAATCGGGGCGATCACCTGACTTCTCAGTTTATCGGGCATGTCCGACAACAGGTTCTTGAACGAATCGAGCATAACGGATATCAGGAAATCGTTAATTGAGACCCCATAGCGTCCAGCCCGATCTTTCAACACAGCCGCAGACATGATTCCCGTAGTGATTTTGTAGTACCCCGGGTTTTCAAAAGCCAGTGGGAGTCTAAAAGCCTTTTCCAGGGACAGCGGACCAGGCAGGCTGGGATTGCCGAATCTTCGGAACGCATCATCGTCCTCCATTTCACCGGGTTTCTCACCTGGTAAAGGCAAGTCCCCGCAGTCCTTCCTGGGGACACCGGACTGGTGGAGGTATTCGGCCAGCAGAGAACGGAGAAACACGAGCGCTCCTGTTCCGTCTGAGAGGACATGGGAAAACTCGACGGCTATTCTGTTCCTCCAGCTCCGTACTCGAAAGGGATGAGTTCCTCGCCGACGCAGAGGGTAACTCATGCAGGGATACCGGGAATCACGTTCCAGGAGCACCGGATGCGGGGATGAATCCAGGGAATACCAGAACCCCCCCCGCTTAAGCTGAACAGCGAAGTAGGGGAATCGGGGCATCAATGTGTCCAGAGATTTCTGGAGCCGGCCGACGTGAATCGGTGCCGTCAAATCCGCCGACAGCCGGAATACCGTCGTACGTCGCGATCCCCTCAGTGCTGGGTAGAGTTTGCCGGCATTATCCAGGCGGTACCAAGGGGACATGGATTGAAGATAGCCCGGAGGCTCCGCATGGGCAAGTCACTGGACCTAAACCATGACTCCGGGATAGGGTCGGGCCATGAGCGCTTCCTTCATCCTCTTTGATTTGGACAACACCCTGTATCCCGCTTCCGCCGGCGTTCTCAAGGAAATGAATCGCCGTATCGCGTGGTTTGTGGCAGAGTATTTCGGCGTCGATTTCGATGAAGCCGAGGGGATGAGAAAGGGAAAGGCGGCGGTGTTCGGTACAACGCTGCAGTGGCTCAGAATCTGCCATGGCCTATACGATCCCGAACCCTTTATACAGACGGTTCATCCGACGAACATGAACGAATGGGTGTCACCGGATGCCGAGCTGCGGGAGTTCCTACTGAATTTGCCGGTGGATTATGCTCTTTTCACGAACTCACCCCGAGAGCATGCGGTTCGGACGCTGGACGCTTTGGGTGTGTCCGATCTGTTTCCTCGGATATGGGATCTGCGCCGACTGGGTTATCGGGGAAAACCTCATCGGGATTCTTATGAACGGATTTTGGGCGACTTGGGTCTGAGGGCCGGTGAAACTCTTCTGGTGGACGACAGTCAAGCCAACATCAGAGGATTTGAAAAACTCGGCGGCCGGGTGCTGCATGTTCAGGACATGCCGGTTTCGCACTGGAAGAATCAGCTTGGCGAGATTCTCGGGTATTGATTCGGTATGAACCTTGATCGGAATGTTCTCCGTCTTTCCGCGGTGTATGGGGTACTCTTCGGAGCCTTTGCGGTTATCTTTCCGTTTCTGCCGATTTATCTGGACACCCTCGGATACTCCCCATCGCGGATAGGGCTGCTGCTCGGGATTATGGAATTATCCGGCCTGGCCGCTCCCTTACTGCTTTCGCGAACCGCGGATCGCAGCGGACGATTTCGAACTTCCATCGGTTTTATTCTGATGATGTCCGCCTTCAGTCTTTTTCTTATACATCATATGACGAAGTTTTCAGCCGTGATGGCCGCAGCCGCTCTATTCGGCTTTTTCTATAAACCGATCTTTCCGATGATGGACGCTTTAAGCGGAAGAGCCTTGGTGAACGCCGCGAGGGATTATGGCCGTGCACGAGTGTGGGGTACAGTCGGGTTCATCCTTGTATCGCTGCTCCTTCAGGCCAGTGCACTGTTTGAAGGAGCCGATGCCCGATTCTTCTTCATCGCCTTTATGACGGCATTCGCGGTAAAAACCGCGTCAATGCCGTTGGCGCCGGCAGCGCTGCCCCATGAGGTGGATGGAGCTCCGTTCGCAACCACTCGAGTTCCAACGGCATACATCCGTTTCCTGGCTGTGGGTTTCCTGGGGAATATCGGTTTTTCCCTCTATCGGTCGTTTGGTTCTTTGTATTTCGCTGAGATTGTCGGTGTGCATCGGGTCAGCGGTATGTTCGTCGTCGCGGCTATTGCGGAGTTGCCGATTCTGTATTTCGGGGGCCGATTTCTCATGCGGCTCGGCCATCGTCGGATGCTTATTATCGCTCAGCTGTCGATCCTTCTTCGCCTTTCTCTGCTGGCATTCATGCCGCATGCACTTCCGTTGTTGTTGTCTCAATTGACGCATGCCTTCTGCTATGGGTTCTATCTCATTGCAGGAGTGGATTGGGTCAACAGGACCATCGGACCCAAAAAACGTGCCCTGGGTATGGGAATGTTCATGGCGATCTCATACAGCGGATCTCAATTTATCGGCAGTGTTCTGGGAGGCTTCCTCCTGGAGGCCGGGGGCTTTGGACTGCTCTTTGGTTCCGGGATCCTTTTCCCCGCGGCGGGATTGATCTGGATTATGGCGGATCCCAGGATCGCTTCCTTCGACCATCTCGACGCCGGGGGTGGGAATTCGTTACCTTTTGGTACTTCAAGGAGCGACATGTGACCAAGAAACCGTTAGTCGGTGATACCCCGAAATCGATGCATAAGGAATACGGTCTGGACCGGGTTCATCGATTCCTGATGGCCGGAGATACGATCAGGGGTTATCTGATCCGCGGAAATCGTTTGG
>JARGFR010000079.1 GCA_029210985.1 Spirochaetaceae bacterium | reverse complement strand
AGAAAGAGGTCTTTAACACAATCCCTCTTAGAATGGTCGTCCGGCATCCAGTCCAGAATATCCAGAAGAGCCGCTGGGAACCAACCGAGAGCTCTCCCCCATGACTCCGGTGCCCTCATGTCGCCGTTCCTGACCCAGGCGGCGGATCGGCTCCGATCAAAACCATGTCGGAGGAGACCCGTTTTCTCATCTCGGGAACCGTCGGCGATCAGAAATGCCTGGGTGACGGCATCGTCGATCCATCGGGAATCCCCGGTCAGTTGGGAATAGCGAGCACTCAAAGGGCCGATCATATACAAACCATCCAGCCACTGCTGATTCGGGTACTTAAGCTTGTGCCAGAATCCTCCCTGATCAGTCCGGGGAAAGTCATCCAAAACCCCCATCAGCAGATCCAAGGCCCGACGGTATCGACCGTCAGAATCGACATCCAATCGATGAAACAGCAGATTTGCCGGCTGTAGGGCATCGAGTTCTCCGGCTGTATAGTCAACCGAACCATCCTCTCCAACCAGTTCCCCGATCCACTGATCGACGTAACTGATATAGGAAGATTCACAGACGGTTTGGCCGAGTCGCAGCACACCGAGAAGAAAAACCCCCTGATGGTAGTGCCACCGATGAGCCGGAGGCAGATCCAAGGGATTTGGATAGCGGTTCATCAATGTATCGCAGAGCAATCCGGCATCGCCCAAAGGATTCAATTGGTGAATCATGGAGACCTCGCTTCCTGGTGTTCATCGGATGTTCAGGTATCATATCTTCTCTGAGGCCGGCCATGCGGCCATTCCAAAAAATTGTCCGTGGATCGTGGGAATTGGTCGCTGTATGGCGGCTGCGGTTCGGGTCCTCATGGCTATGCGGCTGTGAATTAGGTCTTGAAGACAACCGGGGTCATACCGCCGACTTTACTTTAAGTCCGCAAAGGGGGAAGATGATCGACTCCAGAGAAATGGCACACCTACTCGATAATTATGCTGGACATTGATAAGTTCAAAAACATTCACGAACAATATGGTCATCTCACAGGCGATGAGGCGATCGAAAGAAAAGAAATTAAAATAAGTTTTTTGCCCATTAAATCGTCTCTTTACGATATAATCGCTCAAACAGGTTAACCGTTTTGAGTGATATAAATCAAATAGCATCCAATAGACATCAGCAAATATTGAGTTTTCTCAGACAGAAGGAAAACGTGAGAGTTGACGAACTCAGCGACTCTCTCGGGGTGTCTTCAGTCACGATCAGGCGGGATCTGGATACTCTCGACCGCAAGGGTCTCTTGATGAGAACTCACGGCGGTGCAAAAAGACTTGATGCCTTTATCGATACACAGCCGGAACGATCCTTTTTTGAGAAGGGTATTGTCAACACATCGGAAAAAATGAGGATTGCCCGGTTCGCGGCCAGCCTTATTCAGGAGAATGAGATTCTGTTCCTCAACAGCGGAACGACAGCTCTGTTTTTCCTGGAAGCCGTCAAAAAGCCCGTACGAATCATTACCAACAATGCCGCCGCCATCGTGTGTGCGAAGGATCCCTCCGTTGAGCTGTTCATTTTGGGCGGCGAATACCGAGATCAATCCCGGTCATTTGTGGGGGATTTCGCACTGAACGCGATCAAAAACATCCACAGCAATACGACAATACTGGGAACCAACGGATTAAGCCTTGAAGTTGGCCTCACGACATCGGTGATGTCGGAATGCAGCGTGAATCAGGCGATGATCGGCAATACCCGGGGCAAGGTGATTGTCCTTGCCGACTTCTCCAAAATCCAGCATGTTTCGAACTTCGTCAGCGCACCACTGGATGATATCGATGTTGTTGTCACGGATGACAAAACTCCGGATGCGGTTATCGATAATCTGAAAGCCAAGAATATCGAAGTCTACGTCGTCTAAAAAAACCTGCCGACAACAGCTTCGTTCGCTGTCATTCGGCAGGCGTTCAATTGAACCGTCGGTCCATAGAGCCGGCTCACTTCACCTCTTCACGCGAGCGCTGCCGCCGGCCATCAGTTCATAGGCTTCCTCAGCTGAAACGATATTCCAGTCATTCCGCACGGTATGGCAGAGTGCCGAAAATGCCGCGGCGAAGTCGATGACTTCTTGTTCCGGTTTCCCCTCAAGCAGACCCCATATCAGTGAAGAGGCGAAACTGTCGCCCCCACCGGTCCGATCGTAGATTTCAATATCCTCGTACTTGCGCGACACGAAGTATCCGTTTTTCGTCATCAGGACGGTTCGCCAGTTGTTCAACAAAGCGCTTTTCACTTCTCGAAGCGAGGTGCCCACAGCGGTAATGTGCTTGTAGGAGCTCATGACTTTTGATGCGACTTCGCGGTAGTTTTCAGGGTCGAGTGTGGAAAAGTTCGTGTCGGTGTTTTCGGCCTTGATTCCGAGCATGGTGTCGAAATCTTCCTCGTTTCCGATAATGACATCGACATACGGCATAATCTGCTCGGCGGCTATTCGAGCCGCTTCCTGAGTCCACAGTGTGTGACGGTAATTGAGATCGTAGCTGGTTGTGGCCCCGTTCTTTTTTGCCGCCTTTAATGCGGCGACCACTTCGGTGACGGTATGTTCGCCCAGGGCTGTGACAATTCCCGTGGTGTGGAACCACCGCGTGTCCAGAATTTTTTCCCAGTCAATTTCGCCGGGCTGTATCTTGCTGAGTGCGGAGTGGCCGCGGTCATAGAGCTGCTTGCTGGGGCGAGGACCGATTCCCACCTCTATGAACGACAGTCCGTTGCGGGTTCTGCCGATCTTGTCGTACTCCTCCACCAGCACATTGGACATGTCGACACCGTGGGACCGGGCGCGCTGCATGATGTACTCACCGGTCCAGAAATCAACCAGTTTGGTGATATAGGCGGTTTTCAGCTGGGGCTGCAGACGCTTTGTACTCAATCGTGAGATATTCACACAGCAGTTCAATTCCGCCGCCGCGATGCCCAACTGCAGTTCTTCGGCTTGAGCGAGTCGATCATGACCTCTAGGAGCCATCCTGATATTGGTCTCGCCAAAACTCATAAAATCATATTTTGCCATGGTTCATCAGACTCCTTTTAACCGCTTTACAATAATGACTTGAAGGGCAGATCGGGTTCGATTTCAAAGGCATCATGGAAGCCCCGGTCGAACATGAATTCCATATCATCTTTGTTTTCCGGCCAGGTGAATTTGCCGCCGACCTGCCAGATATACGGTTTGAAATCATATTTGAGCCGGTCTTTCTTCATCTCCCAGAGAGTGGTGATTTCTTTGGGATCGGCCAGAAAATTGGTCCATATGTCATGGTGAATCGGAATGATCACTTTGCTTTTCAGGGATTCGGCCATTCGGAGCATATCGGCGGCGTTGATCTTATCGGTCATACCCCGGGGATTTTCGCCAAAAGATCCGAGGGCCACATCCACTCGGTGATCGTTACCATGTTTGGCGAAGTAGTTCGAATAGTGAGAATCACCGCTGTGGTAGAGGTTTCCACCGGGGGTCTGGATCAGGTAGTTGACCGCAAGTTCGTCCATATCCCGAACAGGCTTGTCCTTGAGAACCATGTCCTTCGGTGCGGTCACCAATTCGGTTCGATCGAAGGAATCGAGAGCCAGTATCGTTGTGTCCTTGATGGTGATCGAATCACCCGGTTTCATTACGCGGCATCGGTCGGCGGGCACACCCCACTGGGTCCAAAGATTGACACAGGCTTGAGGACCGATAAAGGGGACATCGTCCTCGCAGTTCTGCATGACGGCTGCGGCGACATAGGGATCGATATGATCACCGTGGTCGTGAGTCGCAAGCACCGCATCGACGGTGCGAATTTCAAACGGATCGAGAACACACGGAGCGTTGCGGAGATTCGGCTGCAGGGCCACGCACCCGATCATACGCTGATGCTGGTGTTTGGGCGTCATCAACTTATTCTTTTTGGATCGCTTGCCGCTCTTGGTCCAGAAATCGATCATGATGTTGGCGCTGCCCTCGGATTTTACCCAGATTCCGGTGCAGCCCAGCCACCACATGGCAAATGTTCCGGGTTTCACTTCTTCTTCTTCAATTTCTTCGTTTAGCCAGCTTCCCCACTCGGGAAAAACATCATGCAGCCAGCGGCTTTTATCGATTTCGTTTATATCCATATTAACTCCTCATCAACGATCGCCTTTCATTTTTAGAGAAAATAGATGGATTGTCAACCAAAACAATCTCCATGTTGGTCTTTACGATCATTTCGAACTTGCTATATGGTTTTTATATTGAATTAAGCGACGTTGGTTCACAACCGACCGTGCCTTGCCGAACGACTCTATCTAAATGATGATTACATATTATATATATGTATAATAGACAGATAATAGTTTTGGCACCACGGCCCAAAATCTTCGGGAGACAATTTCCCTGTCCGGAATATCAACGAATATTGCTTTTTGATCTTTTACCAGATACAATCAATCAAATTTATCTACCGGAGAATGACCGATGGCAAAACCCCTTTTACAAGTCGCACTGGACAATTTCACAATCAGCGAAGCTCTGGAATCGACACGCATTCTGGCTCCGGAACTTGACATCATCGAGGTTGGCACAATTCTATGTCTCTCCAGCGGATCCGAAGCCATTGAAGTCATGAACACCTTGTATCCCGACAACATTATCGTAGCCGACCTGAAAATAGTCGATGCCGGTGGAGAGTTGGCCGGTATGGCATGCGATAAAGGAGCCGACTGGGTGACAGTGATGTGCAACGCCGCCGACGCCACCAAGGTTAAGGCGATGGAAGCCGCGGAGAAACGCGGCGGTGAGATGCAGGTGGAGCTCTTCGGCAATTGGACATACGAACAGGCGGAAACCTGGAAAAAACTGGGGCTCAAGCAGGTGATTTATCATCAAAGTCGAGACGCTCTCAACAGCGGCGGATCTTGGGGAACGGAGAATATGACCGTCGTCAAGAAACTGGCCGACATAGGGCTGGAAGTTTCGGTCACCGGCGGTCTCACGAAGGAAGTGATTCAGCTGTTCAAAGGAATTCCTGTTAAGAGCTTCATCGTCGGTCGAAACCTTCGCAACGCCGATGATCCGGCTACGGAAGCTCGAGCTTACCAGGACGAAATCGCCAAATATTGGACGTAAGAGAATGAAATTTCTGGATGCTCCCCCTATCGGGATATATGAGAAAGCAATGCCGAAAGGCAGCGATTGGCCGGTGAAACTCAAAACGGCTCGAGATGCCGGCTACAGCTTTGTCGAAATGTCCGTCGACGAAACCGACGAACGTCTGGCCCGTCTGGATTGGACCCGCAATCAACGTAAAGATCTTATCAACGGTGTTCTGGACACCGGTGTACCCATCCCGTCCATATGTCTCAGCGGGCATCGTCGCTTTCCGCTGGGCAGCGAAAACCAGGATGAGAGGGAAACCGCCCTGGGAATTATGCGCAAAGCGATCGAACTGGCGGTCGATCTGGGAATCCGAAATATCCAGCTGGCCGGATACGATGTGTATTACACCAGCGGCAACGCTGAAACACGAAAGAATTTCCTGGACGGTTTGAAACAGGCCGTTTCATGGGCATCGAAATCCCAAGTGATGCTCAGCATGGAAATCATGGATCATCCGCTGATGAACTCCATCAGCCGTTTCCTGGAATATGCCGACAAAATCCCCTCTCCATGGTTCACCGTCTACCCGGATGTCGGGAACCTCAGCGCCTGGGGCTACGACGTGGAGAGTGAATTTACCAAAGGATTTCATAAGATCGTTGCAGTTCATCTGAAAGACACAAAAGCGGTCACCGGTGTCTTTGGAGGTCAATTCAAGGAAGTCCCCTTTGGTGAAGGCTGCGTTGATTTTCCGCATCTTTTTTCGGTGTTGAACCGACTCGGATATAAAGGACCGTTCGTCATTGAAATGTGGACCGAGAAAGCCGGCGACCCCATTGCCGAGATACGCAAAGCCCGGGAATGGATGCTCAAGCAAATGAAGCGCGGCGGGTATTCGCCTCTCTAGAACAATCCGTCAATCCAAAACATTTTGGCGGCTCAAATGATTGATATGCGTTTTAATATTTTGATAAAGATCAACATGAACGCTATCGAAGTGCTATATGTTTAAATCGATCTTTTTATTCTTGCTTTATGATTTCCCATCAGATAAGATGGATAAACAAAGATCATAAGGAGGCCGATTATATGATCAAAAAAAACGTTTTGGTCCTGATGACACTCGTGATTGCAGTGTCAGTCGTTTCTGCAAACGGCGGCTCGGATACGGAGTCAAGTGCCGGTGCTATGAGCGAGGGATTTGATTGGAGACGCTATGAAGGAACGACGATTGTCGCCTGCTTCCCCAACCATGGCCATTACAACGCGGCTATCGATGCCGGTGTTGTTGAGGACTTCGAGGAATTGACGGGAATCAACGTTGAAATCGATCTGCTGCAGTACATCAAGATGCACGATAAGCAGGTCTTGGAAATGACCAAGCCCAGCGGCGACTATGATGTGGTTTCAATGGTTGTCATGTGGAAGAGCGAATATGCAATGGCGGATATGATCCAGCCCTTGGAACCGTTTTTTGATAACCCGAATCTTGCCGTTCCCGACTACGATTTTGACGACTTGATTCCGGCTTATGTTGAAGTCACGGGAATCGCCGGCGGCGAGCGTATTTATCGCGACGGTCCCGGCGCCAAACTCTACGGTCTTCCTTTTGGTTCGGAGACGAGCTTTCTTGTTTACAGGAAAGACCTCTTCGACCAGTACAACATCAAGGTCCCCGAGACCTATGATGAACTCATCGAAGCGGCTCGTTTCTTCAAGGAAGAAGTACCGGGCATGAGCGGCCTGACGATGCGCGCGGCATCCGGACACCATGCGACTCACGGTTGGCTTCTCCATGCGTCTCCCTTCGGAGCTCGTGTGTTTGATGACAATTGGGAACCCGCATTCACATCCCCCGAAGCCATCGAAACGATTGAATTCATGAAGAAAGTCGTTGAGTACGGCCCGGACGGTATGACCGGATTCACTCAAGACGAAGAATGGCAGGCATTCCTGCAGGGCGACGCCGCGATGTACCTGGATGCCAGCGTCTTCGCCGGTACGGTCAGAAACCCGGAAAAATCCAAAGTCTACGATAAAGTTGGATTCGCTCCCCATCCCAAAGCTCGAACGAACCTCTCCGAAACCGGCGGTTTCGGTCTGGCCATTCCAACCAACGCCTCAAATCCCGAAGCGGGTTTCATGTTCATGCAGTATCTCACCATGAAGGAAACCGAGCGGAAGATTCTCGAGAACGGCGGTGCTCCTTTCCGGACTTCTTCTGTGAGCGATCCCGAACTCCAGGCCAGGTTCCCGGACTTCGCAGCCCTGGAAGAACAGCTGAAGAATGCCAATCCCGATTGGCGTCCGATTATACCTGAATGGGGCGAAATCAATGGACCTTACCTTGGTGTGGCCATCAATCAGGCATTGACCGGTGAAAAGACACCCGAGCAGGCGATGCAGGACATCGTGGATCCCGTTCGGGAAATCATGATTCGCGCCGGCTATATCAAATAGATAAAGTTTTAAGAACAGCGGCGCTCTTTCGTTTGAAAGAGCGCCGTCTCTCTTAAAAGGAGGGGAATAATGGCAACGGGCATTAAAAGGAAACATCTGAGTACCTACATGTTTCTCTTGCCGGCAGTGGTGATTATGGGCTCCATACTGCTCTATCCGATCATCAACGGGCTGAGACTCAGTTTCTTTGAGTGGCAGATGCGCAATCTGTCCAAAAGTCCGGTATGGATAGGCCTGAGGAATTACCGGGAACTCTTTGCCGATCCTTTCTTTTGGGAGAGTTTCGTTGTCACGCTGAAGTTTTCCTTCGCCGTTGTCGTTATTGAGCTTCTTGTAGGAATGATTCTGGCTCTTCTCCTGGAGAAGGGCATTAAAGGGCTCCGGTTCTTCCGTACGACGTTCATACTGCCCATCATGGTGGCACCTGTGGTTGTGGGTGTGATATGGCGCTTTCTTTACAATCCTTCCTATGGGAAGATCAATTACTTCATCACATCCATGGGCTTTCAATCGGTGGGCTGGCTGTCCGATCCGAACATTGCCCTCTGGTCGGTCATCATCGCCGACATCTGGCAGTGGACGCCGTTCGTCTTTCTATTGCTGTTGGCGGGACTCCAGGGGGTTCCCAAGGAGCTGTCGGAAGCATCCATGATAGACGGAGCCAACTATTTCCAGGACCTGATTCACATCAAGATTCCCTCCATCGAATCTGTGATTTGGATTACCGTCGTCCTGCGTATGATTGACTCGTTCCGCAGCCTCGTCGTGGTCTTCAATCTCACCTACGGCGGCCCGGGTCTGTCTACGGAGGTGCTTTCCCTCCACCTCTATAAAACCGCATTTATCGGTCAGCGACTCGGTCTCGCAGCGGCCAACGCCATGGTGCTTCTGGCGATTGTGATGCTGTTGTCCCTGCTGCTGATCCTGCGACGGGATAGAAGGAGCTGAATGATGACCTACAAAGCACAGAGAAAAACTTTCGATATTCTTCGGTATGTGGGTCTGGTTATCGGACTGATTGTCTGCCTCTTCCCCATTTATGAAATGCTGGCAACATCCCTGAAAAACGAAGTCGATGCCTTCAGCATTCCGCCGAAATGGATATTCCTTCCCATCTTCAAGAACTATGTATCGGTTCTGACAGAGAACAATTTCATCCGCTACTTCTTCAACAGTATTATCCAATCCATCATCGCAACATTCCTGAGCATCGGAGCCGGATCCCTGGCGGCGTATGCCCTGGCTCGCCGTGTGTTTCCCGGTAAACGGTTTTTTTCGAGCGCCACGTTCATCATGCGGATGATACCGCCGGTTATTCTTGTCGTGCCGGTGTTCATCATGTTCCGGGCGATAGGCATCCTGGATTCCCTGGCCAGCCTGATTCTGGTCTACGGGGCTCTGACAATGCCGTTCTCCATCTGGGTGATTACGACTTTCATCCAGGAACTGCCCTTATCCCTGGAAGAATCCGCCTATATAGACGGATGTTCAACCTGGCAGACATTTACCCGGATCGTGCTTCCACTCATCGCCCCGGGCATGTCGGTGGCGGCTATATTCACCTTCAGAACCGCCTGGAACGAGTTTATCCTGAGCCTGGTTCTGACAAATCGTGTCACCCGGACTCTGCCTGTGGCGGTATCTCTCTACATTACCGACACCGGTACCGAGTGGGGCAAGATTACAGCCATCGCCACCATCATCGCGATTCCGGCATTTTTCTTTACCTTCTTTGCGGCCAAGCAGCTGATTACGGGCATGACCGCCGGTGCAGTGAAAGGTTAGTTTGTGCGAAGGGGCGCCTTTTACTAATTTTTCAGTGGTCGGTGCAGGAGGGAAACTTCCTGTCGTTCTACGGAAATCAGTATCGGCAAGTTTGGACCAATTCAGGAAGCTTCTCCGAGCGGGGAACAATTTAGGTAATGTGCATGCCTTAATCTGCCATTTCCACTCAGACGCTGTTCGAATCCGCGTTTTACTGTCACCAATCTTCCCGGATACCCCTGTGCTCTATACGAGAAGTACTACTGCGCCCGCGGCAACATGGAAAACCGGATCAAGGAGCAGCAGCTGGATCTCTTCGCTACTCGAACATCCACCGGATGGATCAGTTCTAACCAAATCCGGCTTTTTTTCTCCGCCTTCGCCTACATCTTTTTCCTGTTGCTCAAGAACCTGATTCCAGCAAGGCACCCTCACCGGAAATCGATGCCGTCCACTTTACGGCTGAAAGTGTTAAGGTGGCCGCTGTGGTCCGATTCACTACCCGGAGGGTACTTGTTCAGCTGCCGGAGAGTTTCCCATATTGGGACATCTGGCGCCGAATGGTTTCAGCGTTGGCATAGAGTCGATGAAAGTATAACCATCTCATCCTTTTCGGGTTTGAGTTCTGCAACGGCATATCGGTTTCATGTCCCATTCCAAGGGGTTACTCGTCAAATGTTTCGTCAAATCATTTTTCATGAAAAGCATCAGGACCGGTATGGGTTTGACCTGCCGACACTCAGGCCGCTACCGGCCTGATTTCAGACCGTTGAAAAAGCTGGTGAGAAATCCGGGTTAGAACTGAGGTACTCCTCTGCAGGCGGCCTTACGGGAAGTTCCTTTGTCTTTTCAGAAAGATCATTTCTTAATGTCAGGCCTCGCCCCAATCCGCCACGATCAAACCGGGTATATCGGAAAAATCTTTCCCGTTGAGGGTGACCAGGGTACAGCTGTGGGTCAGAGCGGTAGCCGCAATGCAAAGGTCTATGACCGGCCGCTTTCTTCCCTGCTTTATAGAGCGGGCTTGCAGTTCTGCATAGACCTCAGCTTCTTTTGCCGTAAAGTCAATAAGAGGAATTCTTCCTTTTAAAATGGTATGGTACAGAGATTCAAGCTTATTGCTTTGTGTAAGGTTGATCCCCTGTAAAAGTTCCATTTCACAGAAAACCGAGATACAACAATTTGAATCTCCAACCGCTATCCACCGTTTTACTACCTGCGGGACCGGCTCTTTTTTCAAAGGTTGGCTGTAGATGGAAGTATCAAGAAGATATTGCATTCCCTAGAAATCCTGATTGGTGAAGGGATTGTAAACCGAATCAACATCTCTTTCAGGTAAAGAGAGATCTTCTTCAGTGCAGAATTGCCCTGCATACCTCTCCCGGGTTTCCCACACTTCTGACCCGCCGGTATCCCTTGAAGACAATGGAACGATACGGACAAAGGGCTTACCTCGTTTCGTAACCAGCACTGCTTCATTTGTCCGTGCAACATCTTCACAAACCTGGGAAAGTTTGGTTTTTATTTCAAATATTCCTAGGGATTTCATATCTTAAACATACTAGACAGCTAGTCTGTTGTCAAAAATTTCCCCCGGAGGCAAAACCGGGGGTAAAACCAATACGGTTCTTTCTTCCCTCGGTTACCCGATTGAATCAAGCAGATCGGAGATTTTCTTGTGGGATTCAATCTGGTGTCTTAAGGAGATATCCCGGTTCACCCGGTAGCTGTTTCTTCTGCCGTGTTTTGTCACAGTGAATACCCCCACCTCATCAAGCTCCTTGATAATACCGTGCTACCGCCCGTTCAATACGGTTTCCTCTTCACCCCCACTCTCTGGGGCTGAATCGTCACATCAGTCACAACGCCTGAGGATTCAACGATTCTCAGGACCTCTTCGGCCACCTCATCCGGGACCAGGGAGCAGGTCTCGTCATCCGAGGGTCCGAAATCCAAATCGTCGAAGAAACCGGTACGGGTCATTCCTGGATTGATGGACGTGACGCCGACGCCGGATTTCCGAACCTCTTCGAACAGCGACAAACTGAAATGACGCAATCCGGACTTGGTGGCCGTGTAAACGGCGGAAAAACGGGAATGCCGAGTAGCCTCCAGGGATGTGATATTGATGATTCTGCCGTTACGCTCTTTGAGGGTCCTCAGGCACATTTGACACAGGAGCATGGGAGCGGTCAGGTTGACGGCCACCATCCGGCCGATGATCTCCGGGGAGATTTCTTCGTGGGGCCGAAAAAGACCGAAGCCGGCGCAGTTCACCAGGATGTCCACGGGAGAAAATTTCAGCAGATCCTGGACTTCCCGGAGGAGGGAATCGACATCCTCCAATCGACTGGTGATGGGAACGACATGAAAGCCGGCCGATTCCAATCGCTGCCGAATGGCCCGGCCGATGCCCCCGGTACTACCGGTGAGATAGACGTTTTTCACGGATCTTCTCCTCGTAGAATCCTATCATGGCCCGTTCGAACGCGTCGTTATCCCGATAGGACCGGCCGAAAACCGGTTCCCAGAGAGAGACGTCTTCCATGCAGAGGTAGAAAAACACCTCCTCGTGCCATTCTGAGAAGCAGCGGTATGCATGAGAGAACATCTCGGTTTTGGTTTCCAGGGAATATGAAAGTTTTCCCGCCGCTTCGGTCAGGGGCATCTGAAGAATGGATGTGGGAATACGGCTTTCCCTGATGGCCTTTATCACCGGTTTGGTGAAGGTGAGAGTTCCCAGAGACACCATCACCACTTCCGAGGGTTCGAATGCGTCCTGAACCCGTGAATACACCACCTCGTAGTTTTCCTTGGAACCCTCGTATTCGATAATGGGATGGAAATGGAACCCCACCAGAATACCCGCATCGGCGGCCCGGCGGGCGGCTTGGATTCGTTGTTCCAAAGATGGTGTTCCCCGTTCCTCATGGTGAACGACGGCGGGGGTGTTCAGGGACCAGGTGCAGATGAGGTTTGCGGGAATTGACCTCCGGAGCAGATGGTCCACATTGTCGGATTTGGTCTTCAATTCCAGTATCACATTGGGATTCTGATGGGCGAAATCGCACAGAGCGTCGAGCATTCCGTCCCGGTTTCCCCAGAGAAGGGAGTCTGAAGATTGGCCGGTGCCGATGTGGTATGTTTTACCGGGATCCAAATCCAGACCCGACAGTTTGGTTCCCAGATCATGATGAAAGTTCACATGGTCCGGATTGTAGAATGACCTGATGGAGCAGTAGCTGCAGTCGAAAACGCATCCCTCCACGGCGTCCAATGTGAAAAGATTGCAGCAGCGGGTCTGCTCCGACGCCACCGGGCAGCGTCCCAGTCCCAAGGGCGCCGAGGCCTCGTGGACTGCCGGAGCCTTACGCCGGGTTTCAGGAATTGGTTCTCCGGCCGGCAATGGATAAGTCCGGGGGGAATTCCGCAGCTCTTCCCACCTTCGGCGCACCGCGGGAAACGGCGAGATCGCGTCACCGGTCCCGGAGTCGCCTGGCCACAGGAACGAATCCAGGAGCTGTGACAGCGGCAGTTCGCCCCACTGACGAAAATCCAGGGCCATATCGATGAGCTGACGGGTTTCCTGGTGGGTCATTCGCCACAGGCGCGATGCCTTCCAGAGAGTAAAACGGTCATCCGCATGGAGAAGCCGAAAACTTTTGGTGTCTCTCAGGCCGTCCAGTTTGGATCGGCTGGGAATGACCAGGGGAATCCAGCGGAGGTTCTCCCCGATCAGCCGGCGTACTTGTTTCTTGGGAAGGACGGCATCGCTCAAATGGTCGGACACCACCTTGATGACGACGCCCTCACCGGTTGCGAGCATAGGGTCAACAACTTCGCGAAAAGCGGAAGCCTCCATGTCGACCAGGACGCTGTCCGGTGAATCGAGATGACGAACTGGTTCGTCGAAGCTGATTAAGGGAAGAGACGGAAGGAGTTCCGAGAAAGGATGCGAATCCGGAACGGTTCCGACAAACAGACTCCCTATGGGGATGGCATCGTCGCTGCACCCGGCAATACCCACATTCACGGCGGCATCAACGGAAAGGGATTCAAGGACGAATCTCAGAGCGCGGCGGGTGTTTTCCGAACCTACGCCAGAGGTCACCAAAACAACATCGGAACCGCGGAAAATGTGATATGGACGGGTTTCATATTGCCGCAGATCCAGGGCGTCGATAATGGGCTGGGCTTCGCTGAGAAGTGCGGTATGAATCAAAGTCACCGGCGATTTCACGGTGCTGCAGTGTAGCTTATCCAGTAGTGATGAGGGAACTCCGGCGTGCCGGAGAAATCACCTCCTGAGCGAAATCAACAGCGGCCGCGTTTCGGCGGCATAGTCAATGTCTCGGACATCAAGAATTTGGTATCGCGAAATCATCATTAGAGTAACTTGAGTACACCGTCCCTGAATAGGATCGCACTCGAGAACTCACAGGGTCATTGGGCGCAAGGCCTCCATCTTCGTAGACTGTGACATCCAGTCCGACATTCACAATTGTATTAAAAGATCCGCCGCTGAATTTACATTCGATCGAGAAGCCGTCTTCACCGACGACATTGTCCGTCCAAGTCAAATCTATTTTCTGGGGATCACCGTTAGAACCGTCAACGGCTAAAAAGGTCGGCGCCGCCGGCGCTACAGAAACTGTCGCATCAGAGGTCTTCAGTGACGCATCGGTCACCCGAACAGTTTCATTGCCCAATGCGGATGGAGCCATATACTCACCGGTGGAACTGTTGACCGAACCGCTGCCGCTGAAGATTGTGTAGCGATATCGAGGGGTTCCCCCACTCGTTGAAAAATCGAAAACCGAATTCTGTTCCACGGTCACGCTGGGGGGAGAGATGGAAGGGGGGCCGATCCTGACAATGACAACAGATGCATCCGCCGTGAGTCCGGCATCATCCTGAACGAGGATTGTGGCAACACGGGATCGCTCTACTGCGTCGGTGACACGAACTTTATCAGTGCCTGTGGCTGCCGGCGCAGTGTAAAGGCCTGAAGGAGAGACGCTGCCGGCGCCGCTTTCCATCGAATACAACACATACGTACCGGTTCCGCCGGCTGCTGAGAATTACTG
>JARGFR010000078.1 GCA_029210985.1 Spirochaetaceae bacterium | reverse complement strand
GGGATACCCGAAGTCAAGGATCTGGTAGCGCAGAGGATTCTCCTGCTCCTTCACCCAGTTCGAGATAAACCGCCAATACGCGATTCCGGTGGCCGATGCGTCGGTGAGGAAGGCTACCGGCGGCTCATCGGCATGGAGTGTGTCAATCGTATCGATAAGAGCATCCAGATCCGCGGATTCGTCGATGCCTACGATTCGATTCATTCCCGGCCAGTCTTTTCGGCTGAAATAGTTCACACCACAAAACACTACCGGAACGTTGGAACCAAAGATGTCGGCACGACGCCGATAGAGCATTTCAAACGCGTTGTTGTCCGATGCGATGATAAGATCCGGAGGGGCACCGGCGTACTTCGCCTTGTAGAGAGTTTCCAATCCGGCAATGTGCTCCCGAGAGAAGATTCTCTTGGTGTCCATGTACTCCACCGACAGACTGTAGGAGCCGTCCCATTCATCGAGTCTATCAACCAGACCTTGGTGGAGCGACCGTGTCCAATCAAAGCTGGGATGATAAGAATGGATGGCCAATATTCGAACCGGCCCCTCATCGGCGGTGATGGGATGGACGAAAAGAACGGCCATGGCACAACCCATCAGCAACAGCAAGCAAAATGTGAACCGTGATTTCACCATTATGTTCATTATAGACCCGGAGGACCGGATGATGGCGTCCTTTTTGGTTTATTCACCTCTTTGACGATACACACTGGGAGAGAATCCCATAGTCTTACGGAACACTCTGGCAAAGTAGTTGGCATCGTCGAAACCGGTTCGGCCGGCGATTTCCGTGACACTCATGTCTGAGGTACGCAGCATATCGGCGGCCTTCCGGATTCGAAGCCGAAGATGATAGGCCGATGGCGGCAGACCCACTGCCCGCCGAAACGCACGATTCAGCGTGGAAGGAGAAAAACCCGAAATGGCCACCAATTCGTCCAATCCGACATTTTCATCCAGATGGTGTTCCAAGTGACCCAGAGCCGCTCCAATCCGAGACAACCGGCGGGCACCGGGATGGGACGCTCCGGAGTACCATCTGGAGAGCTCCCCCACCATCCGCAGAAAATGAACCTGGGCCATAAAACGATAACCGTCTTCCCCGGTCCGCAGTTCATCCTCGATGCGCTCCACCAGTCCCATGACGGTATCAAGCCGCTTGGAGTCCAGACTCAGATGCGCGGCGGCCTCCCCTTCTCCCCGCCATTTGGGTTCCAGGGAGAAAAGGGCATGAAATCCGGGAAGGCGGGTCAGATCATAAAGAGGGGAATCCAGTAGAGCGGGGTCGAAAAGGACATTCACCAAATGAAGATCCGAAAGGTGTTCGTAGCCGTGCGCCCGGGTGCCCTGAATGACAAAAACATCTCCGGCCGCGATGGGGAGCCGCTGTCCCGCCACCCGATGATGGCCTGTTCCTGCGGTGATGACGACCAGCTCTGCGAAGCTGTGGGTATGCATCGGATAAGGGATCTGAGGCTCTCTCCTGATAATCATCAGGGGATCGCCGGGGGAAAGGCGGACATCCTCGTGATCGAGGTTGAATTCGGGAAGCTCTCGGTGCTCATCGGAGGACTCATGGGAGTCCGAGGGGAAATGATTGGTCAGCGCACCGGAGGTCATGACAAAATCGTGCTGGTTTATGCTCAATGAGTCAAGGCGGCACCCAGGATACACTCTTATGATTGTAAAATACGGAGGACTATGATGAACGAAACCGTCTTTAACGACGCCAAAGAACAATACGCCAAACTGGGTGTGGACGTGGATGCGGCCATCGCCGCCCTGAAAACCATCCCCCTGTCTCTGCACTGCTGGCAAACCGATGATGTCGGCGGATTTGAAACACCCGATGCCGAACTGTCCGGAGGCGGGATTCAAGTCACCGGAAACTTTCCCGGAAAAGCCCGGAACATCGATGAAATGCGGACCGATCTGGATAAGGTCAACACACTGGTGCCCGGCACCCACAGGCTGGCCCTGCATATGAGCTACGGTGAGTTCGGAGGTAAGTTCGTCGACAGGGACTCCATCGCTCCGGAACATTTCGCCGGATGGATATCCTGGGCGAAGGAACGGGGCATGGGGTTGGATTTCAACGGAACATTTTTCAGCCATCCCAAGGCGGCCGACGGCTACACTTTATCCCATCCCGACAAGGGCATCAGGGATTTCTGGGTGGAGCACGGCAAACGCAGCCGGGAGATTTCATCCGAGATGGGTGAGGAGCTGGGTACGCCGTGCATCTGCAACACATGGGTTCCCGACGGCACGAAAGATCTGCCGGTGGATCGCCTCGGCTACCGCGCTCGGCTGGTGGAATCTTTGGACGCGATGATGGCCCCCGAATACCGGGATGAAAACATGAAGGACTCGGTGGAAACCAAACTCTTCGGCATCGGCTCGGAATCCTATGTGGTGGGCAGCCATGAGTTCTACCTGGGCTACGCCCTCTCCCGGGACAAGATGATCTGTCTGGATATGGGTCATTTCCATCCCACCGAATCGATAGCGGACAAACTCTCCTCGGTCTACCTGTTCTTCCGGGAGCTGCTCCTCCATGTCAGCCGTCCGGTACGCTGGGATTCGGACCATGTGGTGATTTTCAACGATGATGTCGCCGATCTCACCCGGGAACTTGTCCGCTGCAGCCGTATCAAGGACACCCATATCGGGCTGGATTTCTTCGACGGCACGATGAATCGTATCGGGGCCTATGCCATCGGCAGCCGAGCGGTTCTCAAAGGCCTTCTGGCGGCCTTCCTCGAGCCCCATGACCAACTCAAAACATACGATCTTGAAGGCAACGCCTTCGCCCGCCTGGCTCTCCTGGAGCGGGCCCGTACCCTGCCCATCGGAACGGTCTGGGACCGATACTGTGAAGAGATGGGCGTCGTAGGGGATGCGGGCCTGATCGACTCGGTGATGGATTATGAACGAAATGTGCTGGCGGGAAGGAATTGACCATGGCTTCGAATATGAATGATCTGATTAAGCTGAGTCGGGAATACGGATCCGATCCCGGGTGGGTTGTCGCCGGCGGAGGCAACACGTCATGGAAAGACGGGGACGTTCTCTATGTAAAAGCGTCAGGTTATCCGCTGGCCACCATCGGGGAAGACGGATTTGCCCGAATGGATCGTCGAAAACTGGCCGCCATCTGGGAAACCGCATATCCCGAGGGTGACGATGCGGCGGATGTCGCCGAGCGGGAACGCCTGGTTTTGCAGGACATGATGAATGCCCGGATTCCCGGCGAAGAGAGGCGTCCAAGTGTGGAGACGCTGCTTCACGACCTGCTGCCCTGGCCTTTGGTGGTTCATCTTCATCCGACTCTGGTGAACGGACTCACCTGCGGGGTGGACGGTCCCCAAAAGGCGAAGGAGCTCTTCGGAAACGATGCGGTTTGGATACCCGTCACGGATCCGGGCTATATCCTGGCCAAGGTGATCAAAGAAAGCCTAGAGGATCGCACATCCCGGGGACTTTCCATACCGGATTACATTTTTCTGGCCAACCACGGTGTATTCGCCGGCGGTGATGATGCAGAGGAAGTCCGACAGAACTACGAGAGGCTTCAGAAAAAACTGACCGGACAGATTGTTAGAAAGCCCGGAGACATGCCCAAGGAAACCCTCTTTCTCCGGGAGAAGTCGTTAGTCGACGAAATAGCCGGGGAATTTTTCGGCGGGGAAATTTCCTGGAAGTTCATCACCGGAGGAGAATTGGATCGATTCACGACATCCACGGAAGGCGCATCAGCGCTGCTGGGATGCCTGACGCCGGACCACATCGTCTATGCCGGACCGGGAGCGGTCTATGTCGATTCAGTGGATGCCGATCGTTTGAAACACACCCTCGAAGAATATGTCGAGGTATGGGGAAAACCGCCCAATGTTATCCTCATCAATGACGGAAAGGGGCTGCAAGGTGCCCTCGTGATGGCCCGGGGCGAGAAGAGTCTGGAGAACGCCGTTCTTCTGCTGGAGAACGCCTTGGAAGTCTGCGTCTATACCGAGAGTTTCGGCGGCCCGCTCCTGCTGGAGGAGAGATTCATCCGATTTATCGTAAACTGGGAAGTGGAAAACTATCGGAGTGCACTGGCGTCCGGATAGTATAATATATGACCCTCAGACTACGTCTTCTTTGGTATTCGGGAATCCTGTTGTTCTCATTAACCGTTATAACGAGCCTGACACTGTTCAGCGCCGTGCGTTACCAAAGGATACAGGCGTCCCTCTCCCTGGGGCAGGAACTGCAGATTCGAAGCCGAGATGTGATGGGGCTCATGAAGGATCTGGTTTTTGAACTCTTTTCGCCTCAGCTCTACGGACATGTGCGCTCCCTCACCTATGCTCCCCGTTCATCGGTGACACTCAGGCAATGGACCGCGGCGGTGGATGAATACATGAAGACCTTTGAAGAATTCATGGCCAGTCCGATGCACTTCTCGGGGACCGGTGATGAGCTGATGGATCAATACGAGACTGCGGATCGTATGAATACGACGGCCCTGGCAAAACTCGCCAGGATGGAATCCATCCTGTTCGCCGTCCAAGCCATCGAGACGGAAGAAGAGAACTTGTACAGCCGGATGCAGTCCGATGCGACGCTTATACCGTTCTTCAACGAAGTCCAGGAGACCTCGTACTACTTTACCAACAGCTTTGAGAGCTTCATGAACTATTTTATCGGGAGCTACAGAGACTACGGACGACGTCTTCAGAAACGCACAATCATCATCGACATCATCGTCGCCGCACTTGTCGTCGCAGGCGCCATGACAGCCATGTATCTGATATCTAAAGATCTCCTGACCAAAATTCAGAGTCTGGAAGGTGCATTCACACGGGTTTCCAGAGGGGATTTTTCTCATCCCCTAAATCCGGCCTACGATGATGAATTGGGCGAACTGGGACGTCGATTCGACGAGCTTTCCCACGACCTGAAAGAGAATGTTGAGAGCATCCTGGAACTCACCCGGAACGTCGGTGCGGCTCTGGAGGAAGAAATCCCCGAGGAAACACTCCAGGAGCTCATCGTTCAAGCCTTGGTGAGAGATACCGCCGCCGACGGTGCCGGTTATTATTCGATAGAATCGGGAGGTGCACTGAGATTGGCGGCCTTTGCCACATCCACATCCTCATCCGATCAGTCCGACAAGGAGCAATTCCCCATGGAACTGGCCGACCCTGAAGCGCTCATCGCTTCGGCGGCGGCCAAAGGCAAGGATGCGGTCGTGATTGCCGATACCCGCAGTCATTCAAGACGCTATGCCGCGATACCTCTTGCGGAATCGGGAATTTCGTCCCTGGTGGCCCTTCCCATCATTCCCGCCGGGCGATGCGATGCCGTGCTCATTGCGGTTATTACGGATGAAGATCGGTTCTTTACCGACTTGGGAATCACCCGGATGGTGACTTTCGGAGAGTTCTCATCCCTGACCATCGATCATCATCGGCGCTACGCGGAATTGCTGGAGAAAGGCAAAGCCGAGTACCAGGCACTGCAGTCCCAGGTTCAGCCCCATTTTATTTATAACGTTCTCTCCGCTCTGTTTGCATTGAATCGCAAGGGTGACAGGGAGACTCTGGAATCATCCATTCTTTCGTTTCGAAAAATGCTTCGTTATGTCCAGGACGGCGGAAGGGAAACCACCATTGAAGAGGAGTTCGCATTCCTCAAGGAGTATCTGGAGCTGCAGAAGCTTCGTTTCGGCGACAGATTGGATTATGAGCTGACAGTCCAGGAAGGCACCGGAAACATTATGATACCCAGACTCCTACTCCAGCCCCTGGTGGAAAACGCGGTTATTCACGGACTCGAGCCGCTGGATCATGCCGGTCGTCTCACGGCGGAGACCTCTTGGACCTATCGGGACGGGGCAAAACTACTGGAAATCGAGATCCGAGACAACGGTGCGGGACTTCCCAAGGAAGTCCTTGAAGGCGGCGGGCGAATCGGTCTGCCCAACGTGAAGGCAAGACTCCAACTCACATATCCGGGCGCCCGGTTCAACGTGACCAGCCAGGACAATTCGGGAACGCGCATACGGCTGGAAATCGACATACCCATGTTCGCTGAGGCGGAAATATGAGGATCCTCATCGCGGATGACGAACCATTGGTCCGATACGGATTGATCAGTATCCTCATTGAGATTCTCCCTGATCCTCCGACAATTATCGAAGCGGAAACAGGCCTCGAACTGATTCAAAAAACTAGGATTTCACGACCTCATATCGGTTTTGTGGACATCCGTATGCCCAATACGGATGGTCTGGAGGCCATCGCCCGAGCAGCCGAGTTCGCTCCCAACACACTCTGGGTGGTTTTATCGGGTCATGCCGATTTTTCATATGCGCAGCAGGCTCTCAAACTCGGGGTTGAGGATTTCCTGCTCAAACCCCCGGATCCGGGTGAATTATCCGCATTGGTGAATCGCCTGATGCAGAAGGCCCGCACCAGGCAGCGACAGGGAAATCATGAGCTTGAAGCAAAAGTATCGGGTATTTTAGGCGAGACCACGTCGGTCCGATTCGACAGCTATTTTGCCAAACCGAGGTTCTGGCAGGCCTCTCTGGTCTATTGGGACAGCATGCTTGGGGCTGAACAGATATCTCCTCGCCGCCGAGGATTTGCCGAACGTCTCACTGCGCTTCTGGATGAGCAAAGTGATTATTCCGGATGCGTTGTATCCATGAAAGACGGAGCACTCCTGATTGTATTTTCAACACCTGCCGGCGGCCCGCCCATGGACCGGGTTATCGACTTGTGGAACCGCCGATTTCACACTCTGCGGAACAGTACACTGGAATTGACCGGAGAAGAAATCGGAGAGACCTGGCTTCTTACACAGGTGACAAATGATGCACAGGAGCTGTTCGAACAGATTGAGAGACTGAGTACCGAAGCCTCATTACGATACGTCCATCGACCGCATTCCATCATGAAATATTCGGAATTCCTGAAAGGGGGCGTACCGGCGCAATTCATGAAAACCGCCGCCATACTGGAGGATCTCCGACAGACATGGGAAATCGGACGGGAAGATGATTTTCATGGTCTGATCCACGTTCTGCAGAAGACCGTAGAATCGATGAGTCATGATTTGCCGGCTCAAACAAAGATGTCATGGTATGCACGCTATATCATGCCCCTGGGTAGAAGCGATTACGAAACGATCATCGATCTGGCAAACCATCTTCATGATCAGGGTCATCTGTTATTCGCCCAAGCCGATTCCACGCAAAAATCCATCTCATCGTTGGTGGATCAGGCCCTTATTGTGATGAACAGACGGTACAGGGAGACAATTGGAGTCGCTCAGGTTGCCGACGAGTTGGGCGTGACATCCAATTATTTGAGCACCGTGTTCAAGAAAGAAACCGGGATGAGCTTCACTCGGCGGCTCACCGA
Organism: Spirochaetaceae bacterium; assembly: GCA_029210985.1. Taxonomy (GTDB): domain Bacteria; phylum Spirochaetota; class Spirochaetia; order DSM-2461; family DSM-2461; genus UBA2779. The sequence continues at coordinate 7,058 of JARGFR010000078.1, read as the reverse complement.
ACTTCGACTCGAAAAAGGAGCCGAGATACTGAATCGGCCGGGGGCGAATATCGGCGAGACGGCCCGGTCGCTGGGTTATCAGAGTTCCAGGCATTTCACTCGTCTCTTTAAGGATCGTTTTGGTGTCACGCCTTCGGATTGGATAACCCTGCAAAGAAATTGACGCCATAATCTGAGTTACTATCCTCCAAGGGGTCATCCACGGAGTTTTTGTCGCCTTGACTTGAGAAATCGTCGCTTGCGCCCTTATAAGGAGAACTCCAACATGATTATCAATCAAACCTATCAAAGGAAAAGGAGCAGAGAATGAAAAAAACTCTGAGCATTGCTCTCGTCCTCTCACTGATCGCCGTCACGGCATTCGCCAACGGCAATTCCGACTCGGCCGCGGCCGACGACGGCCAGTACAAAATGGTCCTCCTCGTAAAGAGCTTGGGCAACGGTTTCTTCGAAGCCTGTGACGACGGAGCCCAGGAAGCGGCAGCGGAATTGGGCAACATGGAAGTTGTATACATGGGCCCCAGTCAGTCCACGGCCGAGGGTCAAATCGAAATTATCGAAACCCTGATCGCCCAGAAAGTGGACGCCATCGCCATCAGCGCCAACGACCGCGACGCCCTTGTTCCGGTCACAAAGAAAGCTATGGCGGCCGGAATCAAGGTCATCTCCTGGGATTCGGGAATCGCCCCCGGCGGCCGGATCATCGATCTTGCTCCCTCCAACGAAGAGTTCATCGGCCGGCAGCAGGTTCAGCTCATCGCCGAACTCACTGACTACAAGGGTCAGATCGGTATTGTTTCCGCCACCAGTCAGGCGACAAACCAGAATGCGTGGATCAAGTGGATGTATGAGGAAGTCAAAAAGCCCGAGTACGCCGACATGGAAATCGTGGAAGTCGTTTACGGCGACGACGCCTCGGATAAAAGCTATCGGGAAACCGTGGGCCTCTTCAGCAAATACCCCGAACTGACAGGCATCATCTCCCCCACCACCATCGGTGTTCTTGCCGCCGCCAAGGCGATTGAGGATGAAGGACTCCAAGGCAAGGTCGAGCTGACCGGATTGGGTCTGCCTTCGGAAATGCAGCGCTACATCGAGAACGGCACCTGCGGGCAGATGGCGTTGTGGAATCCTGTGGACTTGGGCTACACCGCCACCTATATCAGTGAAGCCCTCATCACCGGCAAGATCGAAGGCGTCGAGGGTGAAGTTATCGATGCCGGCCGTATGGGAGATATCCCCGTCGGCGCCGAAGGTTTCGCGGTTATGGGCGCTCCGTTTGTCTTTGACGCCTCAAACGTCGCGGACTTCGCATCTATCTTCTAGACCAATCTTAAGCAAATCATGACTGACCGCGTCGGACGAGGAAACTCCGACGGCGCGGTCCTTGCCCCAAGGCATCGGCTCATATGGCGGCCATGAACCCATCAATAATTTTAAAGAGGCGAGAATCTTGAACGCACAACCCATCTTGGAGTTGAAGGACATCTCCATGTATTTTCCGGGAATCAAGGCCCTTGACGGCGTGGATTTCACGGTGCGCCCCGGCGAGGTTCATGCCCTCATCGGTGAGAACGGCGCCGGAAAATCGACACTGGTGAAAATCATGACCGGAGTGTACCGACCGACCGCCGGTCAGATTCTACTCGACGGAAAACAGATGAATTTCAAATCGGCATTGGACGCCCAGGCCGCCGGTATCACGGCCATCCATCAGGAGGCGTCGATGTTCTCAGAGCTGACGGTGACGGAAAATATATTCATGGGCCACCATATCAAGAAGGGCGGTTCCGGTCGGGGTCCACTGGATTGGAAATCCATGACCACAAAGACCGGAGAACTGCTGAAAAGCATGGAACTCAACATTTCTCCGGAAGCTTCAGTGAAGAGTCTGGGTGTGGCCCAAAGACATATGGTGGAAATTGCCAAAGCCCTATCCATCGATGCACGGATCGTCATCATGGATGAGCCGACCAGCGCCCTGACGCTCCGGGAAGTGGAAGATCTCTACAAGATTGTCCGCAGGCTCAGAGAAGAAGGCAAAGCCATCATATTTATCTCTCACAAGTTTGAAGAAATTTTCGATATCTGCGACACCTACACAGTTTTCAGGGACGGACAGATGGTTGGTGAGGGCAGGGTTCCTGAAGCGACGATCAGCGGCATCATCAATTTGATGGTCGGTCGATCTCTCGATCAATTGTATCCGAAGAGCGAGACCAAGATTGGATCGACGGTGCTGGAAGTCAAGGATTTGAGTCGAACCGGATACTTCAAGAACGTCGGTTTCGAACTCCATGAGGGAGAGATTCTCGGATTCTTCGGACTCATCGGCGCCGGACGCACCGAGGTGATGCGGGTTCTTTTCGGTATCGACTCCGCCTCCGGCGGGGAGGTTCTCCTCAACGGCCGGCCTGTCTCATTCAACCGGCCTAAAGAAGCAATGAATGCGGGAATCGCCTATATCCCTGAAGACCGACATGAACAGGGAACCATCCTGGAAATGAGTATTACCGACAATATCACCTTGCCGAAAGTGGACGACCTGTCGCACTTCGGGATTCTCAACAGAAAAGCCGAAAACCTTCTGGCGGAAGAGTTTGCCGAAAAAATCGAAATTAAATCGGCCGGATTATCCGTCAACACATCGACACTCTCCGGAGGCAACCAACAGAAAGTCGTCCTGGCCAAGTGGCTCTCCACAAATCCCGACGTCCTGATCCTTGATGAACCGACAAAGGGAATCGATGTGGGCACGAAAGCTCGGGTTCACAAAATCATTTCCGAAATGGCGTCCCGGGGCAAAGCCATTATTCTCGTTTCATCCGAGCTTCCAGAAGTCCTGGGCATGTCGGACCGCATTGTTGTCATGCATGAAGGACATATCACCGCCGTCATCGACAGGGAAGAGGCCAATCCGGACAAAGTCATGCTTGCCGCCACCGCGCAGATCGGGAAGGTAACCGCATGAAGAGTTCGAATAGAATCCTGGAAAAAAGAGAGCCCATACTCATCGGTCTCATCCTGTTCTTCCTAGTCATTATGACTATCGCCATGCCGCGATTCATAAAACCGTCAAATCTGGCAAATGTCCTCAAGGACTCTTCAATATTGGTGATGGTGGCATGCGGTCAGTTTCTGGTGATTCTGACCGGGGGTATCGACTTGTCCGTCGGATCCAATATCGCTTTCTCGGGAATGGCCGCCAGCCTGATCAACATGAACAATCCGGACACCTCGCCATGGATCGTATTGCTCATCGGCATGGCAATCGGCCTCGTTCTGGGGATGTTGAACGGCAGCCTGGTCGCTTTCGGCAAGGTTCCAGCCATCATCGCGACACTGGGGACGATGAGCGTATACAGAGGCTTCACATTCGTCATCAGCAAAGGGCAATGGGTGACCGCCCACGAAATGACCGATTCTTTCATGAACCTGCCACATGGCGACATGCTGGGTGTACCCAATCTGATTTGGTTTGCCGTCGCCAGTTCCGCATTGTTTTACAATTTCATGAGGTACACCCGAAGCGGCCGGGAAATATATGCCATAGGCGGCAACCGCTCGGCGGCGGTACTGGTCGGCGTCAGGGAAACAAAGGTGCAGTTTCTCATCTTCTCCATCAGTGGTTTGGTGAGCGGTTTGGCCGGTGTACTATGGGCGGCGCGATATGCCGCGGCGGTCAATGAAATGGCCACCGGTTTCGAACTCCAAACCGTCGCCGCGTGTGTCATCGGTGGTGTTTCGGTCGCCGGCGGAAGTGGAAGCGTCACGGGGGTCATCCTGGGCGCCTTGTTTATGGGTCTGCTGAATAACTCCATGACAATGATTCGCAACATGGCTTTCTTCCAGATGCTCGTTCAAGGACTGATTGTCATCGCGGCAATGACCTTCAATGTTGTCATGGAACGTCGACGGGAAGCCTTGCTTCTCAACAGGAGACTCGCATGAACGACAAGCTCGTCAGGAAAGACCGGCTCATCAATGAAACCACGCTCCGTATGAGGCTGGAACGCACGGCATCCCGCTGGGAGTTCATCCTGTTTCTCACTCTCATCGGTGTGTTTGTCTTCTTCAGCTTCATCAGTCCGTACTTTCTGGACTACTTTAATCTGATGAATGCGTCATTCAGTTTCGTCGAAAAATCCATTCTGGCTCTGCCGATGATTTTCGTCATACTCTCGGGAGACATCGATATATCGGTTGCCTCCACCATGGCACTCTCATCCTTTGTCATGGGTAATGCGGCCTCGAAGGGCGCCGGCGCCGGAGCACTTGTGCTGCTGGGGCTGGCCACGGGTTTGGCCGCCGGTATGTTCAACGGGATTCTCGTGACAAAGGTGAAGATTCCGGCCATCGCGGTCACTTTGGCAACCCTTTCGGTTTTCAGGGGCATCTCCCAGGCCATCCTGAGAGACAACGCCTACACTGTTTATCCCGAGAAGTTCGCGTATTTCGGTCAGGGATACATACCCGGCACCGTCATACCCTTCGGTTTCGTGTTCTATTTCTTCCTGGCAATCGTCATCGGCTTTGTCCTTCACGGAACAACATACGGTCGAAAACTTTACGCCATCGGCAATTCGGCATCGGCCAGTCGATTTACCGGCATCGAAGTGGACAGGATTCGGTTCATCAACTTTACCCTCAATGGACTATTCGCCGGAATCGCCGCCGTTCTCCTCACCAGCCGTATCGGCTCCACAAGACCGAACATCGCCAACGGCTGGGAACTGGAAGCCATTACACTCGTGGTGTTGGGCGGCGTGGCCATCACCGGCGGAAAGGGCAACATCTTCGGCGTGGTTATCGCAAGCCTCCTGGTGGGCTATCTGAAGTTTGGCATGGCTCTGGTCAGCCTTTCGGCAAAGGTCATGGTGATTACCACAGGAACTCTGCTCATCGTCGCCGTACTCATTCCCAAGATGCTGGAAGCCGTCAAGGCTCAACGAAAACTTCATTCCCAGCGATCCGAACTCATGGCGGGAAGGAAGGCCTCATGACCCGCGCCGCGTTCAAAATGAAACTCAAAAACGCATCGTTTATCGACGAATACAAAAGACGGCATGACGAAATCTGGCCGGAATTGAGGGTTCTCCTCACCGAGGCGGGAGTATCGGATTACAGCATATTCTTTGATCAGGAAACCTTGACGCTGTTCGCCGTTCAGAAGGTGTCCGGTGACGGCGGATCCCAAGACCTGGGTAGGAATCCCATCGTGAGAAAGTGGTGGGATTATATGGCGGACATCATGGAAACCGAAGAAGATAACGCCCCGGTCAGTATTCCGCTGCCGGAAGTCTTCCATTTGGAATAGGAGCATAATATGAACAGCCGTGAACGTGTACTCAAGGCATTCGGATTACTGGAGGGCACTCCGGATCGGCCGCCGCTGCAATTTGACCTTTGCCGAAGCCTCACCGATCATTTCGGAGACAAACTCGGCATCCGGCCGGATTATGCCCTTTCCTATTATGAGGACCTCACCTACCGTATCTCCGCAAATAGAATCCGGACGGCGATGGGGTCGGACTGTGTCGTCGTCGGCGGTACCGTCGCCGAGGGCTTTGTTCCTAAAGTCGTAAAAGACGGTGTCACTCTCAACGAATTCGGAATGGAGATGAAACCGACCCCCCTCTACATGGAGGTGGTGAAATGTCCGTTGGCATCCGCTTCGTCTGTTGACGATATCGAAGCCTACCCCTTCCCGGATCCGGCCGCCTCGGGCCGATTCATCAAGGCCGAACGGGACATCGCCGAGTTCAAAGACAGATATTTTATCATCGGCGACGTGGAACTCAGTCATTTCGAATTGGCCTGGCATCTGACCGGCCTCTCGGAATACATGATGGCCTTGGCCATGGAAGAACCGTGGATCGAGGCACTCAACGACAAAGTCGAATATTGGACGACATCCCTGGCCCACTCTTTGGCGGAAAGAGGAGTCGATGCCATTTGGTTCGGTGAGGATCTGGGTACCCAGACATCCACACTCATTTCCCCGGATATGTGGCGGGAGCGATTCAAACCCAGACATAGAAGGGTCATCAAGTCACTCAAGGAAAAGTACCCGAACTTGCTGATTATCATGCACTCCGACGGGGCGGTGGCTCCCCTGGTGGATGATTTCATCGAAATCGGTGTGGATGTGTACAATCCCGTTCAGCCCAACGTCGCCGGATCAGATCCCCGGAAACTTCAGGACAAATACGGCGGACGCATTCGATTTTTCGGCGGCATCGATCAGCAGCAGCTCATGCCGTCGGGAGACGTCGCCGCGTTGGACGTGGAAATCAGACGGCGTGCCGAGATAATGGGCCGAGACGGCAGCTACCTCATGGCTCCGGCGCACATCATCCAGGCCGATGTAAATCCTCAGACGGTGGAAGCGATGATTGCTTCTGTTCAAGGGTTGGCCAAATGACCTCCGAGCCGAAAATTCCATGGTATAAAACACCTTTGGAGAGGCAGAGACTGAGAAAGCTCAACACAAAAAATGACGCCGAAGCTCTGAATCATTTACTCATGCACATGGCCTTTGTTTTCGGCACCGGAGCGATTGCCCTCTTCTCATTCAGGCATTTCCCATGGCCGCTCACCGTAGCGGCGCTCTTCATTCACGGCACCTTCTTCAATTTCCTGGGGATGTTCACCGGTGTCCACGAACTGGCCCATAAAACGGCTTTTGAGAACAAGAATCTCAACGAGTTCTTCTATTTCATCCTCGGGGTGCTCACCTGGAACTACATTCATAAGTTCCGGGCCGGTCACCAGGCTCATCACAGAGCATAAGAATGTTGGAAATCATCGGAATTATTATTATGACCGCTGTCATGATCCTGGCTTTCTCTAAGAAGGCGAACGCGCATTGTGACACGATGGATGGCCCGACGGTGAAAGACGGTATAACAGCCCTTGAAACAAAAAACCTCAACTATGCGCTTAAGTGGATATCTCCCGACGGCTTGGAAGAATTAGCCAGAATATTTCAATTGAGTCTGAAAGTCCGGCCGCTTAACGCCGACGCGAAAGAGCTGGCCGATAGATATTTTCTGGAG
>JARGFR010000077.1 GCA_029210985.1 Spirochaetaceae bacterium | reverse complement strand
GTACCGGGTTTGGTGATTTCACGTATTTCGATGGGATAGTTGATGTGCATATCCAGCGCACGGCGGGTTGTTTCGATATACTCCCTCACCTTGGGTGGTCCGATAATCACCAGGGGTTCATCCCGCTCCACCTGGGCGGTAAGCATCAGGATGCCCGGTAGTCCGGTGACATGGTCGGCGTGAGTATGGCTGATCAGAATGACGGATATTTTTTTCCATTTCAGATTCAGCTGTCGAAGACTGACCTGTGTGGCCTCACCGCAGTCGAAAAGGAACAGCTCTCCATCACGGCGCAGCAGCATGGATGTGAGATTTCTGTTGGGCAGCGGCATCATACCGCCTGTGCCGAGAATGAAACTTTCCATGATTGGAGAATTTATCGGAAATCGCCGGGGGTGGGAAGGCTGGCCTAACCGGGACGACTATGAACAGACTCAGAGCCGACCGATTCCCTAATCAGTCGAAATCGGCCGTCTATCCCTCAAGTCTATCCGTCGAGATTGGAGAGAAGGTCTCCGACACCCGATACACTGAGGAATCCGGAGGTCATTTCATCCACCAACCGGTCCTGGACATCAATATCGTCGAAACTCAAAAAATCATCCAAACGGTTGTTGATGAACGATTCTGTTGCCGCGAAAACTTCCGGATTGATGGTTCGAGTTTCCAATCCTTCGGCGCCGGGAACCTGGGCTTCGGTCAAAAAGGCGGCGACTCCGCCGTACTGCATTTCCGCCCAGACTGTCAGATCGGCATTGCCCTCGTTGGATTTCAACGCGCCGAGGGCTTCATTCAGCTGGGTGGTCATCCATCCGGCATTGTTGAATTGTCCGTCGAACAGATCGGGGGTGAGTTGGGATGTCTGATATTTCTGCGGATAGAACTCAACGGTGACGGACTGTTCGAAATCCAGTGAAACCGGGGCCACTTCGCTGCGGCTGTCGCTTATCCGGGTGGCGATGAGTGCGGGTGTCCCGCCGTATGCGCGCTCCCATGTGAGAGTTCCGTTGTTGTAATATCGATCTTCCAGAGATCCGGAAATCCAGATATCGCCTTGAACTTCGACGAAGAGTACCGCACCGGCATCCGAGGCGGATTTCGCACTGCCGGCTGTCGTAAAACTCAAAAAATCTGGATGGTCGTTCTGCTCAATAAACGTCTTCACTTCTCCAAGCACAAGGTCCCGATAATTCAGGACACTGCCGATTTGTCCCTCTCGTATAGTCATGGGCAGTTCCCTGGAGGAGAAGGCGATAAGGAGAGTCCCTTTCTCGTAGCATACGGCAAGAAGGTCCCGGATATCCCGGTAATTGGCCACCAGCCGGCTGTCGATTTCCTTCAGCAGGCCCGCCGCTTCGATGTAGGCGCTCCGGACATCTTTGCCCATGAGTTCCAACGCCGATACGTACTTGATTTGCGCCGCCGCTTCCTTGGCTTTCTGGAGATCGGCGGTGTAGTCCCTGGGGTTCAGAAAGGAAGATGCGGACGAATCTTTGATCGAGCGATTCATCTCCACCAACACCTGGTAGGTTTTCCAGGCCTCGGCTTTCATGGAATCCGATCCGGCCAGCTGTTCTTCGGCTTGGGCCTGCAGGTTGTCGTTTGCCTGGTCGAAATGATCTTCAAGGAAGCTGCGTGCCGCATCGATATCTTCGGGGTTCTTGTTTTTATCCGCCGCTTTGACGTAGGAATTCAAGGCACTGCTGATGGCTTCGGCATAACGGCCGGCCGCCCAGGCGGATTCGGCTTGGTTCAGCATTCTCTTGGCCGAGACGCATCCGACAAATAATACGGCCGCAACCGCGGCCAGAATGATGAGTGTTCGAACTTTCATGAATTTCAATGGAGACTCCTTTCTCGCCGACAGAATCTGTCGTTCACCTCATCATAAATCGTCGGATGTATGAATACAACTTAATGATCGTAGGCTAAAAACGACCCCAGCCATCTCTCCGCTTCGGTTTTTTCCATTCCCCGGCGAAGAGCATAGTCCGTCAGCTGCTCTTCAGTCAGTCTGCCGACGCTGAAGTACTGGATGCCCGGTCGAGCAAAAATGTAGGCGCAGACCGACGCGGGAGGATTCATCATAGAACTCTCAGTGAGGTTCACGCCGATGGATTTTTCAGCACCCAATATCTCGAAAAAATCATATTTGATCGTATGATCCGGACAGGGGGGATACCCCGGGGCCGGCCGGACTCCATCATACCCCCCGGAGAGGATTTTCTCGGGGCTGAGGTTCTCTTCGGGATTGGTTCCCCACAGCTCCGTTCTCACCTTTTTATGCAGCCACTCGGCGGCGGCTTCTCCGATTCTGTCGGCCAAAGCCTTGATGATGAGAGCTCCGAAGTCATCACCGGCATTCTCCCGGGCCTTGACCGCCTCCTTCTCACCGATTCCACCGGTGGCGGCGAATATACCGACCCAGTCCCTCACCCCGCTCTCCACTGGAGCCACCCAGTCGGCTTGGGAAAGGTAATAGGGTGTCTGTTCCTTCAGGCCGGTCTGACGCATTTGAGGCAGGATTCGAAAAGGCTTGTCTCGGGATTCATCCTCAAAGAGGAGAATATCGTCACCCCGGGACTGGGCAGGAAAAATACCGATAACAGCCGACGCTTTAAGCAGCTTGCCGACCTTGATGCGTTCCAACCAGGAATGGGCGTCCCTGATCAGGCGGCGAGCCTCCTCCCCTTTTTCCGGGTCATCCAGGATTTCCGGATATTGACCTTTGAATTCCCAGGCGTACAGAAAGAAACTCCAATCGATAAGGGGAATAATCTCATCCAGAGGTATGTCCTGGTAAACAGTCAGACCGATGGTCTTCGGTTCGGGGAGCTGATGGGATACCGACCAGCCTCCTGAGGGAACCCATGGCTTATCCCTTGCCGCCGCCAGAGGAACATGTGTTCGGCTCTCGATACGGCCTTTTTTTTCCTCTCTGATCCGGTTCTGTTCATTTCGTGTGCTTTCGATATAGTCAGCCCTGCCGGATTCATCCAGGAGCCGCCCGCATACCGCGGGGGCTAAAGAAGCGTCCTTCACATGGATAACCGGTGCCGAGTATGCCGGAGCAATTTTCAATGCCGTGTGTGCGGCGCTCGTCGTGGCACCTCCGATCAGCAGCGGGGTTGTCCAACCGAGCCGTTCAAACTCTTCGGCCACCCTCACCATCTCATCCAGGCTCGGTGTAATCAGACCCGAGAGTCCGATAAGATCAGCGTTCCATTCTTTTGCCCGTCGGATAATATCCGTCATGGGCACCATCACGCCCATGTCTTCCACTTCGTATCCGTTGCATTGAAGAACAACACCGACAATATTCTTACCGATATCGTGAACATCGCCTTTTACCGTGGCCATCAGGATTCGCCCTCTGGAGGGGCCGCCTGAAATCTTGGATTCCTCCAGATATGGCTGGAGTATGTTCACAGCTTTTTTCATCACCCGGGCGCTCTTGACAACCTGCGGAAGGAACATCTTTCCCGCACCAAAAAGCTCTCCAACACGGTTCATTCCGCTCATGAGCGGTCCTTCGATGACGCTCAAGGGATCGCCGGCTTCAAGGCGGGATTCTTCCACGTCCTCGTCAATCCAGGCCGCAATTCCCTTCACCAGGGCGTGAGTCAGCCGCTCCCCGACGGCCATTTCCCGCCAGCTCAAATCCTCTTGGACGGATTTACCCCGACCGGCATAGGATTCGGCGATATCCAGAAGCCGGTCGTCGGCGTCGGATCGTCTGACGAGGATGACATCTTCTATTCGCTCCCTGAGCTCGGCTTCCACTTCATCGAACACTTCCAATTGACCGGCGTTGACGATACCCATACTCAGTCCGGCGGCTATCGCGTGATAAAGAAACACCGCATGCATCGCCTCCCGGACGGCGTTGTTTCCCCGGAATGAAAACGAGACATTGCTGATGCCTCCGGAAAACCGGACACCGGGCAGTTCTTTCTTGAGTATCCCCACCGCCTCGATGAAATCCAGTGCGTATCGTGAGTGTTCGGGGATGCCCGTGGCGACTGCGAATACGTTCAAGTCAAGAATGATATCAGTCGGCGAGAAACCGGCCTTCTCCACGAGCAGACCAACAGCTCTCCGGCCGATTTCCACTTTGCGGTCCCTGGAGTCGGCCTGCCCATCCTCATCGAAAGCCATAACAACAGCAGCGGCGCCGTATCGTCGGACCATCCGGGCTTGGTCAAGAAAGGCCTCCTCTCCTTCTTTCAGGCTCAGAGAGTTCACCACCCCTTTGCCCTGTAGGCATTTCAGGCCGGCTTCCAGGGCTTCCGGCCTGGAGGAATCCACCATCACCGGCACCCTGGCGACGTCCGGTTCGGCCATGAGCAGATTGAGGAAAGTGGTCATTTCATCGGGAGCGTCCAGCAGCGCGTCATCCACATTGACATCGATAATCTGAGCACCGTTTTCAACCTGACTTCGCGCGATATCAACCGCTTCATCGTATTGTTTTTCCCGAATCAGTCGGGCGAATTTCCGTGATCCTGAGATATTCGTGCGCTCTCCGATATTCACGAACAGGCTCTCTTCATCGATCAGCAGCGGCTCCAGACCGCTCAGCGCCGTCACCCGCTGTTCCGAGGGCGGAGCCGGCACACGCGGCTTGACGCCGTTGAGACGATCCCTGATGGCGCGAATATGCTCGGGGCGTGTACCGCAGCAGCCCCCGACGATATTCACCAGACCCTGATCGGCAATTTCTCCAAGCACCCGGGACATATGTTCAGGTGAATCATTGTACCGCCCCTCTTCATCCGGCAGCCCGGCATTGGGATGAACCGACACCGCGACGTCTGCCGCTTCGGCCAACGCGCGAACATGTGGAACCAGCTCCGTGACGCCAAGAGCGCAGTTCAGGCCAATCGACAGCGGCTCGGCATGGGCCAAGGAATACCAGAACGCTTCCGGAGTCTGTCCGGTCAGGGTACGGCCCGAGGCATCCGTGATGGTTCCGGAAATCATGATGGGCCATTTGCGTCCATACTCTTCAAAAAGACCCATAAGGGCATGAATCGCCGCTTTGGCATTCAGACCGTCGAACACGGTTTCAATCAGGATGATATCCGCCCCGCCTTCCATAAGCGCCCGAGCCGCTTCGGTATACACGTTTGAAAGCTCGTCAAAAGAGATGTCTCTGTAACCGGGGTCCTCCACTTTGGGCGATAGGGACAGCGTTTTACTGGTGGGGCCGAGAACTCCCGCGACGAACTTCGGCCCCTCGCCTCCGGCATCGAGGTATTCCGCAACCGCTTTCCGGGCAATTTCGGCAGCCCGACGATTGATTTCCTCCACCCGATCAGTCATGCCGTATTCCGATTGGGAAACGGCGGTGGCATTGAAGCTGTTGGCTTCGACAATATCGGCACCGGCATTCAGGAATTCGAGATGGAACTCCCTAATCAACTCGGGTTTTGTCAGATTGAGCATTTCATGGTTGCCGGCCAAATCCTTCGGGTGATCCTGAAATCGATCCCCCCGATAGTCGGTTTCGGTTAGCCGCCTGGACTGAAACCAGGTGCCCGCGGCACCGTCCAGGAGAACAATACGCTGGGACATGAGATCTTTGAGTTCATTGGTACGGTCGGGTTGAATCATGGCCAGATTCTATAGATAGGAACAGCTAAGTGCAACAGGATGGTGATGACCAAGAACGAACATAGGAACAGATAATCAACCCCGACCGTCTCCGATCGGGGCATGGGGATCATGCTAAACGCCCAGATAGGCTTTCTTGACTTCCTCGTCTTCCATCAAGGCCGATGCGGTATCGGTTTTCACAATCATTCCGTTCTGAAGAACATAACCGCGATGGGCGATTTTCAACGCCATATTGGCGTTCTGCTCAACCAGGAATATGGTTGTGCCCTGTTCTTCATTAATCCGCATGATAATCTCAAATATTTGCTGAACGATAAGTGGGGCCAATCCCAGGGACGGCTCATCCAGGAGCAGCAGTTTAGGTCTGGCCATAAGCGCTCGGCTGATAGCGAGCATCTGCTGCTCTCCTCCCGACAAGGTTCCGCCGGATTGATTACGTCTTTGGGAGAGAATCGGGAAGAGCTCAAACACATAATCAAGGTCTTTCTTGATTTCTTCCTTGTTGTCACGCAGATAGGCGCCCATGTCCAGATTCTCCAGAACCGTGAGCTGCGGAAAAATCCGGCGGCCTTCCGGAACTTGGCACATTCCCATCGTGACAATTTTACTCGGCTCGACATGTGTGATGTTCTTATCTTGGAAAACGATGGATCCCGAACGAGGAGGAACAATACCTGATATAGACATGAGAGTGGTGGATTTTCCGGCCCCATTGGCGCCGATCAGCGTGATGATTTCGCCTTTTGCCACTTCCAAACTGATGCCCTTGAGAGCCTGAATATTGCCGTAGTATGTGTTGATTTTTTCGACTTTGAGCATGTTATTCCCCCAGATAGGCCTTAATGACGGCTGGATTTTCTTTGACTTCACCGGGAGAGCCTTCCGCGATAAGTTTGCCGTAATCCAGGACGTATATTCGCTCAGACAGGCTCATCACGAGACTCATATCATGCTCGATGAGCAGGATTGTTATGCCCTCCTCATCTCGAATCCGCTTAATCATATCGTCCAATTCCTTTGTTTCCTGGGGATTCAGACCTGCCGCCGGTTCATCAAGAAGAAGCAGTTGAGGTTCGGTCGCCATGGCTCGGGCAATTTCCAAAAGCCTTTGGGCGCCGTAAGGCAGACTTGACGCCGTTTCATTGGCATATCGCTCCAGTCCGAGCTTTCTCAAAATAACCAGGCTGTCTTGAATGACCTTTTTTTCTTCTTCCTGTGTCCGCTTATCTCTGAAAAGGGCACCGAAGATTCCGGCCTTCAATTTGGGATGCCGTCCGATCATGACATTTTCCAGCGCCGTCATGGTGGAAAACAGACGGATATTCTGGAAGGTTCTGGCAAGGCCGAGCTCGGTGACTTTGTTCGGCTTCATCCCGTTCGTCCGAACCTTTCCGGAACCGGCCCCGCTCACGCTGATATTGCCTTCAGAAGGGGTGTATACACCGGTGACGCAGTTGAACAACGTTGTTTTACCGGCACCGTTGGGCCCGATGAGGGCGACAATTTCCCCTTCGTCAATATGCATGTTCACATGATCGACGGCACGAAGTCCGCCGAATACCATAGAGAAATCCTGTATATCCAAGATGGTACGGCTCATGAATCACCCCCGCCGACGATGTAATGTTTGCGGATTTTGGGAATGATGCCTTGAGGCCGGAATATCGACATCACCACCAAAGCCACACCGAACATGAACATGCGGTAGTCGGCCAGTGCACGGAAATATTCAGGAATCAAGGTGACTATAAGAGCCCCAAATATGACGCCGGGTATGGAACCGGTACCCCCCAGCACCACGGCGACGAGAATCATCACCGATTCCATCAACGTGAAGCTTCCCGGATTGATATACGTCGTTTTACCAGCCAGGATGACTCCCACAAGGCCGGCAACGAAAGAACTCAGTGCAAAGGTGGTCAGTTTCGCCTTGGTCAGATCTATTCCCATAGACTGGGCGGCGATATCGTCCTCACGCATCGCCTCTAGTGCCCGGCCGATCCTGGAATCTTCCAGCCTTTTCATAATAAAAATGGTGAACAGCACCAGCGCAATAGCGATGTAGTAGAGATACGTGGTCGCACCCTGGAGAGAAAGTTTTGTGAAAAATCCGGGTCTCGGAATCTGTGCGATACCTTCGGGTCCCTTGGTAAAACCTGAAAGGTTTTCGAGCAGAAGCCTGACGATTTCCCCGAATGCCAGCGTGACGATGGCCAGATAGTCTCCTCTGAGTCTGAGAACCGGGAACCCGATGATCAGGCCGAAAACCAACCCAGACACGGCGCCCAGGGGCAGACAGAGCCAAAACGGCAATCCCCAATACATGTACATCAATCCATAAGAATATGCACCGACGGCATAGAAAGCCGCATAGCCGATATGGAGGAGTCCACCGTAGCCGATGACAATGTTCAATCCGAGGCCCAGGATGACAAACATCAACGCACTGGTCATGATTCCAACCTGGTAGAAACTCACCAGCAAAGGAAACACAATCACAAACAACGCCAGCACTGAAAGAGTCGGTATGCGTACGTTTTTCTTGGCCAGAGATTCCCGGAGAACGAATTTGCGGCCGGAGTTTTCAGATTCGGAGTCATCACCGTGACGTTGCTTTCTTCCCCTCATCTTTCGATCCAGCGACATCCGCCAAACCCACGAGAGGAGGAACGAGCCGACGCCCACCCACAAGAGGTTCATCCAGCGCCAACGCACTGTTCCGTTGATGGTGCTCACTTTTAACACCATGATGGGAAAGGTGAGGAACATCAGCCAGAGTGAGGCCAAAAAGGATGATTTGATCTCTTTGAGAATATTCTTCATTGCATCACACCTTTTCGATTTCGTTCCGCCCGAGGATACCGGCAGGCTTGAAGATCAGGATGAGAATGAGAATGACAAAGGCAAAAGTGTCTTCATAGGCGCTGGAAATGTAGCCGGCGCCGAAACTCTCGGTCATACCCAAGACAAAGCTTCCTAGAACCGCACCGGGAATACTTCCGATTCCGCCCAGCACAGCGGCGACAAAGGCTTTAATGCCCGCCAGGAAGCCGATGTAGAAATTGATCTGTCCCATGTGATTGGCAATCAGGACCCCGCCGATGGCCGCCGTGGCGGATCCGATGGCGAATGTGATGGAAATGACCCTGTTGATGTCAATGCCGACCAACTGGGCCATCACTTTATCCTGGGCCGTGGCCCGCATCGCTTTCCCGATCTTGGAAAACTTGATCAGCAGTGTCAGCAGAATCATGACGATGAAAGTTGTCACCAGAATCACCAGCTGAGTGGTGGTAACCAGCGATTTGCCGGCTGTGAGAAATTTGAAATCGGGAATCATCGACCGGAACGGCAGGAAATCAGATGTTTGAGCCAGTCGAACATAGTTCTGGAGAATCAGCGACATACCGATCGCACTGATGAGAGCAGTCAGTCGCGGTGCATTACGGACGGGTTTATAGGCAATCTTCTCCATTGTGACCCCGTATCCGGCGGAGAAGAATATGGCCGCACCTAATGATATTGCGAAAATGAGCAGGGGGGGCAAAGTCGTCGTAATCTGCAGTGCTCCGCCAATGATAAGAGCGGTGAAAGCACCGATCATATAGATCTCACCATGAGCAAAATTGATGAGTTTGACGATGCCGTACACCATCGTGTAGCCCAAAGCGATCAAGGCATAGATACTGCCTTTGGTCAGCCCTGCCAGGACGAGCTGCAGGAAGTATTTCAAGGGGATGACTCCTCAGGATTGGAAATAGTAGAAAAACAGTATAAACGATTTCCCTCAAAAAGGGGCGGCAGGTTTCCCCGCCGCCCCGGATTATCACCTATCGGGCGATTTCGTTCTAGAGTTCGACGTATGTGCCGTTCTGAACCTGATAAACAGAGAATCCGACACCGATGGCGTCTCCCTTCTCGTCAAAGCTGATGTTGCCCAGGGGAGTGTCCACATAATTGGATCGGAGGGCATCCATAATCGCCTCTCCGTCGGTGCTTCCGGCATTTTCAATGGCGTTCAGCAGAGCGATGGTTGCAGCGTAGGCATTGATAAAGAAGGCGCCGGGATCTTCACCGTAGGTGGCTTTATGATCCGCGACGGCTTTCTGATTCATAGCGTTGCTGGAGGTGTCCTTGGGACCGGAGGCGTAAACGCCTTCAGCGTATTCACCGGCCACCTGAATGAAGGTGTCGTCTTTCACGCCATCGTCGGAGACGAAGGGAATATCCAGGCCCATCTGGCTCATCTGCTGGACCAGTTTGGATGCTTCGGGGTGGTAACCGCCGTAGACAATACCTTCGGCATCGGAGTTGGCGATCTTAGTCAGAACGGCCGAGTAATCGACTGCGCCGGCGGTGATACCTTCATAAAGGACGATTTCAACACCCAAAGCCTCAAGGGACTCGACGGAGAAATCGGCGAAGCCCTTGCCGTAGTCCTGCTTATCGTGAAGAACGGCAACGGAATTGAGACCCAGCACATTCACGATAAATTCGGCATCGGTGGCGGCCTGAGCGTCGTCCGGTGCGATCGTTCGGAAGAAATTGGGGTAATCTCCGCTCTGAGTCAGCGGGGGATTGGTCGCCGAGGGGCTGATGGCCGGAAGACCGGCTTCATTATAGATACCTAAAGCACTTTTGGTGGCACCGGAACAGATGTGGCCGATGACGGCGACGACGCCATCTCCGACAACCTTGGCGGCGCTGTTGGCGGCCACTTCGGGTTTACATACATCGTCTTCAATCACCAATTCGATCTGTTTGCCCAGGACACCGCCCTTGGCGTTGTAGTCGGCTACGACAAGTTCTGCAGCCTTAATGGTCGGGATACCGTAGGATGCCAAGTCGCCGGAATGAGGGCCGACAACGGCAATCTTGATCGTATCGCCTTCTCCACCACCATTGGCGAACAGCGCGGAGGCAACCAGCAGGATGCCTAGAATTGCGAAAAGCTTTTTCATTGATTTTCTCTCCTTTGAGATTTATTCGAATGCAGCATTCGATTTGAGGATATTCCTGTATATCCGCTTGGAACCCGGTTGTCAATTATGGCAAGTCATTGCCATGAAAACTTTTTTTTACCGAAACCTGGAACTTTCAATACTATGCCGGCTCTCCATGAGCTGCGGTAAGTCCGATTTTTGTCAAAATGAAGACAATATAAATGGTTTATTAACAAACAACTCGGTAGTTTTAGTGTTTTTCGTTTTTTTCCTTGGGTTAATGCGCGGCATGAAACATTTTTTAACTCCGTAAGCCGATTGTACCGTTTCGACATTTCGTCGACTTTTGGTGGCTTTCGGTCGATTATTGTGAAAATACGGTTAATTTTAACATTTCCTTGAGTTGTCATACCTCAGCGTACGATTTGACCTCACTCTTCTCAGCACTTAGTTTAAAATGAAGACTTAAAATCATAGGATTCCAACAACTTCATCCGGGGATCGTCGGTTGGAAGTCAGGTTATTAGGATTGCCTAATATTTGGAAGTTCATTATCTTAAGCACATAAATCATCATTGAAATTGCGGCAGGCAGGAGGCCATATGGCAGACACCTTCGTTGACCAGGATCCTCAGGAAACACAGGACTGGCTGGAATCACTAGAGGGAGTAATTGAACACGAGGGTGGGGATAAAGCAACCTACCTTCTCAACGAGCTCAACAACCAGGCTCGTAACAAGGGTATTCGCCCTCCCGACACCACCATTACACCATATGCCAATACGATATCGCCGGAAAACGCGGAGAAAATTCCCGGCGACAGCCTGACTGCGATGAACGTGGCGGCCTACGTGCGCTGGAATGCCATGGCCATGGTGGCCAAAGCAAACAAGAGCCCCGACGGACTTGGCGGACATATTGCCAGTTTCGCCTCATCGGCCGCTTTGTATGAAGTGGGTTTCAACTGGTTTTTCAAGGGTTATGATGCTCCGCAGGGTCCCGATTTGATCTTTTTCCAGGGACACTCAGCCCCGGGTATGTATTCAAGAGCTTACGTAGAGGGTCGACTCGACGATAAGCATCTTCTGAATTTCCGACGGGAGGTGGACGGTGAAGGATTGTCTTCATACCCGCATCCCTTCTTAATGCCTGATTTCTGGCAGTTCCCGACCGTGTCGATGGGACTCGGTCCTCTGATGGCCATCTACCAGGCCAGATTCATGAAATACATGGAGGCCAGAGGACATGCGGAAATCGGGAACCGCAAGGTCTGGGCGTTCATGGGCGACGGTGAATCGGACGAGCCGGAAAGTCGCGGTGCACTCAGCCTGGCTGCAAGAGAGAAGCTGGACAATCTGATATTTGTCGTGAACTGCAATCTTCAGCGTCTGGACGGCCCGGTGAGAGGCAACGGACGCATCATCGACGAACTCGAAGGCGCCTTCAACGGTGCCGGCTGGAATGTCATTAAAGTCATCTGGGGCAGCGAATGGGATAAGCTGATGAAGAGGGACACCGAGGGCGTGCTTCTGCATAAATTTTCCCAAATGGTGGACGGAGAATTCCAAGATCTCCGATCCAAAGACCCGGCGCATCTCCGAAAAGCCTTCTTCGAGTCCAATCCCGAAATTGCCGAACTTGTCAAAGATATGAGCGATTCCGATTTATGGCAGATGACCCGCGGCGGACATGATCCCCGGAAAATCTACGCGGCGTTCGCCAAAGCCATGAAGTCCGAAGGAGTACCGACGGTCATATTAGTTAAGACAATCAAGGGCTACGGGATGGGCAAGGCCGGAGAAGCCTCCATGGGCACCCACAGCCAGAAAAAGATGGACGTAGAATCCCTTGCGGGCTTCAGAGACAAGTTCGGAATCCCGATCAAAGACGAGGATTTGGAGAAGCTTCCCTTTATCCGACCCTCTGAAGACTCGGACGAAATGCAGTTCATTCGTCGACAGCGAAAAAAACTGGGCGGTTCCATACCTGCCAGACGATTCGATCCTCCGGCTTTGTCCATCCCCCCCATTTCCGACAAATTATTCAAAAGTGCAATCGAATCTTCGGGAGATAGGGAGGTGTCCACAACGAACGCGTTCGTTCGTCTGCTGTCGGCGATAGCACGGGACAAAGAATTGGGTCAGTACATCGTCCCAATTGTCCCCGACGAAGCGAGAACGTTCGGCATGGAGGGGATGTTTCGCCAGATGGGCATTTATGCTCCTTCGGGTCAGCTCTACAAACCCCAGGATGCCGAGAGCATGATGTGGTACAAAGAGTCTGAAAAGGGCTTGATTCTTGAAGAGGGAATCACCGAGGCAGGGGCCTTCTCTTCATGGCTGGCGGCGGGAACGGCCGGATCAAACTACGGAATCCCGATGATTCCATTTTATATCTATTACTCCATGTTCGGATTCCAAAGAATCGGAGACCTTGCATGGGCCGCCGGGGACATTCAGGCCCGTGGTTTTCTGATGGGCGCCACCGCCGGTCGAACGACTCTCAACGGGGAAGGTTTGCAGCACCAGGACGGACATGGTCTTCTTCTGGCCGCCACTTATCCCACATGCCGCGCCTACGATCCGGCGTTTGCTTATGAAATGGCCGTGATCGTCAGAGACGGCTTGGAAAAAATGTATGCCCAAAGAAGAAACCTTTTTTACTACATCACGGTGATGAACGAGAACTACGCCCAGCCGAAACTTCCCGACGGCGCGGAAGAAGGAATCATCCGGGGAATCTACCTCTATCAAAAGGCCGGCCGGGGGAAGGGCCCGAAAGTCCAGCTGATGGGTTCGGGCACCATATTCCGAGAGGTGATTGCCGCCGCGGAGATTCTCAAGAAGGATTGGAAGGTCGAAGCGGACGTCTGGAGCGTACCCGGGGTGAATCAACTTCATAGAGACGGAATGGAATGTGAAAGAGACAATCTTATCCATCCGGAAAACGAGCCAAAAAAACCCTATCTGACGAGTGTTCTTGAGGGATATGAGGGACCGGCGGTTTTCTCGTCGGACTATATGAGAGCCTATCCCGAACAGATCAGAAGACTCATACCCAATTCCCTCACCGTATTGGGCACCGATGGTTACGGCCGTTCGGACAGTAGAAGCAAACTCCGAGACTTCTTTGAAGTTGACCGAAAATGGATTGTCCTGGCGTCCCTCAAGGCCTTGGCGGTCCAGGGCGACATGGATCCAAAAGTAATCAAGGATGCGATTTTAAAATATGAAATCGACCCGTCCAAACCGAATCCGCTGACCGACTAAGGAACATAAACAAATGGCTATGAAGGAAATAAAGGTACCTGATCTAGAAGGATCCGAGAATGTCGGTGTGGTGGAAATATATGTCCAGACCGGTGAGAAGGTGGATGTCGAGACGCCTCTGATTTCGCTGGAAAGCGACAAAGCGGTGATGGATGTTCCCTCTCCGATAGCCGGCACCATCAAAGAGTGGAAAATCTCCGAAGGCGATACGGTGAATGCAGGGGACATCATCGCCATTGCTGAAATTGATCAACCGGAGTCCGACACGGCCGAATCTCAAGATGCCGAATCCGACACGGCCGATCCCGGCGACGAACAAGTAAAACAGGAAATCCGAGTACCGGATCTGGAAGGTTCCACAGATGTCGCCGTTGTTGAAGTGTACGTGTCTCCCGGCGATCACATCGATGAAGATACGCCGCTTATCTCGTTGGAAAGTGATAAAGCGGTGATGGATGTGCCCTCCCCCGGCTCGGGAACCATCCTGGAAGTCACCGTCAAAGAGGGCGACACGGTCAATACGGGCGATATCATCATTATTGCCGAGAGGAAAAAGACGGACGAACCGTCGTCTCAGAAAGCCGACGCCGAAACCTCGAAACCGGCGGCGCCGCAGAAAAGTGCTCCGGCGAAAAAGCCCGGTTTGGAAAAATCCGCTCAGGATGGTTCCGCTCCAGATAAAAGCGTTCCGGTGAACGCCCAGCCCATGGGCGGCCGATTCCACGCCACTCCTTCGGTTCGCTCGTTTGCCAGAGAGCTGGGTGTGGAGTTGAGCCGGGTGACCGGCTCGGGTCCGAAGGGAAGAATCACCAGAGAGGACGTGAGCGGTTTAGTCAAATCGGTGATGTCCGGTTCCGAAGGCACCCTGTTGCCGGACTCACGGGGGTTCTCACTGCCGCCCATCCCCACGGATGATTTCGCGCTCTACGGTGAAATCGAAACCGACTCGTTGAGTCGAATCAAAAGAATATCCGGCCCCCATCTTCACCGAAACTGGATAGGCGTACCGCATGTCACCCAGTTTGAAGATGCCGACATCACCGATTTGGAAGACTTCCGCAAACAGGTCAATGCGGAAAACGCCAAATCCGGCGGACCGAAGGTGAGTCCGTT
>JARGFR010000076.1 GCA_029210985.1 Spirochaetaceae bacterium | reverse complement strand
CGCCGGTTCCGACGGTGCTGAAATTTGCTACGAAGCCTGTATGAACAATCAGGATTTCGATCCGGTTTACTACGGCAAAAATGACATACGGAACGACGTTTTCGGTGCCGGTACCATGAACGAAGCATCGATTCGGACGGTTCGAACGGTTTTTGACGGTGAGAACGCCGAGTTTTCCAACATGGTGATGGGTGAGGTGATCAACCATCCGGGAAAGTGGTCCAGCTATCCGCCACATGATCATCCTCATCCGGAAATTTATCATTACCGAATGTTTCCGGAGCAGGGATTTGGTGTTTCCCTCTTGGATGAACAAGCCGAGGTGGTGAAAAACGGAAGTACAAGTCTGATTGAGCCGAACCGCACACACTCCCAGGCGGCCGCACCGGGATACGCGATGTACTACATCTGGATGATTCCCCATCTGCCTGGTGATCGATGGCTGCCGTCCACCCGTTATTATCGCAAGGAGCACGAATGGCTCCTTGAAAAGAATGTGAAAATCTGGCCCGAGCGGGCTTTTGAGGAGTCGAAATGAGCACTCTGCGTTTAACAATGTCCCAGGCACTGATTAAGTTCCTGGACAATCAGTACCTGGAAGTCGACGGTGTAGAAATCAAGTTTGTCGAAGGCGTTTTCGGTATTTTCGGCCACGGCTGCGTCGTGGGTATCGGTGAGGCTCTTCAGGAACCGGATCACGGACTGAAGTTCTACCAGGGGCATAGTGAACAGGGCATGGGGCACGCGGCGATTGCTTACGGCAAGCAGAATAATCGAAAGAAAATGATGGCGGTAACCAGTTCCATCGGCCCCGGAGCTCTGAACATGGTGACCGCGGCGGGAACGGCGACGGTGAATCGGATTCCTGTGCTCTTTCTTCCCGGAGATGCGTTCGCTTGCCGACAGCCGGACCCGGTACTCCAGCAGATAGAAGTTCCCTGGGACTACACCGTGACGGCCAATGACGCATTCAAGTCCGTGTGTAAGTACTGGGACAGAATCAGCCGGCCGGACCAGCTGATGGCCGCTGGAATCAATGCCATGAGGGTGCTGACCGATCCTGCCGAAACCGGTGCGGTCTGCCTGGCGCTGCCCCAGGATGTTCAGGGCGAAGCCTACGATTATCCCGAGGAGTTCTTCGCCAAGAGAGTCCACCGGCCCGGTCGAAGGCCCCTCTCTCCCGGAGACGCTCTCCGGGCGGCGACCCTGATCAACAGAAAGAAAAAGCCCATGATTATCTGCGGTGGAGGCGTTCGCTATTCCGACGCCGGCCGAGAATTGGAAAAATTTGCCGAACAATTTGACATCCCCTTCGGGGAAACCCAGGCCGGCAAGGGTGTCTTGAGCTGGGACAACCCGAGAAACCTCGGTGGACTCGGAGTTACCGGCACGAGCTCGGCCAACGAGATTGCCCACGAAACAGACCTAGTGATTGCAGTCGGTACTCGTTTGAACGATTTCGTCACCGCATCCAAATGGGACTTCCACAATCCCGATGTGGAACTCCTCTCCATTAATGTCAGCGCGTTCGACGCATATAAAATGAATGCTCATCCGTACCTGGCCGATGCCAAGCTGGCTTTGGTCGAAATCACGGAGGAGCTCTCCCGCATCAATTACAAAGCGTCCTGGGGCGGCCGCATCAAAGAAGTTGTCGACGCCTGGACCGCCGAAAACACCCGGCTTTATACGCTGGATGACAAGGAAAGCGGATTTGCCCAGACAAAAGTGATGGGGTTGATGAACGAAGGCGGCATCCCGGAAGACGCCATCGTTGTCTCAGCTTCGGGTTCACTTCCTTCCGATATGGAACGACTCTGGCGAACCCGGGTCCCCGATACCTACCACCTGGAATACGGATTCAGCTGCATGGGATATGAAATCGCCGGCGCTCTGGGCGCCAAGATCGCCTGTCCGGACAAGGAAGTCTACTGCCTCGTCGGCGACGGCGGATTCTGGATGCTCAACTCCGAGATGATTACCGCTGTTCAGGAAGGCTTGAAGATTAATGTGGTTCTCATCGACAACAACGGCTTCCACTGTATCGACAACCTCCAAGCCTCCCAGGGGATACCCCATTTCGGGTGCGAGTTCCGGTTCCGAAATCCCGAGTCCGATCGTCTGGACGGGGACTACATCCCTGTGGACTACGCCACCTTGGCTTCCGGTGTGGGGTTCGCCACATACCGAGCCTCCAGCTCCGAGGAATTCGTCGATGCCCTGAAAGCTTCCCGAGCCCAGGACAAACCGGTTCTGATCGACTGCAAAACAGAACGCAAATCCATGACCGACGGATATGGCGCCTGGTGGCGTGTCGGTACTCCAGAAGTGTCGAAGAAAGATGCCGTAGTGGAAGCCAGTAAAGACATGAAGAAGAACGCCGCCAAGGCTAAGCAATTTTAGGACAGAGGCATGATGAACAAAGACAAGGTAAAGCTGGGCATCGCACCCATCGCCTGGACCAATGACGACATACCGGAGCTCGGTGGAGAGAACACCTTCGAGCAGTGCATCAGCGAAATGGCTCTGGCGGGATTCGCCGGAAGCGAGGTGGGCAACAAATATCCCACCGACTCCCAGGAGCTTAAAAAGGCGTTGGATCTTCGCGGCCTAGTTATCTGCAACCAATGGTACAGCACAGAGTTGATTACACGCCCTTACCAGGAAATTGAGAAGGAGTTTCGGGCAAAGCTGGCATTCCTGAGAATTGTCGGCGCCGATGTCGTGGGTCCGAATGAGCAAACCCGAGCCTGTCAGGGCAACGAGAAAATCGGTGTCCAGGAAGGCAAGGCGATATTCGACAACGATGAGTGGAAACTCATGATCGACGGGTACAACAAGCTCGGTAAGGTGGCGAAGGACGAGGGCTTCAAGCTGTGTATGCACCACCATATGGGTACCGGGGTTCAAACCCCCGACGAGACCGAACGATTCCTCAACGATACCGATCCCGATTCGGTCTATCTCACCTACGATTCGGGACATTTCTCCTACAACGGTTCCGATCCCGTGGCCGAGTTGAAAAAGTTTGTCTCCCGTGTCGGACATGTCCACCTAAAAGACCTCCGGTCCGATATACAGGCCGTGGGAATGCGGGAAGATTGGCCCTTTATGAAAGCCGTTCGCCAGGGTGTATTCACTGTGCCCGGTGACGGCGGTGTGGACTTCCCCTCCATATTCAAAATTCTCGAAGATGCCGGATACGAAGGCTGGATGGTTGTGGAAGCCGAGCAGGATCCGGCCAAAGCGAACCCCTTCGAATACGCGTTAAAAGCCCGGGAATACATTAAGAAACATACAGGACTATAGGAGATTGTCGATGAGTGACATTGTGAGAATTGGAATAATCGGCGGTGGAAGAATCGGCAAAGTACATGCCATCAATCTCACCACCCGAGTGGCCGGTGTGAAGGTTGCTGCGATGGCCGATCCGTTCGCCAATGACGAACTGGTGGAATGGGCGGCCGGACAAGGCATCACCCGGGTGATCAAGGACTATAAAGAAATCCTTAATGATGCGGAGATTGACGCCGTTCTCATCTGCTCTCCCACCGATACTCATGCGGCCATCAGTCAGGAAGCCGCATTGGCCGGGAAACATATATTCTGTGAAAAACCGTTGGACCAGGATCCCGATGTCATCCGCAAGACTCTGGAAGTGGTGAAGAAGGCCGGTGTTGTGTTTCAGATCGGGTTCAACCGCCGCTTCGACCATAACTTCCGGGCGGTTCGCCGGGCTGTCGAGGACGGTACGGTCGGCGATGTGCACATTCTGCGCATTACCTCACGAGATCCCTCTCCGCCGCCGATTGATTACGTCAAAGTGTCCGGCGGGCTGTTTATGGACATGGCCATCCACGATTTCGATATGGCCCGATTCCTCACCGGCAGCGAAGTGGTGAAAGTTCATGCTGCCGGAGCGGTTCTCGTCGATCCGGCAATCGGAAAGGAAGGCGATATCGATACCGCGATTACGACATTATGGTTCGAGAACGGTGCCCTGGGCGTTATAGACAACTCAAGGGAAGCTGTCTATGGATACGACCAGCGGGCTGAAATTTTCGGGAACAAAGGCAGTGCCGGCAGCGCCAATGATGCGCCTTCCACAGTCGTGGTGAGCGATGCTCAAGGCGTCAGAGCCGATAAACCGCTGTTCTTCTTCCTGGAACGATATTCCGAGTCTTTTGCCGAGGAAATGAGAGACTTCACCAAGGCCATCAGAGAAGGCGTCGAAGTTCCCGGGGCTAAGGCCGCTTTGAACTCGGTTCTCATCGCAACGGCAGCCAAGGAGTCCCTGAGAACGGGCCGACCGGTCGAAGTACCCCGTGCCTGAGGACGGCTGATGGATTTTCCGAGGAATGTGTCCCGGGACGTGATCGTCATGGGACGTGCCAATATCGACATCTATGTCTCGATACCCGGAGACTCGTTGGAGAATTCGGACACCTTCGAAAAGTCCGTCGGCGGGAGTGCGGCGAATATCGCCGTCGGCCTTGCACGTTTGGGCCGTAAAGTGGATTTCCTGGGACTGGTTTCCGACGATCCCTTCGGCTGTTATGTCGAATCCTTCCTGAAAACCAACGGGATCGGAACGAGGTTCCTGACTCGGGATGACTCGGGTTCTCTGACAAGCATCGCCTTTGCCGAGCGGCAGAAAGTGGACAGCCAAGTCCTTTTCTACAGGAACGGTGCGTCGGATCTGGCGCTGGATGTCGATGATATTCCGATCAGTGAGTTCTCCAAGACCTCGGTCCTGGTGGTGACGGGAACCGGCTTGTCGGCTTCGCCCTCCCGGGAGGCGACACTTTTTGCCATGGAAACCGCCACGGCAGCCGGCACCAAAGTCGTGATGGATCTGGACTGGCGGGTTTCCGCCTGGGATTCCTTGAGGACGGCCGGATTGGTGTACAGGATTGCCGCAGAGCGTTCGGATATCATCATCGGAACTCGGGAGGAATTCGAGATTCTCCTGAATTCCCTCCCCTCTCCGGGTGAGATGACCGATCAGGAGCTGGCCAAGTATTTTCTCTCGGGGCGACCGGAATTGGTTGTGGTTAAACGCGGGCCGCAGGGATCCTCAGCTTATGCCAAAGGCGGTAAATCCTGGAGAGCCGGCATTTATCCGGTGGACGTGAAAAAGAATTATGGAGCCGGCGATGCGTTCGCCGCGGCCATGATTCATGGCCTTCTTGAAGGCAAGGATCCTGATGAAGCCATGCGATGGGGTGCCGGCGCCGCCGGCATCGTCGTTTCGAATACCGCCTGCGCCGCTTCCTCGCCCTCTATGGACGAGTTGAAGGAATTTATCGGCTCGGCGAAAGAGGAGTAATGATGCCATCTCATATCAAACCATTCGACAACAAGAATGTTCCCATCGTGGGAATCGACGACGATCTGGTTCCCCGGACATATTTCAACGTGGTCAGACTGCAGGACGGGGAAGAGTTCGTTTCCGACGTACCGGGGTATGAGACAGTCTGCGTACCCATGGAGGGCACCTGCGACATTGCCATTGGGGAAAATGTCTATGTGGGTGTCGGAAAGCGAGAACAGTTATTTGACGACAAGCCTGACGGTGTCTATGTGCCTTCCGGTTCTTCGGCCGTCATCACCGGTCGGGATAAGGGTGTCAACCTCTGCATCGCCGGAGGCCGGACAGAGGTTCGCCTGGAACCTTTCCGAGTCACTCAGGGCGAGGTGGAGAAGGTTCAATACGGCAGCGACGATACCAAGACTCATCGAAAAATCTACCACATACTCGGACCGGCCCAGGCGGGCAAGACCGATCGATTGCTGGTGAGTGAGCTGTTCACGGTGGGTGCCGGCGGATGGTCGGGATTTCCTCCGCATAAGCATGATGAGGATCAGGACGGTGAAACGGCGTTTGAGGAAGTTTACTATTTCCGATTCGATCCGCCCCAAGGATTCGGAGCTCAATTCACTTATGTTCATGAAGATGATTTCGGACCGGTGCACCATATCAAGGACGGAAGCACCATCGTTCTGGACAAGGGTTATCATCCTGTCGTGGCCGCACCCGGATATCGGATGTACTACTTCACCATCCTCGTTGGCAAAAGTACGCGGACACTGGTTCAGAATTTTGAAGAAAAACATGCCTATCAGCTGGAAACTATTCCGGGTATCGGCGACATGATCAAGAAGTTTAAAGACTCATGATCGCGAAGCTGGGGGATCTTCTCCACCTGAGTGTTGATTCGAACCGTGTCCTCTGCGGGTTCAACGTTTTCGGGTATGAAGATGCTCTAGCCGTCGTACGTGCCGGCGACGAGATGGGATCCCCGCTGCTTCTCATGGTGAACCGTACCATGGCGGATTTTATGCCGCCGGAGATTTGTGGTCCGATGCTGCGGGAACTGGCCCATCGAGCCGCCGTTGCCGTCGGCGTCCATCTGGACCACGCATGGGACTTGGATGTCATTAAACGGGCTTTGGACTCAGGCTTTACATCGGTGATGTTTGACGGCTCCAAAAAGCCGCTGAATGAAAATATCCAACTGACTTCCAAGGTCCGGGAGCTGGCCGATGAATACGGAGCATCCCTTGAGGGTGAAGTGGGGACTGTTCCTTATGACGATCTTGGTGAGACTCGAGGGGAGCTGACCGGAGTGTCCGATGTGAGATTATTTACCGAATCGACAGGTGTCGATGTTCTGGCGGTTTCGGTGGGTAATGTTCATCGACTCACACAGCCAGAAGCCCGGATTGATTTCAGCCGATTGGCGGAGATTGAAGCGGCGATTAATGTTCCCTTGGTTATCCACGGAGCGTCGGGTTTATCCGACGAAGATATCCGCGGACTGCTTGGAACCAGCGTGGCCAAGTTCAATTTTGGAACCCGGCTTCGACAGGCGTTCGGTTCCGGGATTAGGGAGTACTTGAGGGTGAATCCGGAAGATTTTGATCGTCTCCGCATACTTGGATCGACTGTTCCTCATATCCAAAAAGCCGCGACGGAGGCTCTGTTGAAATCCGGATGGAAATATCGATAAAAAAAGAACTTAGGGATATGTATGATATTCATACATTTTTCTTGACAGCAGAGAAAAAGGGGTTTAAAAAGAAATGGTAAACGTTTACAAGAAATGCTTGTGGACACCGGATGGCAGACTTTTAATAAACGTTTGCAAAAAAAATGGAGCATCAGTATGAGTGCAGTCAAAATCGGAATTGTGGGTCTGGGTCGGCTCGGTAAGCGTCACGCCGCAAACCTCCGCTTCCGTGTTCAGGGTGCCGAATTGAAAGCCGCCTGCAGTATCGTTCCCGAAGAGCTGGAATGGGCGCGTACGGAACTCGGAATTGCCGAAACGTATATCGATTACGACGAAATGCTGAACGAAGCGAAACTCGATGCCATATTCCTTGTTTCTTCATCCTCCATGCACGCAGTGCAGTCCATGAAAGCCCTTTCGAAAGGCCTGCACGTCTTTACTGAAAAGCCCATGGGCGTGAATCTCGAGGAATGCAAAAAAGTCGAGAACGTCGTCGGTGAGCACGGCGACCAGGTGTTCTTTGTCGGTTTTGTTCGCCGTTTCGATCCGAGCTACTCGTACGCCAAAAAACTCATTGACGAGGGCGTAATCGGTGAACCATTCCTGGTTCGGTCTCAGACTGTCGATTTGGATGAATATGCGGAGTTTCAGGTAGATTTCGTCCCAAGCTCAGGCGGCATATTCCTGGACTGTAATGTCCATGATATCGATCTGGCTCGATGGTTCCTCGGGTCTGAAGTGAAGACCGTTTATGCCAAAGGCGGCAGCTATGTTCACAAGGCCTTTGAAGAGGTGAATGATGCCGACAATACCATAGTCCTGACCACCTTCGAAGACGGCAAGATGGCCGTTATCGCGGCCAGCCGAACAGCCTTCCACGGACACGATACCCATACGGAAATCACCGGCTCCAAAGGCATCCTCAAGATTGGGATGACACCGGCGAAGAATCGGGTGGAAATATTCGATGTTCATGGAGCACGTCAGGAATGTGTAAACGACTTTTTCGAGCGGTTTCAGGAAGGTTTCCTGATTGAAGCTCAGGAGTTTGTCGACTGCATTCTGGAGGGCCGGAAGCCGATCGTCTCGGCGATAGACGGCACCAAAGCGACTGAAGTCGGTTTTGCCATGACCGACTCCTTCAAGCAGGGACGGGAAATCGTCCTTGACTAAATTAGGATCTTCACAGGCCGAGTTTCCGGTCTGATGAGATATGCGGCTGTTATGGCCGTAAAAAACCAAAATCCCAAAGGGGGGATAACATGAAGAAAATCGTATCGTTGTTGATCGTGCTCTTGGTCTTCGGGGCCAGCATGGGTCTGTGGGCCAACGGTGGAACCGAAGGTGGAGAGAAACAGCTGCACATCGGCGTCGCCGCGGCGAACTTTGACGACAAGTGGATGTCCTACATGCATGATGGATTCCGCATGGCGGCAGAAGAGCTCGGTGTCCGATTGACTATGGTTGACGGCAAGAACGACCCAGCAGTGCAGCAGAGCCAAATCGACACCTTCATTACTCAGGGTGTAGACGCCATCGTGATTGTTCCCGTTCAGATTCAGACCCTCGGACCAATCCTTGACGAAACAGACGGCGCGGGTATCCCGTTGGTTGCTGTAAACCGCCGACCCGATGAACCAGTTCTCAGCCGCCTGGCGACTTATGTCGGATCCGACGAAGTCTTCGCCGGTACCGTACAGGGCGAAGCCATCGCCGAGATGCTCGGTGGTAAGGGAGATGTCGTCATCATTCATGGTCAGCTCGGTCATCCGGCTGAACAGGGACGAACGCAAGGCAACAAGAATGTCTTTGATAAGTATCCCGACATCAACGTTGTTCAGGAAGGTACTTCCGAATGGCAGCGAGCTAAAGCTCTTCAATTGATGGAAAACTGGATTCAAGCCGGTTTCAACATTGATGCTGTTGTCGGCAATAACGACGAGAGTGCCATCGGTGCGGCCATGGCTCTTGAGCAGGTCGGTATGCTGGACGATGTCTTCATTGCCGGTGTCGATGCGACTCCCGACGCTCTCAGGTTCATGAAAGAGGGCAAGATTGACGTGACTGTGTTCCAGGACGCCTATGGCCAGGGATACTCCGGTCTTGAGGCGGCCATCAAGGCAGCCAAGGGCGAAGACCTTCCCAAGATTACCGATGTTCCTTATCAGCCTGTCACTCCGGACAAGGCGGATGAATTCCTGGCTCTCTGG
The DNA here is from genome assembly GCA_029210985.1 of Spirochaetaceae bacterium. Taxonomy (GTDB): domain Bacteria; phylum Spirochaetota; class Spirochaetia; order DSM-2461; family DSM-2461; genus UBA2779. The sequence continues at coordinate 5,772 of JARGFR010000076.1, read as the reverse complement.
GGCGAGTGATCATCCCGTTTTCTGCATCGTTATCGGGAGCTCCGGCTTCCGATAACATGTCATGTAAGAATTGAAAAACAAGTCGGTGCCGGGAATCCGGCGCCGATTTTTCAAGAACCAAAACATCTTTTTATTCGCGTTGGGGGAATCAGTTATGGCGGAAGAATTCCTACTCAGTATGGAACATATCCGGAAGCAATTTCCGGGAGTTCTCGCACTCGAAGATGTGTCGTTAAAAGTTCGACCCGGGACTGTTCATGCCCTCATGGGGGAGAACGGTGCGGGCAAGTCCACTTTGATGAAAGTGCTACTCGGAATCTATGTACCCGATGAGGGCATAATTCGTTTCAACGGCAATGATTACAAGAAAATGGACATCCACAGCAGCCTGACACACGGGATCTCGATGATCCATCAGGAACTGACTCCTATTCTGCATATGTCGGTCGCTGAGAATATCTTCCTGGGCCGGGAGCCTGTGAGGGGAAAGACCGGATGGGTCAACCACACGGAACTGTATCGGAAGACCCAGGAATTATTTGACCAGCTCAACATCAAAATTGATCCCAAGTCAAAAATGGTGGATCTCAGCATCGCCAGTATGCAGATGGTGGAGATTGCCACGGCAATTTCATACAACTCAAAGCTTATAATAATGGACGAACCGACGTCCGCTATTACCGAGAAAGAAGTGGCCCACCTGTTCCGAATAATCAACGACGTCCGTGACAAGGGTGTGGCTGTTATTTATATCACCCACAAGATGGACGAGGTGTTCGAAATATCCGATGAAGTGACGGTGCTGCGGGACGGAAAATTCGTTGGCACCAAAAAAGCGTCCGATATGACGAAAACAGAGCTCATATCCATGATGGTGGGCCGGGAACTCACCAACTTCTTCCCGAAATTGGATGTTGAAATCGGCGAAGTGAAGATGGAAGTACGGAATATCTCTCTGGAAGGCAAGTTCCGTAACATTTCATTCGACGTCCGTAAAGGGGAGATTCTGGGCATAGCCGGTCTGATGGGCTCGGGCCGAACCGAGGTTATCGAAAGCATTTTTGGTGTGTATCCACCCGATTCCGGTGAGATTCTCGTTGACGGTAAACCGGCTAAGATTAACCAACCCATGGATGCCATCAAGTATGGAATGGGACTTCTCACCGAAGACCGTAAATTAAGCGGCCTCTTTCTGCCTTTGTCCGTCCGTGACAATATGGTGTATTCCAATATTGACAAGTACAAGGGAGCCTTCAGCCTGAAGTACAAGCAAATGGACGAGGAATGCGAACGTCAGCGGCAGGCGCTTTCCGTGAAAACACCCAGTCTCTCCCAAATTGTGGAGAACCTGAGCGGAGGCAACCAGCAGAAAGTCCTTATTGCGCGCTGGCTGCTCACGGAACCGGACATTTTATTCCTTGATGAACCCACACGCGGAATTGATGTCGGCGCGAAGAGCGAAATCCATAAACTGATGTCAAAGCTTGCCGAGATGGGCAAAGCGATTGTCATGGTTTCGTCCGAAATGCCGGAGGTACTCGGGATGAGCGATCGGATTGTCGTTATGCATGAGGGCGATAAGTCTGGAGAACTCACACGGGAAGAGGCGACTCAGGAACGGATTCTTCAGCTCGCCGCCGGTGAGACGCTCACGGTATAAACCATATAAATGAGGAGTAGTGGAAAAAATGAGCACAGATAACAATCCCTTAACAGCTAATGCAACTCAGACAGCCCAAGGTGCCGAAGGATCGGACAAGACGGACAGCGGGTTTCGGGCCTTTATAAGCAAGTACGGTATATTCCTGATTTTCCTTGGCATGTGCTTGCTGCTGGCCATCATCACTATCGACAACGGTGTATCGATCTTCTTAAAGTACCGCAACATCGTGAACGTGCTGCGGCAGTCGTCCGTAATCGGAATCATTGCCTGCGGCGTCACGTTCATCATCATCACCGGCGGTATTGATTTGTCCTCCGGATCCCTTGTGGCATTGATCGGTTGTGTATCGGCTCTCGTCGCCCGTGCAGAATATGGCTTACCCTGGATTCTCGCGGTCGTCGTGGCGATGGCGCTCGGTCTTCTCGCGGGAGCCATCAATGGATCCCTCATAGCCAAAGCGAAAATACCGCCGTTTATCGCCACCCTGGGTATGATGGTTTCCGCCCGTGGTGTGGGCTTTCTCATCACTGGTGGTCGCCCCATAGACAACCTTTCTGAAAGCTATCAATTTATTGGTCAGGGGACCATCCTCAACTGGGGCGAAAATTTCTTCATTCCCGTCCCTGTTCTGATCTTCCTCAGTGTCGCCCTGGTATCCCACTTTCTGCTGTCTCAGACCCGGTTCGGGAAGTACACCTATGCATTAGGCGGTAACGAACAGGCCGCATACATCTGCGGTGTCAATGTCGATCGCCACAAGGTTATGGTCTATTCTTTTGCTGGTCTTCTCACCAGTATTGCGGCGGTCGTCCTCACCTCCCGTGTCAGTGCGGGTCAACCCAGCGCCGGTGTCATGTACGAGCTGGATGCCATTGCCAGCGCGGTTATCGGCGGTACCAGCCTTCAGGGCGGTATCGGCGTCATCGGCGGTACTGTTGTCGGAACCCTCATCATCGGGGTCATGAACAACGGCCTCGACCTTTTGGGCGTCTCGTCTTACTACCAGCAGATCCTCAAGGGGCTCATCATCATCGGTGCGGTTGTTATCGACACAATGCGCCACCGCAGGGCGAACTAGTCCGCCGGCCGGAGAATCCCCGGATTCTCCGGCACAATTCCTCCGGGGCGGGTTTGCCTGGACGGTGTGTCGTCCGCCGGCGGACTCGCCCTTTTGTTTCCTGATAATCCATTGCTGATTGGTCCGACGCGAAATATCAAGAAGGATGTGGAAATGAGAACTCCCGGCCAACCATTCAAAGACCGATTTTTTATCGTAAGCGGCGGTACTCAAGGACTTGGGAGACGCATCGCGAAAGATTTGGCAGAACAGGGTGCTGCGGGTGTCACCATATGCGGTCGAAACGCCTCGAACGGGAAACAGGTCACCGAGGAAATCGAGGCAGCAGGAAGTCGGGGTCTCTATATACAGGCTGACTTGCAGTATGAAAAGGACTGTCGTCGCGTGATCGCTGAGGCTTTGGGCGCGTTCGGAACGATTCACGGATTAGTCAACGCCGCCGGCATCACCCACCGGAGCAGCATCGAAGATGCCACGGTGGACCATTGGAACCTTGTGATGAACATCAATGCTCGGGCCCCTTTCCTGCTGATGCAGGAGACTGTTCGGCACATGAAGAAAAAGAGTGTTCAAGGCAGCATCGTGAATATCATCAGCGATCAGGCCCATGGCGGAGCGCCCTTTCTGACAGTCTACTCGGCATCCAAAGGCGCACTGGCCACACTCACCAAAAACGCCGCTCATGCCCTGAAATGGGACCGTATTCGGGTCAATGGAATCCTAATCGGGTGGATGAATACACCGGCGGAGCATCAAACCCAGATCAAAGACGGGCGTCCGGAGAATTGGCTTGAAGAGGCCGAAGCCGGCCGGCCGTTCAAGCGGCTGCTTTCACCGGAGGACGTGTCCGCTCTGGTCTCCTACCTTCTCAGCGACTCTTCAGAAATGATGACCGGTTCTCTGATCGATTTCGATCAAAAAGTGATTGGCGGACTGGACTGATATGTACAACCACACAAACGTCCGGGTGGACCACAACGATACGGATTACTCGAATCTTCTCTTCGCGGTCGGGGAAAGAGAGATTCTCAGAGATTTGGCCCACAGAGTTCGGGACATTGCCGATACGCCGGACATGGCCGAAAAGAAGAGGCTTTGGACGCTTCACAACGACCTCAAGGGAGAACGACCCATGGTATTCTGCGATCCGGAACACGGGTGGCACGAAGTGATACCCGAAAGCACTCTCGAGTGTTCCAACGACATCGCCCGGCATTGGGAACTCTTCCTTCGAAAACTCATTTTCTGGGGCGAGGACATGGGGGATGACTATGTCGTGACGTCCTATTTCGACATTCCTCATGTGTATAGTGAAAAACCCTGGAGAATCCGGGGCAAGGAAGAACTCAGCCATGGTTTTCGGACGCAACTGGACGGCGGTGCCTATCATATTGATTCCATCATGGAAACCTATGACGAAGTCGAGGACCTGCTTGAGCCGGAAATTATGGTCGATTATGCCGTCACCCAAAGGGTGCTTGAAATCGCCGAGGATGTTTTTAACGGCATTCTGACAGTGCGCAGCCGGACAGTCTGGTTTTGGTCATTCGGGCTGACCGACGAGTTTTCCCAGATCCGAGGCATGGACAAGATGATGATGGACTTCTACGACAATCCGGACGGAGTCCATTCTCTGATGGGAAGACTTCGAGACGGCACGTTGAATCGTCTGAGATTTCTTGAAACCAAAGGCCTTCTGGCCCCGAATAATGATGAAACGTACGTAGGTTCCGGCGGTCTTGGTTTCACGACCGCGCTTCCCTCGGATAATCCGGCTAAGTTAAAAACCATGTGGGGCCTGGGAGAAAGCCAGATCACCGTCGGAGTCTCCCCGGACATGTTTAAAGAGTTCATCTTCCCCTACCAAAAAACCATTATGGACGAGTTCGGTCTGACATGTTACGGATGCTGCGAGGGGATGGAAAATCGGATCGGAACCGTCAAGTCATGCGGAAATCTTCGTCGGGTTTCCGTTTCCCATTGGGCCGATGTGCCCCGGATGGTGGACGAACTTCAGAAGAACTACATCTTCTCCCTCAAACCGACCCCCGCTCCCTTGGCCCTGCCGGAAATCGATCTGGACGCCGCCCGTGCCGAACTGGAGGAGAAAGCCGGTTTGGCCAAAAATAATACCTGCCTGGAGGTGATCATGAAAGACAACCATACCATCGGCGGGAATCCTCAAAACCTGATTAAGTGGGTGGAAATGGCTCGGGATATAACGGGCTGATTGGGGCAGTGCATGAAACCTGGATCAATGAGCCCCAAAGAACGGGTTCTCACGGCCCTGGATCACCGCGAGCCCGATCGGGTTCCGGTGTTCAACACTATTACCCCTGAGCTTGCCGAAGCATTGGCTGAGCGCCTCGGAATTACGCGATATACCCTGGCCGACTCTCCTCTCTCGCAAAATCGAATCTCCTTTCACGAATTGCTCACCCGGTGCGGAAACGATGTCGTGGGTGTCGGCGCCTGCGCCCCGAATAACTCGCCAACACGGGATATCGGGAACCATGCGTATACCGATGAATGGCATATCACCTATAAGAAAGTCGGCTGCTATACGGAGCAGGTGGAATACCCCTTGGCCGAGGCGACCACCGTCGAAGAGATTCGTGCATTTCCCTTTCCCGATCCGGACGCTCCGGGTCGCTTCGATCTGGCCGAGCGGGATATCGCCGAGTACGGTGAAAATTATGCCGTCTGCGGCGACCTCGAATGCACGATATTCGAGGGTTCCTGGCATATGATTGGAATGGAAAAATACCTGCTCGATCTGACGATGGAAGAGAACTACATATTCGAACTCATGGACCAGATTCAGTCCTACAGCATTGGTGTCGGTAAGAAACTGGCCGGCATGGGCGTGGATTTCATCTGGCTCGGCGATGATATGGGAACTCAGCGGGGTATGCTGATTTCACCGGATATGTGGCGCAAGTATTTCAAAAAGCGTCTGCAAACCGTTGTAAGCGCCCGCGCTATTTTATCACAGCATCCCGCAGTATTTTTCGGGTGCTGAATTTGAATC
>JARGFR010000075.1 GCA_029210985.1 Spirochaetaceae bacterium | reverse complement strand
CGTGAGCGATCTGAGTACCTTGTCGGCGTCAAAGTTTTCTTTAACGATAATCGCACCGTCCGGTGCCTCGGCGTTCACCGCCGGCAAGGCCTCAAATAAGGTATTATTTCCATACACCGTGTGCCAGACGCCATGGGGGGACTGCCCCGGACGCATTCCATCATGAGCCGGCCATTGGGCATAATCCCGAAAGTCGCTATCAATGGTGATTCTCTCCCAGAGACGCGCCCCGTCAATGTCATCCGCACTTAATGGGGCGAGACTCGGTTCGGTGCCCCTCCTGTCACAGGATGCCATCAAGGTGAGAAGTAAGACGATCCTGAAACACGAAAACAGCCGATTCCTAGTCGCCATAAGTGGGCTCCCCCTCTTCGTTTACAGGAATACTCAAGATAAAAGTGGTCCCTTTTCCTTTCATCGTCCGTACATTGACCCGCCCCTTCAGGGTGCGCATATCCTCTTTCACAGCATCCAAGCCGACACCACGACCGGAGATGCTTGTGGCTTCATCCCTGTCTGAGAATCCCGGAAGGAACAGCATATTGATGATTTGGGACGGCAGATGAATCCCCGGTTTGAGAAGACCTGATTCAATTCCTTTTTTCTCCAAGGCTTTTAGATCCAATCCTCGTCCATCATCTTCGATTTCAGTCCGGAGCCACCCATTCTCTTTGGAAATCCGCATAGTCAGTTCAGCAGCGGAATCCTTGCCGGCGGCCAGTCGCTCATAGGAATCTTCGATGCCGTGATCCAGCGCATTCCGAATCAAATGGAATATCGACGGCTGGAGAGCCGATAAGCCCGGAACCTCATCCTCTTCGGACTCAACCTGGAATCGTACGTCTTTACCGAGTTCTTCGGCAATTTTGTCGACCATATCCGTTAAACGATCGGTGAAAACCGAGAACGGCGATTGGGGATGGTTCTCTCCACCGATGGCAAAACGGCGGAATCTTTCGATGAGACTGCGGACTTCATCAAGCTCGGCATCTAATTGAGCCAAGAGATCGGCCACCGACTCTTCCAGCGCCGTGTCGTCTGTATGACGTCCGTCACGTTTATCGGCAAGGAGACCTTCGAGCTGATGGGTCAGATGCTCCACTTTCGGAAAATCCATGTACCGGGCCGTTCCCTTTACCGAGTGGATATCCCGGAAGGATTGGCCGACAACCTGCGGATCGCTTAAATGAGGGATATTCTTCCGCAGTTTGTCGAACGCTGCGGAGGCCTCGTTGATGAAGCCCTCGAAAACCTGTGGACCGGCCTTGAGCACCGTGGCGATCTGTTCGAGTTCGCTTTCCCTTTTCTGACGCTGATCTTCCAGTTCACGGCGAGTCTCGGCAATGTCGGTCAGGTCCTCGAAGATTACCATGATATTCTGCAGTACACCGTCTTCGATAATCCGTAAGAAATCCCCGCGAACGACGATTTTTCGATCATCCGCCAGAGACAGGGTTGCTTCAGCAAGCGGATTGATGCTCATGAGCATATCGATATCGGCTGTGGAATTCTCGTAAAGCATAGTGATGAATCCGTCGAGTTCTTTCCTCTGCTCGGCTTGCGTATCAGGATCGGGGTAAATAAACTCGGATAACGTTAAACCCGCAATGTCCCGACGGCCGAATAGTCGGGTGAGATAGACCGAATACTGTCCTGATATTCGTCGATCGCCGTCAAGAAGTAGCAGACCTTCTTTAATATTGTCCAGGTATTTCCGGTTCTCTTCGAGTCGGGTTTCGATGAGCTGATTATGCAGCTCCAGTTCACGGCGTTCTTTCAGGCCGGAAATCATCGCATTCACCCTGCCGGCAAGTTCCCCGACTTCGTCACGGCTGTCGATATCCACTCGTACATCAAGATTTCCAGTGGCCGCAACATTCACCGTTTCACCAATTTTCAGTACGGGAAGGATGATAATCCGGCGCAGGAGAAATAGAATCCAGACAAAGAGAATCGCCCCGACGGTGACAAAAAAAACGGCCAGCGTGGTTCCGGCTCGATTCACCTGATCGAACACACCTGCCAGGGATATACGGAAATGGCTTACACCCCGGATGAATTCCTCGGTTCCATGGCACACACGGCAGTCGGCATAATTCAATATGGGGAACAGATACTCCATCTCCCTGAGTTCGTCATTCCTGATGATGACCGGAGTCTTATTGTTCAACACGGTTTGGAAACCCGCCGAATCGATGAGATTCTCATCCCGCCGGGGCGTCGAATCGAACATCACCATGTCCTGGTATTGATTGACGAACTCCAAAGTATCGAAATCACTGAACGCAGTTGTGCCGTCTGTTCGATAGAGTTCAAACTCAAGAAATCCGGAAATCTTGCGGAAATCCTCTATTGTTCTGTTGGCGATGGGGGCATCGCCGCTGAGCATAATATTCCTGATCGTCGCGTTGAGCATCTCGTTATTGATAGCCAGGGTTCTTTGGGACGCATCCAACAGATTTGCCCTCTGATTTGATGTGGTGAGAACGATGGAGAGGCTCACACTGAGGACAAGGATGAGGATTAAACCAAACACGATGCGGAACTGTATCGATCGACGGACTCTCATACGGCTTCCTTCAGTGAAACATTGACACTGAAGTCACCAATATCCGACGTGAAGGGTATGGAAATAACCGGTATACTCTTGGGCCAGTTGATACGATAACTGTTGCCTGTGATGACGCCGGGAAGAGAGATGACAATTCTGAAATCCTGAAGATCTTTCTTGGCGTTGCCGGCGATGATGTTCACCAGCTCACCTACACCGTCGATGACTTCCGAACCGAGGAAGGCATAATTTTTACCCGACATCTTGGAAACAACTTTCAGAGCCGTATCGTGGGAAAAACTGAGAACCACGGCGCCGGTGGTTTCTCCGGCCAGTCCGATCAAAGCCGAAACGTCGGAGAGATCCTGAGAATTTTCAAGAATATAAGGCTTGCCGGCTTGGGCATCAATTCCGAGAAAATCCCGAAACAGGCCCATTGTCGCCGTCAGAAAAGGATTGACATATTGAGCTTTCATACCGGCCTCACTTCGATCCTTCCAGATAAGGACTGATCTTTTCCCAGAGTATATTGCCTCTGATCGGCTTCACGACATAATTGGTGACTCCGGCCTGAATGGCTTCGATGACGTTATATTTGGCGGCTTCGGAGGTAATCATGATGATGGGGGTCTGGGCATAATTTCCCATCTCCCGAATCTTCTTCACGAAAGACAAACCGTCGAGATTGGGCATGTTCCAATCCACCAGAAACAGATTGATTTCCTCTGCAATGGCAATTTTCATCGCCTCAACACCGTCGGAAGCTTCCAAAAGGGAAGCTTCCGGAATTTTCTGTTCCAATAAGGTATTCTTGTGAATTCTTCTCATCACTTCCGAATCATCAACAATGAGTATCTTCATGAATATGATTATGACAGATTAGGCCCGATACCGCAAAAATCATTCACCGTCAGTGAAAATCCCGACTGGTCACTTCCGTTACACCCAGGGTGACATCCGGTTCGAAGCATTCATCGACGATCAAATGGACAGTTCCGTCCTTTGACTGCAGCGTACCCTTCACACCCAACAGCGGAGAATGAAGAATGATGGTTTTGTATTGGTCATAGGTCTTCTCCCAAATGACCAGATTGACGAATCCCGACTCGTCCTCCAGGGTGATGAAGATGACGCCGTTCGCCGTCCCCGGCCGCTGACGGCAAATGACCAACCCAACATAGGTGCATGACGAACCGTCATCAGCCTGTCTCACGCCGGCGGAATCCGGGATGCCGTTCATGGACAACTGAGAGCGGAGAGCTTCCATGGGATGCCCCAGGGTGGAGTGCCTGGAACCCGAATAGTCCCAGGCGACGGTTTCCCATCTGTTAAGCGTTTCAAATAAGACCGGATCTTCAGCGGCATAGTTCCAGGCTTCCTGTGGAATCGACGGACTCAGGGAATGCCAGAGTTGGGATCGCCTGTTGCCGGAAATCGAATCAAAGGCCCCGCTGAGTACCAGGGCTTTCATGGCTTTGACGTCCAATCCGGATTTCTCGGCATATTCCTCAATACCGGATATTCTTAAATTCCTGAGACCTGTAATCCTGTCGCCTTGAGCGACTGAGAGTCCCTTCACATAGCGCAGCCCCATCCTCAGGCCCCAACAAGTTTGAGGTTCGACCCATTCGGGCCGGCAATCCCAATCACTGACGGTGACATCGATGGGAAGAATCGGCACGTCATGCCGCTTGGCATCATCGATGACGGTGGCCGGTGAATAAAAGCCCATGGGCCAGGCGTTCAGAAGGCCGCAGGCAAAAAATGCCGGATATTTGACTTTAAACCAGGCCGTCGCATATGCGATCAGGGCAAAGCTGGCGGCATGGGACTCCGGGAATCCATACTCTCCGAACCCCTGTATCTGACTATAGACGGATTCGGCGAACTCGGTCGAAATGCCTTTGGATATCATTCCGGAAATGAGTTTTTCTCTGTGCCTGGCAATCTTCCCGGAACTTCGCCAGGCAGCCATATCGCGGCGAAGCTGATCGGCCTCACCGGGGGTATAACCGGCGGCGACGACCGCCAGCTTCATCACCTGTTCCTGAAACAAAGGGACTCCCAGAGTCTTCTTCAACACAGGTTCCAGGGAGGGATGAGGATAGACCACCGGTTCTTCTCCGTTTCGACGCTTCAGGTAGGGATGGACCATACCTCCGGAAATCGGCCCCGGACGAACAATACTCACTTCTATCACCAGATCATAAAATCGAGACGGGCGGATCCGGGGCAGCATAGCCATCTGAGCCCGGCTCTCGATTTGAAAAACCCCCACCGTATCGGCCCGACAGAGGGCCTCGAATACTTCCGGATCGTCTCCCTGACGGCTCACATCGGCAAGGGAGACTCGAATGCCCCGATGTTCTTCCAGAAGCCTCATGGTGATGTCCAAATGACTCAAAGCACCCAGCCCCAGGAGATCCACCTTAAACAATCCCATGGCCTCAACATCATATTTGTCCCACTGGATAACCGTACGGTCCGCCATTGTGGCGTTCTCTATGGGAACCAGGTGGGCTATAGGCATGCTTCCGATGATGAATCCCCCGGGATGGATGGAAAGGTGGCGGGGAAAATCCATAATCTGGCGGCAAAGTGAAACCAGAAGGGCCTTCCGGTCCTGATGCCCCCCTTCCGGTGAGCGATTTTCCAAAGGCTCATTCCCCAGGAGGTCATATAAATTCTTCTCAAAATCCACCCACCAGGCACCCATATTCTTAGCCAGTCTCTCAAGAGTCACCGTGGAAAAACCCAGAGCCCTGCCCACATCCCTCACTGCGGATTTGGGTCTGTATCGGATGGTATTGGCCACCATTGCCGCTCTATCACGCCCATATTTGGCATACATATGCTGAATGACTTCTTCACGTCGCTGATGGGCGATATCCAAGTCGATATCCGGAGGCTCGGCTCTCTCCTGGGAGAGAAAACGTTCGAAGAGCAGATTCATCTGCACCGGATCCACGGCGGTAATGCCCAGGCAGTAGCAGACAATGGAGTTGGCGGCACTGCCCCGGCCCTGACAAAGAATGCCGTTCTCACGACAGAACCGGACAATTTCCCACATGGTGAGGAAATAGCCTCCATACTCCAGCTTATCGATAATGGCCAGCTCTTTATGAATCTGGAGATTGACATTTTCAGGGATGCCTTTGGGATAACGGCGGACCGCCCCTCTTTGAACAAGCTGGGAAAGCCATTCCATGACGCTCATTCCTCGGGGCAGCTGTTCGGTCGGATAGGTGTAATGGATATCATCCAGGGTAAAAGTGCAGAGGTCGGCGATGCGCCGGGTATTTTTCAGGGCTTCGGGGAAATCTGAATAGAGTTTCTGATATTCATCGGGACTTTTCACTTCGTAATGATGGTTGGATTTCAAGAGTTTCCCGGACTCATCCAGGGTTGTACGGCTGCGGATACAGGTGAGAATATCCTGCAGGGGGCGGCGGTCTGAATCGTGATAGAGCACTTCCGGGGCCGCGACGACAGGAAGATTCCGCTCCTTGGAGACGGCCTTCACTTTCCGAAGTTCCCGTACGTCCTCAAAAATGTGATGTTTGGCGTACCCGAGGAAGAGAACGCCCGGAAAGGCACGTTTCAAGTCGTCCCAGGGTATGGTCCCGGAACTATTGTTGGAAGTTTCGGATATTGAAATGACCTCGCTGTCGCCTCTTCCCCAGGGACACGGCAGAATCGCCGCCAACCCCCGGCTCTCCGCACAAATTTCATCCCAGGATACCCGGCTCATCCCCTTGGGAGAACGCAGCCGACCGGCGGAAATCAGGGAGCATAGATGCTGGTATCCCGTCTGGTTTCGACAAAGCAGAACAACCGATGAACCGTCATCCACCGTCATCTGTGAACCGATGATGAGTTTCATCCCCAACTCTTTCGCCGTGATATGAGCCCGAACGATTCCATACACCCCGTCTCTGTCGGTGAGGGCCAAAGCGGACAGTCCAACCTCGTGAGCCCGGCGCACCAGTTCTTCCGGAAAGGAGGCGCCTTCCAGAAATGAGGAATTGCTCTTACACCAAAGGGCCGCGTATTCCATTCTCAATCCACTCTGCCGACGATGCGCCAATGGGCATTATCGCTGCTCTGGAGCCATTCCCACCCTTCCCGACCCGGGAGATAGGCCATTTTGAGGGTGTATGGGACATCCCACCATCCGCCGGTGTATTCCATCACGGCAGCCGGATTAGGACGGCGGTTTACCGGCAGCGGTGAAAGCAGGACACGACGGACAAGGATGGGATTATGGTTGTCTTGATTCGAATTGACCGCCGATTTCGGGAATCCCTCCCAGGAAGAGAGCCGGAACCGCCTGGTGGGCAGGGGATTATCGACGATTTCCGCTTTCAAAATACTTGAAGGGCCGCGTTCGGCCTGTATGGCCGAGAGAGTTTTTTGGGCCTCATGAAGGTTTTCGTCCAGGCTTCGGCCGAAGAGATCGGCCTGGGGTGAACGGTTAGGAGTATAGAAGGCCTGACATCGCAGCTCCCTGACCGGATGCTCAAGCACCAGATTCTCAATTCTGGAGACCCAGTACCGGGTAAGCAGATCCTCGCTTCGAGTGGGTCGGGCCGGTTTGAGAACAATAGTCTGCTCATCATCATCTGAGAGAAGATGGAATTCCACCGATTGGATGTGCAGTGAGCTTTCCACAGCTCTCTTCATACAGGATGTGAGGAGCTGCCGACCTGCATGAAGCAGATCGGCGGCATCGATCATCGGATCCTCTGGTTTGTAGAACCACTCGGGTTTATCCCGGGGAAGGACATATTGAAGAGGCAATTTACCCTCATCCCGAATAAAACGAACCATCCTTGAAGCTTCCAAACTCAAACGGCGAGCGGTTTCATCCGGGGGAATGGCCAATATATCGGCAACTGAAAGCAGTTTCAGCCGCTTGAAAAGTTTCAGCGCATCGGAACTCATGGAAATCAGGTCCACCGGAACTGTCTTTATCCACTGTTCTTCCTTCAAATGATCCTGAAAAATGTTCAATTGTCCGGATGGACGAAGCCTGGCAGCCGAAAAAGTCGCAAAACGGCTGATTCCTGCTGAAAGACCGCATGAATACCCCAATGCGGCAATAGACGATTCGATACTTTCGAGCCAAGGCCGGACACTGGAAAAGACTGCCGAGAGACCCCGGGCATTCAGCCAATACAAGCCGTCCTGAAACCATGAACGTTCCACATGGGGGGAATAATCCAATAAAGCTTCTTCCACATTCCCACGGCATTTTTCCAGCTCATCTGAAGAGACAACACCCCCTTTTAGATCGGGGTGCATCCCCAGAGAGGCTCCGTACCGCATTCCCGCTCCCAGGCCCAGCTCTCCGGCCGCTTCATTGGCGTCCAGTATCCGGCCGTTGGCCTCATCCTTTTCCAACAGCACCACAGGATCATTTCCCCATTCGGGATGATCTTTTAAAAGGATTTGAAGGGCGAAATGCGGTATATCAACGCAGGCCAAGCGGCGCGTCATACAACAACTCCATGGAATGACGGACTGAGTGGGTTTTGTCTTTTTCAATTTGCGGCATCACCCGAATTCGACCCTCCGAATTCATCGAGGCATCCACATGAACATGGAGGAACACCATGGGGTCCAGAGACGGTGAACCGGATGGTGAGCGTGTCAGACAGAGAACTATAGAGCTGAATTTTCGAGCTAGGACATGGACACGGCCGACGACTCGTCCTTTGAGATAATGCCCGGAAGTGAGATCAATCACCACCAGCCCGAATCCCCCGGATCGGAGAAGTTTTTCCGCCAATCCGAAACCATCCGAATTGGAACGGCATCGAAGAATGGGGAGCATCGAGCAGATAATGCCCGAATCGGCAAAATCAGGTGGAAAGAACAGGCTTTCATCCCGATCATTCCCGGGCATAATCCAGGCACAGAGCCGGCCCTCTTCCTGGGACTCCCGAATCAGACCGGCCGCGAGAGTCAGGCATGCCGATTGATTCCAGCCCGAAGCCTCAATCACCCGGCCGGCTAATTCTGAAAAACGCCATGCCCGACTTTGTACGGGGATGTTGTCCTGACTCTTCATGATGCAATACTATACGTGTGTAAAGTATTTTTCAAGCTGTATAAATCGTCGGTCGGGAAGTATTATGTCTACATGAGCACTACCAATCAAACGATCAGTAAACGGCACGGCGGAGTCGGTAAGGGCATTTTCTTGGCTTTACTCATCATCATCGTCTCTATCCTGATTGTTGCCCTAGTCGCAGTTGTCCTCACCGGACCGGGCAAGGCTCAGCTTCGACGTCTCAAGGAGTCACAATCAGCTTTGACAGTTCCGGCGGCCAAGCCCGAATTGACAGGCCGGGGCATGGTTGTGGAGATACCCGAGGAGACACTATCGAAGATGCTCTCGTCGGGGACTGAAATCATGTTCGCTGGTCGCCCCGAAGTGAATTACATGGGACTCGATCTGAAGTTGGCCGATCAGGAAATTGATGTGCTATCCGGTGTTGAAGGCCAGGTACCGGGAATCGGATGGCGTCGGGCGGCTGTGATGCAGATTCGCGCGGAGTTGGGTGTCACCGAAGAAGGATTGATCCGTCTCACACCGAAGGCTGTTCGATTCGGCATGCTGCCCATACCCATCAAACGACTGATTAAACTAACCGATCGAATTCCTGATTTCCACTCTGTGGAAGAGGAATTAGCCGACTTAGGAGTCATCATCGATTCCGATTCGGGCCGTTTTTTTGTCGATCCTGAACCCTGGCTTTCGGGTTACTTTCCGGGAATGCAAATCAAGCAGATTCGTGCGGTCCGCGGAGCTTTGCGTATTGCCCTAGGCATGCCGGCGAGTTTCGATGATTCACTGGCCGAAATCTTCCTGACGGCAGCCCGGAATGAACCGGACCTGATTCGCCGCCTCGACGAGGTGCTGCCCGCTGAGAACCTGAAGATGATCGAATCGGTGGAAGGTCTGTTCGAGGCGGCCGAAAATTACGGAGCCGTCGGGAAAGAAGAACCGATGGAGGCGGCCGTCTCATATGTGGAGGGACGAGTCGATGCCATCGCCCCGGGTTCGGCTGATGCAATTCCTGTGGATTTCGGCGATCGACTGACAATCGGCACGACCCTGCGCTCCGGAAAAGATTCCTACGCCGAACTGGTTCTGACGGGAAGACATATCACCAAAGTCGGGGAACAATCCGAACTGGTGGTCTCATCGGTTGATGATGATGATTCGGATACAACGTCATTGGCGCTCCTGAAGGGCAAAGTCCGGGTGCTTGTATCCTCTTTGAGCAAGGATGAGATATTCGAACTCACGACGACCGACACCGTCATGGCGGTTCGGGGCACGGATTTCGTGGTTATTCTTCAACGAAACGGCGCAATAGACATGGCGGTTCTCGAGGGCCGTGTGTCCATCAACGACGAAGTGACTGCGGAAGCCGATCAATCGGTGTCAGTGGGAAAGGGCCGTGCCGGAGTTCCCATCCCCATATCCGATGAGTTCCGGGCGGAGATCGAAGAGGATTTTGGCATCCGCACTCTCCCGGAGGATCTGGAATCCCTCTCCACCGAGAGCTTCACCTCAGTCGCCATGCCCCACATCATGAGCGCCGCTTCTGTTTGGGCCGGCCTCGATAATGACACACAGTGGGAAATCCAAAACGCCATAGTGGATTACATGGAGGAAAATCCGGAAATCCCCCGGACCATAGACGAGTTCTTCCGGGTGAACGGGTGGGAAGATCGAAGAGGAGAATTCGAACGGATGTTTGAATAATCGGTTCGGTAAAAACTCTTATCATGGCATGATATTCCTCAATGTCCTACAAAACTTCTACAAGAAGACTTCTTGCCCGAAGCCGGATTCCATCCGAGCTCCCGGACGCCGACAGGGAAAATTGGAGACGCCTTCCCTTCGAGGGTGCCGACAACTGCCGGGACCTCGGCGGATATTCCACAAGAGACGGCCGTCATTTGAAATGGGGACTCCTCTATCGGTCGGGACATTTAGGTGGTCTGACCAAGGAAGACATCGCGTTTCTGAACCGACTCAAACTCAAAAAGGTTGTGGATTTCCGCGGGGTGGAGGAACGGATACGTAAGCCTGACCGTCTTCCCGAAGGTGTCGATTCTGTCCATCATCCCATCGATGTCGCAGGAACAGATCTTGAGAAGCGCATCGTCGCCGCCATTAGAGGGGAAGCTGATCTGAACGCCGGGGAATACCTGAACGATGTGAATCGGCGTTTTGCCACCGAATACACCGATGTCTATCGGGCTTGGATTCTGGACATGGCCCGGAACGACGAAGCCCTGCCCCAGGTGTTTCACTGCACCGCGGGCAAGGACAGGGCCGGATTCGCTTCCGCGATACTTCTAACCCTCCTGGGTGTGCCCAGAGAAACTATTATCACCGACTACCTGAAAACCAATGACTACACCGCCGACTCGGCGGACCGCATCATCAGGAAAATCAGACGCCGCTCCCTCTTCCGAACCGACGGTGAAATCATCCGCCCTCTGCTCCGTGTTGAAGAAGCTTATATCCGCACCGCTTTCGAGACGATTGATCGACAATGGGGAAGTTTCGAAGTCTATCAGTTTGAGGGTTTGGGTCTGAAGAATGACGAGGTAAAGGCTCTTAAGGAGCGCCTCCTGGAGAACACGCCGGTATAATCAATTTTTTATGCCCGACTGTTCAGCGGGGCGGGATTGTTGTGAGAATCTCATCCACCAGAAGTGGCATCAGTTCTCCCGCGGGTCCGTAACGGTGTTCGGCGAAATCGTTTTCCACCATCGAGGGCTCCAAGTTCACCTCCACGGTGTGCGCCCCCGCCCGTCGGGCGAATTCGGCGAAGCCGGAGGCGGGATAGACATTGCCGGAAGTGCCAACAGCAATGAATAAATCACATTCTTCCAACAGTACATATATCTCATCCATCCGATAGGGCATTTCACCGAACCAAACCACATCGGGACGCAGCCCGGCAGGACGTGAACATTCAGGACATAGTTCGGCTGAGCTCAGATCGGAGTCAATGGGAAACCGATGCCCGCAGAATCGGCAAAGAGCCTTCAAAAGCTCTCCGTGCATATGGAGAATCGACGAACTGCCGCCTTTTTCGTGGAGATTGTCGATGTTCTGGGTGATCACCCTCACGCTGCCGGGGTATTCCCTTTCCAGACGGCCCTGGGCCGTATGGGCTGGGTTCGGCACGATGTCGCCGGACAGGAGATGCCGGCGCCGGTCAGGATAACGATGGGCGTCACTTCCTTCCCTTCCTTCACGTCCCGGCGACGGCGGCTTTTACCTCTTCAAAACGTTCGAGGATCGGCAGCCGCTGTGTACAGGCCCGGACACATTTACCGCAGGAGGTGCACCGCTCCAACTCATCGATGGATGTTCCCCAGTGGTATTTGAGCCGATCGGCGGCGTCTTCGCCTCCCGAAAGTTTGATATGATTCCAGGTTTCCATATACGTCCACACAGGGATATCTTCGGGACAGACGTTACAGTACATGCAGGAGGTGCACATAGCGTTGAATTCCTGTTCCACCTTGCCGCGAATTGTCTCGATCGTTTCGGGGGTGTATGGCTGGAAGCTGTCCACCGCGGCAGCGGCGGAGTCCACATCCTCATCGTTGCGGAATCCCACAAGGGATACGGTGATTCGCGGATCAGAAAGGAGAAAATGCAGGGCCGCTTCGAGAATGGACTGATCGGGGTGGGCTTTTAGAAACCCGAAAGCATCGGGATTCGCAGGGATCAAGCCGCCGCCAAGGGGGTTCATCACGACGACGCCCATGTTTCGTTCGGCCGCAGCCTGAATGCCCTCCTGCCTGAAGGGAAAATTGATCACCGAGTAACCCAGGGTGACTCCTTCAAAATAACCCTCTTCAATCACTTCTCGTATTTGAGGACCGGGTAGATGGGTGGAAAACGCCGCGTGCCTGATGAGCCCCTCTTCTTTAGCCTGAAGAATTGCCTTAACGGCTCCGCCCTTCTTGCGTCCCTCCCAATCCTTCTTTGTGAGAACGTACCAGCAGTTATAATAATCGATGGTATCGACATTCAGACGCTTCAGCGACGTCTCCAGCTGTTCCCGGACACGATCCCCGTCTGACCGGCTGGATTTCGAGGACACGGTGAAGGGTCGTCTGCTCTTCTTCATTTCTTTGACGGCTTCTCCGACGATGATTTCAGACTGATCGTCGCAGTAGCCCGGAGCCGTATCGAAATATGTCAGGCCTTTCTCGTGGGCTCGCAGAACGGTGGCTGCGGACTTGTCGATGTCATGAGGGGACTCGAAGCGCATCGCACCGAATCCCAATGCAGCCGTTTTCTTCCCTGCATAATCGCGATAGATCATGTTGTTCACTCCTGAGATTCCAGACTACAAAGATATCGTACGGAGATCAACGAGGAGGGTTGTCGGATTTCGGGTCAGAATTTTCCACATCCGCCCTAACGCTTCAGGTGAATAGTTTTCCCCGGCTCTTTCATTTTTTCCCATAAATCCGGCAGTTCCGGCTCTTCGTCCAATAACTGGGGATGCTCCACGTATTTCTTAAAAAGCCGGATGGCATTGGCATAGAAGATGCCTTCGCTGATTCTCTCGTCGATCGTCACGCCGGCATTCATCACATGCCGAACAGATTCGGTACCGTCCTTGCTGAAAATACGTTCCTTGTGCAGGCGTCCAAATGTGAGAAACACCGAACCTGTTCCCCATTCGTAGATGTGATGGAACGGTGCATCATCGAATCCGATGCTACCCAGATTGGCTATATAGATACTTGTGTGCATCCCATCGGACTCGGAAAGGAATGAAGGCATGAGGCCCCAATCGTCCAACTTCATAATGAATCGGGTGACGAGATTCACTATGGGTGTGGGCATCGTCAGGATCACCTTCATAATCTTTTCTTCATCATCCTCTTCCATAGTCCGCATATCGTTGATGGCTTTTCGAAGTTTGCGGGAATAGTCTTCAAAGTTATCGGACGGTTCAAATTTGATGATCGCCTGACGCTCTTCGTCTTCTTCGGTGAGTTTTTTCTTCACGATAAACGTGGCACTTAAATCCCGGCGTTGGTAGTAATGGCGCCCTTTGATAAACCGATTCAGTTGGGGTTTCTGGGCAATTGCCCGCATCACTCCGGCAACAAGAATATCAAAATAGCTGAAATCCCGACTGCCATGCTCGATGGATTTCTGCTTCACAAAATCCACGGCGTTGTCCATATAGAGTTTAAGAGGGACATAAACCTGAGATCCGATTTTGTCCCGCATAATGTAGGGAAACATACGGTTGATCTGGCTCAATCCGGTAATGAGTTTTGCGTCTTTTCGCCGGTGAAACATCGCCATAGCCCCTTATCAAAACTCAGGACAGTTTTTCAAGTTCATGGAGTCATCCTAAGGGGCGACGAATGAGTCGTCAACTTTGCGGCTTCGATCACAAAACCGGATTGACTGCTCCCAGGAGATCCGGATCCTCGCCAACGTCTACATTTTCAATCAACACTGTGAATATTTCGTTCTGGACTTCTTCAGGCGAACGTGTGCCCGGAAGAGAGAAGCGGACCGGTACATATGAGGAGGAAAGGCCTCTGGCGGTGATGCTTCCGTCGGCTTCCGCTTCGGCCCGTTCCACGAGAACCTCATGTTCACTGCCCACCAGGGATTCCCGGAACGCTCGTTTCATTTGCTCCGAAAGCTGCCTCACCTCTTCGCCCCGTCGCTTCTTCTCGACATCTTTCACATGATTGTCCATTCGGTCGGCCCGGGTTCCGTCTCTGCGGGAATAGGGAAATGTATGGATATGACCGAAACCGACACGCCGGCAAACGTCCAGAGTTTCGGCGAAATCCTCTTCGGCTTCACCGGGGAATCCCACAATGACATCGGTCGTAATATTAAATCCGGGAATCCTGGTCCGCAGGGCCGACGCAAAAGATTCAAACTCCGCCGCCGTATACTGGCGTCTCATCGCCAGGAGAATTCGCTCGGAACCCGATTGAAGACAAAGATGCAGATGACTGGTCATCTTGGGATGTGACATCAATTCCAGGAGCTCCTCAGACAGTCGGTCAGGCTCCACAGAACCTAATCGGAGTCGAAAATCTCCTTCCACCTCCAGAGTGGCCTTCAGGAGCTCAGCGAAGCCTTTTCCGTCCTCTTCCCACCGGCTCATATTCACCCCGGTGAGAACGATTTCCCGATACCCGGACGCGGCCGCATCCCCGACGGCCTTCACCGTTTCTCTGAGGGAACGGCTCACCGCTCTGCCCCGGACGAAGGGAATGATGCAGAAGGTGCAGTAGTTGTCACACCCGTCCTGTACCTTCACCATAGCTCGGGTTCGGAAAACCCTTTCAGCCACGGGATAACCGAAGGGATCCCGATCTTTTTCTAAATGACCGGGAAGCAGTTCTCCGCGGAAATGAGCATCCACCAGCTGGGGGATGCGGGCCTTCTGACTGTTCCCGACGACGTAGGTACGTCCGTCGGACTCCACGGCATCACGATGTCCGTCCACATAGCACCCGGTCATCACCACC
>JARGFR010000074.1 GCA_029210985.1 Spirochaetaceae bacterium | reverse complement strand
TCATCCTGATGCTCACATTTGCTGTGGGAAAGGCCATCGAAAACAAGCCGGACGAACTCAGGCGCTTCTGAAGTGACTGAAATGACTGAACAATATCCAATTCAGCGGGATAGGTGGGTCTGAAGGATCCCAAAAAGCCCATTGAACCGTTTTCGGACCAGATTATCGCCTGAATCCCCGCCGGTGTCCTGAGTAATCCTTGAGAGAGTACGTATGACGGTGTCACACCGTCTTGGGGGTCACCTGAAAAATGGGGGTGCCGAAAAGACTCGAACGGCCTAAAACTTGTGTCCCTGAAATGGTTTTGATACTGTTCAAATCAAGACACATCGATGATAAGGAATCCAAACGATGACTCTGCGGCCGGAAAAAATGCCTCTAATGAAAATGCAGGGATCAATTTCCACAATGAATCCGGCGGAGAGTAAGCTCGCTCAGTTCATACTCGACCATCCTCAGGACGTCGTGAATTCGACGATCGAGTCTTTGGCGGATAAGTCGGACAGCAGTTACGCGGCGATATCCCGATTCTGCAAAAAAACTCGGATATTCGGGATTCAAGGAGTTCAAGAGTCAGTTGATTGATGACATGGTGAGTCAGCAGGCGGTGTTGGGTGTTGGATGGACGCGGGGAAATTTCTATCGACGAGGATTCGAGCGCCGAAGAGGTAATGGAGAAAATCTTCCGATTTTCAACCGACAGCCTCCGCAAGACCGAGGCCATCGCGGATTCTGAACAGATCGAACAGGCAGCCTTAGCCATCTCCGGATGCCGCCGTGTACTCTTCATCGGCGCCGGGACCTCGGGTATCAGTGCTCGATACGCGTTTTCAAGGTTCTTCCGTCTCGGCATCCCCTGTTCCGCAGAAGTCGATCCTGTGCTCTATTACATGCAATCGAGCATACTTGGACCGGAGGATATCCTTTTCTCTATCTCTTCCTCAGGACGGACTTCGGTCGTTGTGGAAGCTGCCCGGGCAGCGCGGCAAAGCGGCGCCACTGTTGTCAGTCTGAGCGATTTCGCCATATCCCCACTGAGCCAAATCGCGAATATCAAACTTTACACCACGCCGCGGAACGTCAATTTTTACATGGTGCTCGAAATGCCGCTGCTCATCGGACAGATCACCCTCATCGATGTCTTGTTCTCCATTGTGAGCCTCATGACATCCGGGGAAACAAAAGCCCGATATGCGATAACCAAGCAGACAGCGGATCGTATGAAGAACCGGTAAAATCAGAGATTCTCCAGAAATTGAATCTTCAGCCCGTCCGGATCCAGAACGTAGAGGAATCTGATGGAGGGATTCGGCTGAAAAGGACCCTCATGGACAGGTATTCCCTTGGCGTCCAGTAATGGGAAAAAATTATCCAGTGAATCCACCTCAAAACCGAGAGATATCCCGGCACCGTAATTTGTATCGGCGCCATCGGCATTGCAAATCAACTCTACCTGAGTTTCTCCGTTCCCAAGGAAGGCAATCTCCATGTGAGGTGCCGGCTTAAAACGCCGTTGAAGTTCCAGGCCGACGATTTTCTGATAAAACCCCAGGGATTTCTCCATGTCGGTGACGTTGATGGTGGTCCAGCAAAATTTCATTATAGCTCCAAGGCTTGATCTTACTCCGAAGGCTACTTCTTCTTCGAGTCGCTCATCAGTTTTTTTACCAGACCGTGATACTTGTCGATGACATATTGTCGCTTCACTTTGAGAGTCTGGGTCAGCTCCTTGCCGATGGAAAAATCATTTCGCACCGGCAGGATCCTTGAAATGAATTCAAAGGGTTTGAAACCTTGTTCCCGGGAGATCAATCCCTTCACCTCGTTCATGAGATGCTGATAGATACGATCCTGTTCAATGGATTCTTCACCCTCAATACTGATGTCCGTAGGCGCTATTTTGAGTTCGGCGGCGAGCTTCATGAGTTCTTCTTCGTTCACTGCCACGATGGCTGAGAGCTGCTTTTGATCCTGTCCAAGAACGACGGCATGGTCGATGTAGAGGCTCTCTTTCATCTTATCTTCAATATTTTCCGGTTCGACATTCTCACCGCTCATTAGAACGATCGTATCCTTGAGGCGCCCGACGATAATCACCTCACCGTTTTCGGAACGTACGGCCAAATCCCCGGTATCCATCCAGCCCTCATCATCCAAGACGGCGGCTGTGGCTTCGGGATTCTTGTAGTAGCCTTTCATCACCTGGGGACCCCGGACAAAGAGAACACCCTTTTCACCGACCGGAGCGATGCTCCCGTCTTCCGTCCTGATCTCCACTTCGGTGTGATCGAAGGGACGTCCGGTGGATCCGAAAGTGTTGCAAGCGACTGTACGTGAAAGAATTCCCGGAGCGCATTCGGTCATACCGTATGCGTTGACGATGGGGATTCCCAGGGCGTTGAACACCTCATCCAGGTATTTGGGCAAAGATCCTGCACCGGAGGTGGCGACTCGCATTCGGCCTCCGACTTTCGCCCGGAAGGGCTTGAACAGAACACCCGCCAAAAGGTGGCCGGGGAACATGAAGATCAGTAGAAGCAGATGGCGAAGCCAGGATATACCTCGACGAAAGCCTCCCCGTTCGGAGAGCCTGATGTAACCGCCCCTCAGATAATGAAGAGATGTGAGGAACATCTGGTTGATCTTTATAAACGCCGCGATGAGGCCTCGTTTGACGGCTGACATCTGACTGATGGCCTTAATCATTTTCTGATAGATGGATTCCCATACCCGAGGCACCGAAATAATCAGATGAGGTCTTTCCTCCAGCAGATCGGCGGCAAAGCGGCCGGCCGAGGAATAGACGATGGTGAGGGCGGTATAATGACAGACAAATTCGAAAGCCCGCTCATAAACATGCCAGGAGGGCAGCATCACCACCGTCACCTCCGGTCGGCTCGCATCCACTTCCAGCCTTGGAGTGTTCGCCACAATGTTCTGCATGAAATTGGCGTGAGTCAGCATGACCCCTTTGGGATTTCCGGTGGTCCCTGAGGTGTAGACGATCGTCAGAACATCCTCGAGTTTGACTTCCTGACGCAGCCGATCCGTCAAATCCGGTTCGGCGGCCAGCAATTCTCTGCCGCGCTGGAACAGATCTAAGAAAAAAACGGTCTTCTTTCTCAGTTTCGAAGGGATATCCGCCAGGGCGGAGTCTGTTCCGATGGGCTTATCCACCACCAGGATGGATCGACATTTCTTCCAATCGTCCTGACCGAACGTCGTCTGCAGATCAAGTAACTGTTCCGTGTTTTCCAGAATGAGGTAAGACGAATCGGAATGTCCGTAAATGAACTGCACTTCCTTCGGCGAGGTATCAGAACCCCGGGGAACCGACACGGCACCCACGGCTTGGAGTGCATAGTCGGTGACCGACCACTCAAATCGATTGTTCACAAAAAAGCCGACATGATCGCCTCGAGAGATACCCAAATCCCGAAGAGACGCAGTGAGTTCCTTTATGGATGCCGCAAATTGGGTAAAGGTTCGAGTTTCCGTTCTCTTTTCGACGCGGTATTTGTGAGAGACTCTATCGGGATATCTCTCTGCTGCCTCAAACGGCAGATCGGTAACGGTGGCGGGCATATATTCTCCAGCAGGGGCACGGTGGGGGGTTAGGTACTATTTAAGTGTAGTACTTTACCGATGAAATTGAAATCCGGAAACGAAGTGGTTGAGGACACCGAAGATTCTCGGTCTTCAATTCCGGTATTTCCCTCCATGCTCCATATGTCGCAAGCGGAATACATCCACAACAGATTGTCGAGCATCGCTACCACCCGAGAGTACCGGGAGGGCCCTTGAAGGGTCCGACAATGTCCCGGGTAATCCAACCGCCGTAGAAGTCACCGGACTGAGACTTGACGATCTCACCATCGACGGTACAGCGGTCCATCAAAGAGGGATAGAAAGCAAAATATCCGGCGATATCTCCATAAGGATCTTTGGGATCTTTGTACGTCCAAACGGCATGATCGGTTGTCTTGCCACCGTAGGAGAGGGAAAAATAGGACGCCCTCCCCTTCCATTCACAGTAGCTTGTACCGGGAGAGGGTAAAAGAACACGAGATTCCACATCCTGCGGGGGAATGTAATAGACAGGAGGATGGCTGGTCTACAACATCCTGTAGGCATGGAATGTGTCCGCAATGATGCGGCCGTTGAAGATCACCTCGATATGACGGGGACTTCGTTCAAGTCGAGGTGGCCTTGGATATTCCCAAACCGATTCCTGTCCTCGCTTCGCTGCCTTAGACCGGGTTGGAACACGGGCGATGAAACTGTCTGTATTCTGGTTCATGTCTAATATATTACATTTTTATATTAGACATATCAAATTCAGATCGATCGAAGATATTTTTTGGTTGTTGGCAATTGTCGATACATTCGGTTTTATAGTGACCGTCACACTAAGTCGCTATTTCGTCTGCAGACGATGATATCAATTTGACCGACAAACCTGGCTGACGTCTTTCTGATGAACAACAATGAACTCGGAGGTGATGAGAAGAAAGAGAATTCTCTCGACCATCATGTTGTCGATTGTGATAACCGCACCTTTTTTCGGTGCGGCACCGGAAAAGCCGACATTCGGTGTTCATGTCTTATTCGGGGGCCGTTACGATGATGTGCGGATGTGCGTCGGATCCCCAAGCGGAGTGAAAGGCGGCCCTATTGGGGAAGTGTATTTCGACGTTCGTTTCCCAGCCGGCGAGAAATCGTCCCTGGTTCTCAATATTCCGATATTCCGCCCCATATTATTCGGAGCGGCTTTCAAGATGCTCCAATTCGAACCCCAAATGACCTATGAACGTCTTCTCGGTCCTGAGGATGGTTCTCAATGGGTGATTGGAGGCGGACTCGGTGCGGTATTCCACTACGGACCGAATTATCAATCGGATCCGGATAACCGGGGTGATGACTTTTTTGCCGTCGGTCCTCTCCTGAGCGCTTCGGTGGGACTGCGGCTCGATGGCCGTTCCGGCTCGTGGACGCCGGGTATAAAAGTCTTCTACGCTCCGCTTTTCTCTGCCGACTACGCAGTGGGTACGTTACTGGGTGGCGGTTTGGAGGCACATTATTCCCGTTAGTCTCTCGTTTTACGCCGGTTTCTGAGGATTTCGATCATCACCCAGATCAGAATTCCACCGGCGAGGATGGCCAGAAATCCTTTCAACGGCAGTCTCATCGCCACCGTCACAGTGGCCACTTCCACAGCCAGAGCCGGGATTTTCCCAAGAGTGCTCGCCGCTGTGAAGGTCCAAGCCCGCATCCGGCCTCCTGCGGCCCCGAGGGTAACGACCCCGGAAGGAATATAGGGCAGCAGTCGGAAGGCGAGAACCAATGCGAAGGCTCGGCCCTCCGGCGCTTCGGAAAGTCTTCTCATCCGTTTCTCGAGTCCGGTGGAGATTGATCCGCTTCCAGCTGCTATTCTGTCCAATCCCCTGCGATATAGAACGAAAGCCACCACGGCACCGACAGATTCGCCGACGATGGATAAACCGGTCCCCCACCAGACGCCGAATACGGCCACATTGGCCGCCGTAATGAAAAAACTCGGGATGAATCCAAGCACGGCGATAATGATTTCTACCAGGAGGCTCAAAGGTATGGCGAGAGCGCGGTAGGAGGTCAATAAACCGGTCAGCCAGATTTCGCTCATGATTTTAGGGTCGGCACCGGCGGAGGAGGCGGTATGTCGAGCTCCTGGTTCAACGAAACTCCCTCCAAAGCCATCAGGCCTCTCAGGTAGTCGGGATCCGCCGCAAAGTTTTTCACAAGATAATTGATGTCGGCTTCCAGAATTTCGAGACGGTCGTATTGAACCAGCGACCGTATAGTTTCATGGATTCCTGTCTGTTTCGAACTGTCCACCTCGGAAACCAGTGCCAATCCCCAGGTCTGCTTGGCTGCCGAAGTCATACTCGGATCGATACCGGTCATATAGGCTGAGTTCGAGCTTTCGATTGCACGCTGAACGCCGGGTTCGCTCAAAGGTATAAAACGATCCAATATCTGAAGGAGATCGACGGCGAGCTCCTTTTGATCGTGACTTTTCACCCCCCGCTCTTCGTGTTCTAAGCCGAACTCCTCCAATTTGGACTCGATAAGCCGGGCAATCGTCATAATCTTCCTGGTTTCAAGTCCGATTGTGTTCAAACGAATGCGTATCCCCCGTCCCGAATCCCCCGCCCGGAGTAACCGTATCGGTGTCGTATCGACTCGGCTTCTCATTACATCGGCAGAATGTTTCCAGGCTTTTTTCAAATTCTCATAGGCACGATCTGTCCGAAGAGCGGCTTTCTGAAGCTGTTTATAGAGTTCCAGGATTCTGTTTGTCTTCTTCATCTCCGTACTGCCGCGTTTGCTTCCGGCCGCCCCTGTCGGTTTTTCAAGATAACTCGCCATGGCGTCCACCACCAGCTGCTGCAGCAGACGGGCGGAGCGGATCTGAGGTTGAGACGCAATAATTCGGCGTATGCCTTCAAAGTTCGAATGAGTACGGGAGGAGATATGCCCGGGACTTGGCCCGGCGGAGTATAGCTGTTCGGCCAGGACACGCAAGCGACTGTTCCGGACAAATACTGCGGACCGGTACTCCCTTCGGCATTTCGCCAATCTTCGGGCCGCATCCCGATACTCTTTATCGCCGTGATATGCCACCTTCACATAAGAGAAGCGGCGGTTGCAGATGAGCTCATAGGCTAAAACACACAGTTCTTCCGCATCAGCCAGACTCATCAAATCCAGATTGTCAGACTCACCGGCCGTAAAAACCCGGCCCAGGAACCCTCGGGTTCTCGGTCGGCCCTGCCGTTTGGAGGGAGCAAGTCCCGAAGCCCTCTGCCAGACCAGGCGATTCACTTCCTGTGATGCCTCTCCGAGTTTGGACGTGTACTCATGGAGCATGGCCTTCACTTCGTTACTCTTGTCCTCGGCCCTGGCCGGGAGACCATGTTTCCTATACACCTCAACATCCCGCATCGTGGCCGCCACCCGGGAGTCACCCGTCAGATCCATCAGCGCCGTTGCTACAGACTCGGCTCCGGCATCGGGATTTTCCAGAATATATTTGGCCCCGAGAACCCGGCGACCGTATAAATCCAGAGAAACAAGCTGAAGATTTCGTATTTCAATGATGCGGTCGGGAAGACGACTAAAGATTCGCTCCAGAGAAAGACGTTCTTCCTCGTTTTCACTTCCCCACGTGGCGTTGTAGAAGAATCGGATAAGGAGGGCGAAAAGGCCGGCGAATACGGTGTAGCCGGCGAAGTAAATGACAAGTCTGGTGGGCGCGGCTTCTCTATAGGCCAACAGATAACCGCCCTGAAGCGCCAAATACGTCACCGGACCAGCCGTCCAGGCGATCTTGACGATGGAGAGGCCCCAGCGTTCCTTCTTGGCCGCTCCGTGAACGCGCTGCAGAATGGAGTTGGCCATTTTCGACGTGGGGGATATGCCGTTCATGGAAAGCCATTCTACAACGGCAACAGAAGAAAGAAAATTGACAGCGGCGGATTCGCTGCTGATCTCCCGGTAACAGTGCCTATTTGGTTATTTATTTTGCATATATTCTTACCATTTTAGGGTTAGAATAACGCCGCAATTCAGATATGGAGGATTCGATATAAAACGCAAAATTCTCATCGCCGTCGCCCCTGTCGGCAAGGCTGTCCAGGAACCCTCCGTCAACCCATTGAGTCCGGAAGAGGTGGCTGCGGAAACAGTCGCCTGCACCCGTGAGGGTGCGTCGATGGTTCATCTTCATGTTCGAGATGAAAACGGCGCTTAGACCGGCGATCTGACCCATTACACAAAAACCCTCAATCTGATCAGGGAAAAGAGTGATATCATAATTCAAGGTTCCACCGGCGGCTTGTCCGATCTGTCACTGGAAGAACGCTGTGTTTCCCTTGAAGAACCACGGACCCAAGTCGCCTCTTTGAACATGGGCTCCACCAATGTTGCCGATACGGTGTACGTCAACACCATGGAAGACATCCGATACTGGGCGAATCGGATGAAGGAAACCGACGTCGTACCCGAGATGGAAATCTTCTCTCTTGGAATGTTCACGTCTGTGCAGAAACTGGTGGATGAAGGACTGCTTCCGGATGACCCCACAAAACGCCATTACAATTATGCCTTGGGATTCGACGGAGCTTTGCCGGCGGATATCGAAATCTTGGCAGCTCTCAAGTCACGCCTCCCCGCCGCGGCGAGTTTCGGTGTACTCCATGAAGGATTTGACGGCTTCGCCTTTCTCGCCGGAGCGGTGGCCCTGGGCGCAGAGTCAATTCGGGTCGGTTTCGAGGATGGTGCGTGGCTTTCGCCGGGAGTACCGGCGTTGACGAATACCGAACCGGTGAAGAAAGCGGTGGAACTGCTGGACATTCTGGGATGCGAACCGATGACTCCGTCCGAAGCCGGGAAACATCTCGGTGTGAGGCGTTTGTAGAGCTTTGGGAATTATAATCCCTCCAATCCTACCCTAAGTGGACGCTTCCGCTCCGGTCTACAGCCAGTATGACCCGGCAAGAGGAGCATCGGAATCGACCCGCTTTCGGAGCCTTCAGGCTTTTTCGGCAAACAGGGCATTTGAAATGCAGCGGAAAAGTCGTATCGGGTTCTACGTCCGAACCCAACATCTGGAGGGCGTCTTCCCGACTGCTGTAGAATCGGAAAAACGTCGTGAATCCGAGAAGCTGGAAGACATCATAGATCTTCTGGGGCATCCCATAGATATTCAGAGATCCGTTTTTCTCCCGAATCAGTTTCAGAAGCGCTGTAAAGGCACCAATACCGGTACTGGAAAGGAACGTCGTCCGTGTGCCGTCAATAATCAGATTACGATAGCCGCTTTTGATAATAATTTGCGCCTGCTTGCGAAAGTGGTCCGAGTTGCTGCTGTCGATCAGGCCGGATAGGTGGAGAATCGCGGCATCCTCCGAATCAATAGGTTCCAGATCGAGAAAGAGATCGGGATGCTGCTCAATATGAACTTTATCTTTCATGGTCATCTCTATCCTCCTGGAAAGTGATAACCAATATTTAGCAAGCATCATGCCATAAAGGTTTATTTTTTACTTTGTATATATTTAATCAATGTCTGTCTGATTTTTTCATAGAAGAGGCAATTATGCTTTATGCATAGTCGTGACCATGAAAAAGATATTATTTATAGAATCTATATACAGTTAGGGTTGATACTCGTTCAGCATGGTTATGCCGTACGCATGAACCTAAGCTTCCACCGACACAAATTCGAAATTCTTCACATCGAAGAGGCCCCGAGCGGTGAGCTTCAGATCCGGTATCACCGGCAGTGCAAGAAAACTCAACGTCATAAAGGGATCTAGGCCTTCCCGGACGCCCAATTTGTCATGGGCGATGGAAATGAGTTCATCCATCCGGGCCGCCGTGTCCCGTCCGTCGGCGTCGGTCATCAAGCCGCCCAAGGGAAGGGGGAGCACTCCCAGCAGGTCTCCGCCCGCGGCGGCCAGGGACACACCCCCGCCGCTTGTGGCCAGGGCCCTCAAAGCGCTGAGTATGGCCTCATCGTCGTCACCGATGGCGATCAGGTTGTGGGAGTCATGGGCAATACTGCCGGCCGCCGCACCACCTTTCAGGCCGTAGCCTTCCACAATACCCAGACCGATCCTCCCGGAACCTTTGTGGCGTTCGACAACCACAAGCTTGAGCAGATCCTCATCGACATTCGGCAAGAATCCCCCTTTTGCATTCAGCGGTACTTTTCGAACGGTATTTTTGGTCACCAGGCTGCCGACGCTCATCGCAATCACCCGAGCGCGGCCGGTGGGTATGGTCAAATCAAGATCATGCACACCCAGCGGAGCCAGGCGAACAGTGTCTCGAACCGCCGAATCGTCGCTGCCTGCCGGTTCATTGAGCAGATGCCCGTTCCGGGCCACCGGAATACCGCCGCGATAAACCTCTACAACAGAGAAGTCGGCCAACTCACCGTCAAGAACGGCCAGATCGGCCACACGCCCCGGGGCCAGGGCTCCCCTGTCGTCCAGACCGAAGGCTTCCGCGGCGTTCAATGTAGCCAATCGTACGGCTTCGACGGGATCCAGACCGTGAGAAATCGCAGAACGGATATTATGATCGATATGACCTTCCGCCAGGATGTCGCCCGGCAGTTTGTCATCAGTACAAAAAGCGCAGCGCCGTGATACTCCCGGGTTCACATGTTTAATCAGCGCCGCCAGATCTCTTGCCGCGGTTCCTTCCCTGATGAGAATGCGCATCCCTAAACGGAGCCGCTCCTTCATCTCCTCTGAGGTCGTGCATTCATGATCTGTCCCGATGCCGGCCGCAGCGTAAGCGGCAAGGGCTTTGCCCGTCATCGCCGGACTATGACCGTCCACCCTCTTTCCTCTGTCCCGGGCCAAGGCAATCTTGTCGACGATGCTCTCTCTGCCGGCGGCCACGGCCGGGTAATCCATCGCTTCTCCCAGTCCCAAGACTCGAGGGTGACCGATAAGCTCAGAGAGATCCGAGGCTTCGAGAACGGCGCCGGCATCCTCAAAGGGTGTTGCGGGAACGCAGGAAGGAAGCATGACGAATACTGTCTGGGGTACGTTCTCGGAGGCATCCAGCATCCATCGAATGCCGGCCATACCGCGCACATTGGCGATTTCATGCGGATCGGCAACAACCGTTGTCGTGCCTCTGGGAACCGTCAGACCGGCGAATCCTACCGGTCCATGGAGAGAACTCTCGATATGAACATGGGCGTCAATGAGCCCCGGCACGACAATGCGCCGTTCCAAATCTCTCTCAACCTTCCCCCGATACGTGCCTAAAGCTCCAAGGGCAACGATACGTCCCCCGCGGATCGCCAGATCACCTGTAATCAATTCCCCGGTGAACACATCCAGGAAACGTCCGTTTCTCAAAGCTATATCGGCCGGGATTCTCCCGGAAGCGACTTCTATATCGGCTCGGATCTCATCGTTCATTCCACTAGTATAGACCGATGAGAGGGGAGGTTGAGGATATTTATTTTATTGTAATTAAGACGGATTCGCCGCCAAACCGTCCAGGAAGGCCTCGAGAACGGAAACGGTCTGATTAGGATCGGCGCTGCTGATGATAGCCAGTTTGAACAAATAGGCCTGAATAAGGTCCATGATATGCATGGCCGTGGCTTCAAGAGGTATCGGCCGCAGTTCGCCGCTTTCTATGCCTTGTCGAAGCATACGCCTGAGCAAGTGATCAAGTTTGACGGTACGTCGGCGGATCGCTGCCGGGAAATTCCTGTCTTCCTGACGTTTCTGGAAAATAAAATCACCCAGACTGGTAATGAAATCTCGGTTATGCCAACTCTTGAAAATGATATCCGCGACAATTTTCCGAATCTGAGGCAGCACAGGTCCGCTGACCGCGGCCACATCACGATAATCGGAGAACATCTCGTCGGTGTAGTACTTGACCGCATATGTGAAAATTTCTTCCTTATCACGAAAGTACAGGTAAAGTGTGGGTCTGGAGATTCCACAGGCTTCGGCTAAATGGGACAGACTGGTATTTTGATATCCGTGCTCGGCAAATAAACTGAACGCCTGCCGAAGGATGGCAATTTTTCGCTGTTTGTGGTCAATAATCTTCGGCATTTGCGAACCAGTATATCCTTTAACGGGAGTTCCCGCGATGAGAATTTTGCGTACAAGGAGCGGTACCGAAAGTACCACTCCTGATTATTTTCAGCCGAGAGTATCGACGTCCGCTCCGTAGTCCACGCCGTCCCAGCCAAAACCATGCAGCTGCATGAAATCGCTTCGGAAGCCGGCAACATCCGTCATTGATTCCAGGTTCTCCGTCGTCACCGAGTCCCATTGAGCGGTCACTTTGGCCTGGACATCTTCCCTCATTTCCCAATCATCCAGCCGAACCAGGCCATTCTCGTCCCGTACAGTGCCTTCGGGTCCATAGACTTTGGAGCTCAGCATCCGATACATCTGTTCGATGCAGCCCTCATGAATGCCCATGTCCTTCATAATCTTATAAAGCAGGGAGATGTAAAGAGGAACCACCGGAATCACCGAGCTGGCGCGAGTCACCAAAGCCTTGTTCACGGAAACAAAAGCCTCTCCACCGATGGTCTTGAGCTTAGCATCCAGATCTCCGGCTGTCTTCTCAAGGTGTTCTTTGGCCGCACCGATGGTTCCCGCCCGATAGACGGCATAGGTGACTTCGGGACCGATGTAGGAGTAAGCCATCGTTTTGACGCCTTCCGCCAGCACACCGGCATCCATCAGGGCGTCGATCCACAGATTCCAGTCTTCGCCGCCCATCACCTTCACGGTATTGGCTTTATCGTCGCCCTCCGCAGTCGGGATGGACGCATCACCGACGGTTCCCTTCAAGAAATCCACGGATTTGGCGGTATAAGTATCACCCAGGGGCTTGAGAACGGACTTGTACATCTCGCCGGTCTTTGGGTCTTTACGGACCGGAGACGCCAGAGAATAGACAACCAGGTCAACTTGGCCAAACAGTTCCTTGATGCGCCGGATGACCGTCTCTCTGGTGTCGTCGGCGAAGGCATCGGCATTCAGACTCTCGGCCGTAAGCCCGGCAGCCTTGGCCGCTTCGTCGAAGTATTTGTTGTTGTACCAACCGGGGCTCCCGGGTTTCCGATCCGTCGGTTCGCGTTCAAATGAAACGCTCAGCGTACCGGCATCGCCGGCGAAAGCCGCTGAAATCCGCGTCGCCAGGCCGTAGCCCGTCGAACCGCCGATAACCAGGACTCTCTTCGGCATATCAACCGAGCCCTGCTTCTTCACATAATCGATCTGGCTCTCCAGAGCCTTTTTCAGTCCGACGGGATGAGCGGTCAGACACACGCCGCCGATGATTTTCGGTTCAAGTACCATAGTTCAGATCTCCTTCAGTCTTCGCTGAGGCCTTTTTGTCGCTGTTCATCATACTCATTTAGCGTCGCCCATGAGGCAGAGCCAGGAAGCCTCGGCGGCCAATTCATCGCCGACAAACGCCTTGCCGGTCTGCCTGATGCCCCGGGCGTCCACCCGAACGTTCTCGACTTCGAAACGCACTTCGTCCCCGGGCACCACCTGACGGCGAAACTTCACTTTGTCTACGGTGGCCAGGAAGAACAGCTTGCCGTCCAGGATGCCCGATTGGGCCACGCCGGCGCCGCCGCACTGGGCCATGGATTCGACGAGGATGACTCCGGGCACTACCGGATATCCGGGGAAATGGCCCTTGAAAAAGAAATCGTCGTCGGTATATTTTCGTGTGCCGACGATTTTTTCTTCGGTGACGATGTCGAGTTTATCCACAAAAAGAAAGGGCTCACGATGGGGAAGCAATTCTTTGATATCTTTGAAACTCATTCTCTACGCCTCAAATTTCTTGAAAACCAGCGAGCCGTTATGACCCCCGAATCCCAGATTGTCGGATAAAACTGCCCTCAAATCGGCTTTTCGGCCGATATTGGGAACGTAATCCAGATCGCAGGCCTCATCGGGATTCTCCAGATTCATGGTGGGCGGGATGAACCCGTCGCGGATAGCCAGCAGACTGATGATGGCCTCAATACCACCGGCGCCGCCCACCATGTGGGCCGTCATCGACTTGGTGGATGAGATGGGCATTTTCTTGGCATGGTCGCCAAAGGCCTTCTTGATGGCCATGGTTTCCAGAGGATCATTGGTAGGGGTGGAAGTGCCGTGGGCGTTCATATAGTCGATTTCCGACGGCTCCATCCCGGCATCCTGCAGTGCCCACCTCATGGACCTTGCCGGTCCATTGCCCTCCACATCCGGACTCGTGAGATGGTATGCATCGCAGCTCATGCCGTATCCGGCGATTTCGCCATAGATTTTTGCACCCCGATCCAAAGCATGATGCAGTTCCTCAAGAATCAGTATTCCGGCACCCTCGCCCATCACGAAACCGTCCCTGTCTTTGTCAAACGGGCGGCTTGCAACCGAAGGATTGTCGTTGTAAGCGGTGGACAGAGCTGTGAGTTTGATAAAACCGGCGATGCCGAAGGGTGTGATGGCCGCTTCCATGCCGCCGGAGACGGCAACATCCACCTGACCGTAGCGAATGGCGTTCGTCGCGGCGCCGAGAGCGTCGGTGGCCGATGTGCATGCGGTGACGACACAGTAGCACGGACCGTAGAAACCATACTTGATGGCGATGTTGGCCGGTCCTTCGTTGATAATCATCTTCGGGATTGTCATGGGCGCGACACCCCTGGGCCCCTTCAACGCGAGCTGACGAACACCTTCTTCGGTCACCTCATAGCCGCCGATTCCATTTCCGAGAATCACACCCACCCGTTCGGGATCGACGCCTCCCTTGTCCAATCCGGCGTCTTCCAGGGCTTGGGCGGACCCTGCCATGGCGAATTGAGTGAAACGGGCCATCTTTCGGGCCTCTTTCCGGTCTATCCACACCGAGGGATCGAAATTTTTCACTTCGCCGGCGATTTTACAGGCATATTCCTCAGTATCGAATGCGGTGATTCGAGCGATGCCGCTCTTGCCCGCTTTGATGGATTCCCATGTATTGGCGATATCCAGGGCCAGGGGGTTGACGGTTCCAAGTCCGGTAACGACGACTCTTCTGCGTTCCATATGTAAAGAGCCTCCCTACATGACCAGCCCGCCGTCCACTCGAATCACCTGGCCGGTGATGTAGGACGACAGATCGCAGGCGAGGAACAGGACCGCGTTGGCAATATCCTCAGGGTGGCCCATCCTTCCCAGAGGGATGGCCTTAGCGTATTCGGCCTTCACTTCGGGGGTGAGTTTATCGGTCATGGCGGTTTCAATAAAACCCGGGGCAACTGCGTTCACGCGAACGTTGCGCTTAGCGGTTTCTTTGGCCAGGCTCTTGGTGAATCCGATCAGTCCGGCTTTGGACGCCGAATAATTGGTCTGTCCGGCATTGCCCATCTGACCAACCACCGACGCCATGTTGACGATACTGCCTGATTTCTGCTTCAACGCCATGAACGCTGACGCTTCCCTGGACACCAGGAAGGCACCGGTGAGATTGACCTTGAGCACCGACTCCCATTGATCCAAGGGCATGCGGAATACCATACCGTCCCGGGTGATGCCGGCGTTGTTGACAACCACATCCAG
>JARGFR010000073.1 GCA_029210985.1 Spirochaetaceae bacterium | reverse complement strand
TCAACATACCTCATGTCAATCCAGGAGAGAATATTTACATCAACTTTGACCCTACTGACAAGACAAGCTCGAATGACAGAGCCGAACCGGAAGTTCTCAGAGTCGATCCTGATCGCGGGCCTGGAATTCGAATGAACATCATACTAGTTCGAGGATTTATCGATATCGAAGTTAACTCACCGCTACTTTCGTTCGTCAACGACTGGAGAGTCGAAGCAGATACTTCAAATGGATATTTTGACGGCGATCTGAGACGTCCACCGCCAAAGCCTCAGCCGGGGTTGGCAGGGGATGACTGGAGCGGCACGCCAATTTTTACATCCGACGACGTTATGCCGGAAAATCTACAAGTTGCAATAGTCGTCTATTCGGTGGGTATTGATACATCAAATGGCGGTTTGACCTTTTTGGCTAGTGAACCCGTACACATAGGTAAAGTTAACTATACAGAAATACAGGCAGCACAACCTCGTTGAACGGCATATGTCGAAAAATAATCCTTCTTCTTACGATTCCAATCATGATATAAAACAGGCATGGTTCTCGTCGCTACCGGCTTAATACGATAGCGCTCGAGTTTTCACCCTGATTGACCGATTATTGGAAACGCCATGCGTGAACTTATTCTAATCATTTCTTATATTGTATGCGCCTTCATCCCGCTGCTGCTGATGGGCAGAACGAGGACGGGAATCGCCACCCGGGCGTTTTGGGTGGTTTGGCTCATCAGCCTGACCGGGGCGTTCTTCGGTGGTCTGTTCGGTACGATGCTGATTGCCCGAACCGGCTTTGAACCGGGATTCTTCGCTCGTTCCATACCGGCCGTGCTGGGAGCGTGGTTTTTTGCCGGGTTGTTCATCAAGCTCCGGGATATGCCCGGAAATTGGTAATGCTCTTAGAGTTCTTTGCATCGACTCAACAATGAGAATCGACAGCAGCGCCCCAGAGGTCACCCAGGAACCTAACTTCTGATAATGTATATTCTGTCTACCGATAGGCGCCTCAACCAATACGCCTATCCAAGGGGCATTGCTCCTCTTCGTTGAGTGGGATAATCTGCCTCAGTTATGACAGAAATCAATAAAAAGAAAGCGATGAGTGCCTTCGGAGAGTTCCTGGATATCATTGATAATCTGCGAGGACCTAAGGGATGTCCCTGGGATCGGGAACAGACCCCCCAAACACTGCGAGGTCACTTGATCGAAGAAACCTATGAAGCTGTTGAAGCGATTGATGAAGAAGACACAGATCACGTCAGAGAGGAGCTTGGAGACGTCCTGCTCCTTTTGGGAATGCTCAGTCAGATGTTCAGTGAACAAAATGATTTTGATTTCAGTGATGTGATCAGCGAGATAAATGCGAAGTTGATTCGCCGGCATCCTCATGTTTTTGGAAATGAAAAAGCGGAAAATGCAGCGGACGTTCTCACCCATTGGGAACGTGTAAAAAATGACATTGAGGGCCGCAGTCGGGAAGCTTCTGTTCTCGACGGAATTCCAGGGAGCCTGCCCCCGTTGGAACGGGCGTGGAAATTGCAGAAAAGAGCATCGACGAGCGGCTTTGATTGGCCGGATTCCCAGGGTCCGCAGAAAAAGATACTGGAAGAACTCGATGAAATCCATGAAGCGGTTCAATCAGGTTCCCAACGAGATACGGAAGCGGAAATGGGAGATTTGCTTTTCTCCGTGGTGAATTTTGCCCGGCATATTGATATCGATCCGGCATTGGCTCTTGCCCGCACCAATTCAAAGTTCGAGCGCCGTTTCCGGCATGTTGAAGCTAATATGGATAATGACGGGGTTGAAATGTCGCCAGGAAATATTCAACAAATGGACTCTTACTGGGAATCGGCAAAGGGTAACGATTGAATCGGTAAATTATGCGGTTCAATCGGCATCCGGGAATGCTTCGGCAAACAGAACAGGTTTCCCGTCGCTGCCGGCTGCCCAGCATCGCTCCCGAACCACTGTCCATGGGGTTTTCAACACCGACATTCCCAGCACCGACTCCAGCAGTCTCATGATATTATGATTTTTCGTTCCGCCATGCCTTAGGCGAATATTCAGACCTTTTCCAACGTATTCAATATGGCAGTCGTCACTGACCCCCCTCTCAAGGCACTCGGATTCCAGAGCCTGACGGAGTTCCCTGGCAGTGGGACTGATCGTATCGGTCAGTGGTATGAGACGCCAATCGCTTCCCCAGAACGCACTCATCACCTTTCTGGTTTTCCGTCCTTCTGCCGGAGGTGCAATCCAAGATGCATCGGAAATGGTCAGACCCGACGGGAGTGCCAAGTTGATCCTCTCCGCCAAATCCTTCGCGGTCTGCCCCTGGTAGTCAACTTTAATTGTGCCCACCTCCCCTTTGGAACTTACGCCAAGAGAGAGTGGCTGAGCAAACTCAATACGAGGCTTGGGATTAAAACCCTGAGTAAAATCGATAGAGATACCGGACCGTTGAAGAGAACGCTCCAGAACATTCATAAGATCGAGATGTCCGAGATACATCGCCGGCCCGAATTTATGGAAGATGATCAGGAGCCGGCGCCAATTTCGCTGCTCTGCCTGGACAGCGTTATCCGGCGGAGCATCGATATCGGTTGTTATGAACAAATCCTGATCCGGTACGACGACACGACAGTCCTTGCTGCAAACACCGCAGTGGTCCAGACATTGCCCGGCGCATGGCTCGGTCAGGATTCCCGCCCTGCCCTTTGCCGACTCGGTCCTCAAATGTGCATCAGTCACACTCAAGGATATGTCCTCCCATGGCAGATTGCTGTCGTCCTCCCTGCTGCGGCATATTTCTTCTTCAACGTTCCAATCTGCTTCGCTGATGGCTCGGCGCCAGGCGTCTTTATCCATCAGATCATCCCATGCGTCAAATGATGCACCGTTCAGCCATGCCTGCTGGGCCAGATGTCCGGCTCGTTCATCGCCTCGGGAAAGCACGCCTTCGAGAAATGACACGTAGGGCGACTGGAAAGAAAATTTGATTCGTTTGTTGGCTCTCAGTCCGTCACGGATACGGCGGATTTTATCAATCGCCTCACTGTCTGTGAGTTGAGGCGCACGTTCAAACGGTGTATGGGGCTTGGGAATAAAGGTTCCGAGATTGACGTTCAGGTTCATTCCCGTCTTTCTCTGAACTTCGATCAGATAGTCGACAATGGCCAGGCATTCATCCTCGCCGTTGTCCACAGGCAGACCAATCATGAAATAGAATTTGGCGAGCTTCCATCCCAAGGATTTCGCTTCATGCAGAATATCAATCACCCGATCCGCCGGAACCTCCTTATTGATTCCCATCTGACCGGTACGGGTCGGTGTCTCTACTGCGAAGGTGAGTCCGCTTTTACGAACAACTCCAAGTTGGCCGATGAGAGACAGAGTAATGGAATTCACTCTCAAGGACGGTAGGCTGAATGATACATGACGGTGAGCATAGATTTGATTCAACCGCTTCACGAGGGGTTCCAAACCGTGGTAGTCCCCGGTGGATAGGCTCGAGAGTGTGATGTCCCTGTAGCCGCAATCCTCCACCAGATAACGGGCTTCATCCATTATCCTGGATACTGATTTCTGTCGGAAGGGTCGATAGAAAACTCCGGCATGGCAGAACCGACACTTATTGGGGCAGCCGCGCATAATCTCAATAACACCATGATCCTGGACAGTGACCATGGAGGGAATGGGCAGCGTCGCAGGCGTGTTGTTTTCGTTTCCAAACCCCTGCCATGATACTCGTTTTGCTTGAGATCCCGGCGTCCAGAATCCGTCCGACGAGGCCAGATGGTTCAAGAGAGCCCGTCGGTCCGCACCTGAATCCCTGAGCTCCTTCAATTCGAGCAGTGTTTTTCCAACTGTTCCTTCAGCTTCGCCAATAAATACGGCGTCCAGAATGTCCGACCAGGGAACGGGATTGGTCATTGCCGGTCCGCCGGCGATAACAAGAGGATCCTCTTCACCTCTGTCATCTCTCTCTATAGGCACTCCTGCGGACTTCAATAGTCCCAAGACATTGGTAAAAGCTAATTCATACCCGACTGTAAAGGCCAGAAGTTGGAAATACCGAACCGGTATACCGTTCTCCAACGAATATAGCGGTACTTCGCGTTCTTCCAGTCCCTTGCTGAAATCGGTAGCCGGCGAAAAGGCGCGCTCGGCATGCAATCCACGAATATCGTTGAAGAGTTTGTATAGAATACGCACCGCTTGATTGGACATACCGATTTCATAGAGGTCGGGAAAAATAACGCAAATTTTGAAATCACCCTCGCCGGGCGGATTGTTGACCGCTCCGTATTCACCACCGACATATCGGCCGGGTTTCTCGACGGTACTAAGAAGGTCTCTTAAATCTTCATGGGGTACGATGCACCCGAATGGGCGAGTTGAATATTTCATATATTTGTCCGTTTAACGTCTGTAATGAATCGACAGCAGTAATCCTATGGACATCAAAGCCGTCCACAATGACGATCCGCCATAGGACAGAAAGAACAGAGGAATGCCTGTAATGGGCATTACACCGATAGCCATGCCGATATTCTGAATCACGTGGAAAGACACCATTGCGGCCACTCCCACAGATACATAAGTCCCGTATCGGTCTTTCGATGTGTACGCTATATATAGGGCCCGTAGAATGATCAGTGTAAAAAGGCTAAACACGAGTAGACTGCCGAGAAAACCCATCTCCTCGGCAAGGATGGAAAAAATGAAGTCTGTGCTTTGTTCGGGAAGATAACGATAATGAGATTGAGTACCCCTGAGGAAGCCTTTACCCAGAAGCCCGCCTGAACCGACTGCGGTGACTGATTGGATAATGTGCCAGCCGGCTCCACGCGGATCTATTTGGGGGTCGAGGAATACGACCAGGCGCATCATTTGATAGCCCTTGAGAACCCTTGCCGCACCGATGATGCCCAGATAGGAGGTGAACATGATTCCAAAAAAACTCAGTAGACCGGTATATATTCGACGATGAAAGAACAATAAACCGATGAAAGCCAGAATCGTCAGTAATCCGAAAGCCGGCAGAACAATTCGAATCAATTTCCATTCACTGAATAAACGGAAGAACCCCGAAGACGTCGCGGCAATATTCTCACTCCAAGCATATCCAAGAACACCAACGACGATAATCAGACCGGTAACGATGGGAAAAATCAGGTATTTCCAGTCCAGGCCGGAGATGAAAGCCATTGCAATGAGAATCGGAATATAGACAAAGGCGGTTCCCAAATCCGGTTGAATCAGAATGAGCAGCATCGGCACCGCTGTCAGTCCGATCGCGCCCAGCCAGACTCGCAAACCATCGGCGCCTCTTCCGCGTTCATCGAACCACCAAGCCAAAGTGATGATGAGGACCAGCTTCCCAAACTCCGAGGGTTGGATGCCAATTCCTCCGATACCGATCCAGGCCCTGGCGCCTTTCACATAGTTGCCAAAGATAAGAACCGAAACTAAAAGCACGAGGATGGCGATATATGAGGGAACGGCCCATTGTTTCCATCGGTGGTAATCGATGAATGAGAACATCACCATGAGAACCAGGCCGGTTGCGGACCATATGATTTGCTTGCTCCACTCGTCTGAAACCCGATATCCTTCCGAAGTGACACCACTGGAGTAAATAAACGCGATACCCAGGGCCATCAGCCCCAAGACACAGAGAATGAGCACGATATCCAACCGAAGAAATGTCGTGGGAGATCGGTCCTGACTCACTGCTCCTCCTCAGAAGGAGGAATATACGCGTGACCCGGAGGAGGCAGCTCCTTATCGTCCCAGCTCCACCAGACTCGGCGTCTACGCCATTCCTCGATGACTTCTTCGTATTTGTGATTGCCGAAAACGCCTTCGAACACTATGTCGGTGGCTTTAGGGGCCCACCAATCATAGGAATCGGACGCCTCGGCCATCGCAACGACGACAATACGTTCCTCGGGATTATCTGTTTCATATGGTCCGTAGGCCACAAACCAATCGTGCCATCGATCGTCAAATCCGACTTCCCCGGTCCCTGTTTTACCCGCGATATCGACGGATTGGGTATAAATCGCCCATTCCCCGGTACCTTCGGTTATGACACCTCTCATGGCAGCATGCAGATAGTCCCAGTCTTCTTCATCAAGCAATTCAACAATACGAAGAATTTCCGGTTCGTTCTCTTCTATAAGAACCCCGCCGCCGGCTTCTCTGACTTCTTTTAGAACATGGGGGCGGTAAATCACACCGTTATTGGCTATTCCAGCCACAACGTTGGCCATCTGCAAAGGAGTCACGGAGAGAAATCCTTGGCCGATAGATGCGTTCAACGTATCGCCGCCTGTCCATGGCGTATGATAGATTTCCTTTTTCCAGGATTGAGTCGGGACTATGCCGTTGACTTCTCCGAACAATTCAACGCCCGTTGAGGAGCCCAGACCAAAAGCATTTGCATATTTGGAAATGACATCGATTCCCAAGTATTCCACACCTACGGTGCCAAAATAGATGTTGCAGGAGTCTTCCAAAGCTTCCTTCAAATTGACTGGACCATGACCGCTTTTCTTCCAACACCAGAATTCTCTGTTGCCTAATGTCATGACTCCACGACAATTCACCGTCATATCCGGATCTACAGCATCTTCACCGAGAAGTGCTGCCGTCATAATTAATTTAAAAGTGGAAGCGGGCGCGTAGCCGGATTGTATCGCTCGATTTAGAAACGGAAAGTCGGTATTCAAGCTTAATGAATTAAAATTTCCCTCACCGGGGTTCTTGAAACCGTTAGGATCAAAAGAAGGATACGAGGCCATCGCCAGGATTTCGCCGGTGGTCGGTTTGAGCACGACCAACGCTCCCTTCCGGGGCCCAAGTGCTTTTTCGGCAAGTTCTTGTATATGACGATCAATGGTCAGAACAATATCCAATCCATTTTCCGGGGGAATCACCTCGACGTAATCTCCCAGATCCCGCCCTTTCACGTCCACTGTTTTGAAAGAACGACCATCGCTTCCTCTAAGCACTCCGTCAAAAGTCTTCTCAACACCACTTTTACCGAGACTTGAAGTGTTGGCGTATCCCTCGTTGTACAGAATCTGCAATTCTTCAATGGTGATGTTTCCCACATAACCAAGGATATGAGAAATGGAACCGACGTCTTTGTACCACCGATACGGCTTACTCGACCAACTGACTCCTGGGTATCGTTCGCTGGATTCGGCGAGCTTGACGACCGTGTCGAAATCGACACCATCTCGGAGTTCGACCGCGTTCCATGAATTTGTCCAATTCTGAGGAATTTTCCGGAGTATCTTTTGGCTGTCCATCTTCAGGATATCGGCCAACGCGCCGGCCAAGTCCTCAGGATTCATAGGGGCAATTTCTGCAGGTACGACCTGGACGGCAAATGAATCGATGTTCATAGCGATCGGATCGTCCATGTTGCGGTCCCAAATCAGACCTCTTTGGGCCAACAGCGGTTCCGACCTTCTGGCCACCGCCTTGGCTCGACCCTCCCATATGAGATTCTCAACGATTTGAAGATTGAACAAATGTATGGCAAAAAATACGAACACCGCCAGAACAAAACCACCGAGGACAACCAGACGGAGGCGCAGATTTCCTTTACTCGGATCGTCAGCGCGACTCATCGGAAACCGCCTCTTTTCCCTTCGGCCAGACGGGAAATAAATACGACCAGCAGGAATAACGCCGGTGCCAAAATCAGGTTCTCCAATAATTCCCAGATTGTTGCCGTGGAGAAAAATTGAACAAATGAAGAATTTAAACCAAAAATCAGAGACATCACGAACGACAACAGGTATTTAATAAGAGTACCGCTGAGAACCGCGAGGACCGGCAGAAGGACGGCACCGGGAGCGATATTGTCTTTCAGGCGTCCGAAAATATATCCGATCAATGTGTAAAGAAAAGCATGATAGCCTAAAGGCGCCAGGCTCATGACGTCAAAACCGAGGCCGATGAGAAAACCGGAAATTTCACCGGAGAGTGATCCTTGTTTCCATGAAGCGGCAATCAGGATAATCAGCGCAAGATCAGGTACTGTGCCGAAAGGTATAATTTCCGGAAGGAGAGAACTTTGCAGGATGCCGAAAGCGATTCCGATCAGTGAAATTACAGCACCGGAAGCCATCAGTTAGCCTCCTTGAGAATAAACACGTATTCGGTTTTCGTAACGTCGACGACGGGTCTGAGAATAAGCTCCAAAGATGTTGAGTATTCCTGAGAGCGGACTTCCGTGACGCGGCCCAAATACAAGCCTGACGGGTAGAGAGACTGCATACCGGAGGTGACAACTACATCATTCACGGCAATAAGTTCACCGGCGGATTTTCGGACATATCTCATTATCAGTTCGCCTTCGTCGTTCCCCCTACCCTCCACCAAGCCTTCAAACCGTTCCCGTTCAAGGCGTGCGGCAACATAATTTTCGGGATCGATAATAGGCCTGACCTGAGCCGATGTCGTCCCAACGGCAACTATCTTCCCTAAAAGACCGAAAAAACCGTCCTGGAATGCGGTCACAACCATTCCGATGCGGATATCGTCCTCAGTGCCTTTATCTATTGTCATAGTATCAAATAGATTTGATGGATCTCCGGCAATGATTCGAGCGGGAATATGA
The DNA here is from genome assembly GCA_029210985.1 of Spirochaetaceae bacterium. Lineage (GTDB taxonomy): Bacteria > Spirochaetota > Spirochaetia > DSM-2461 > DSM-2461 > UBA2779. The sequence continues at coordinate 6,661 of JARGFR010000073.1, read as the reverse complement.
TCGTATTCCAATGATGAAGAGAAACCCAAGAGTGTTTTGAGGTCTTGGTTTTCTCTTCGCAGTTCGATGACTTCTCTTTCGAGCCCCTGATAGTCATTGAGCTTGTTGAGGGCAAGTTCATATTGGACACGTAATTCTTTCAGTCGCCCAAGCGAGCCAAATCCATCCTTGACGCTTTCCGTCGTTTTACCGGCGATCCTCTGGGCGGAAAGGATCATACGGTTGATAAAACGGCGCTCTGGCTGCATCCGTACAGTACCTGTAAAGAGAATCATGAGTATCGAAATTATGAGCAAGACGGCCAGGACCGCTTCCGGACGGACGCCTCCGTCTCCGCGCTCCGCCATCGTTAACCGCTTAGTGCGTCGTAAAGAGCCCGATTATCGTTATGTCCCTTGGCAAAGTCGTAGTATTGACCGGCGCCGATGGCGACACAAAGGAGAGGATCCTCCGCCAAGATAACCGGAACGCCGGTTTCTTTGGAAAGCAGTTTCGGTAGTCCTTTCAGTATGGATCCCCCGCCGGTCATCACGATTCCCCTTTCAACAATATCGGCTGCCAATTCAGGTGGTGTTTGTCCCAGAGTCCGCTTCACTTCCTCCACTACGGCGTTTATGGGTTCCTGAAGAGCTTCCCGAACTTCTACCGAGTCGATTTCAAGCCGCCTTGGCAAGCCCGTAATGGCGTCCGTACCCTTGATTTCCATCTTATCGATGGTTTTCTCCGGAGACGCATTACCAATTTTCATTTTGAGCTGTTCGGCAGTTTGTTCACCAATAATGAGATTGTGAACAGTTCTGACATGTTTGATGATGGCCAAGTCAAACGCATCGCCACCCAGACGGATTGCGTTGGTCACAACCATCCCGCCGAGAGATATGACGGAAATCTCCGTCGTACCGCCCCCGATATCCACTATCATATGCCCGGCCGGTTCAAATATGGGGATTTGAGCACCAATGGCTGCCGCTAATGATTCTTCTATGATTTTGACTTCACGAGCCCCGGATTTATATGCGGCTTCTTCTACAGCCCGTCTTTCCACTTCAGTGATACAGGAAGGAACGCCCATAACCATACGGGGTTTGATAATCCAACGTTTGCTCAATACTTTACTGATAAAATACCGAATCATTTTTTCGGTCGTTTCGAGGTCAGCAATAACCCCGTCCCTCAACGGGCGGATCGCGATGATATCTCCGGGGGTTTTCCAGAGCATTCGCTTGGCATCCTGACCGACAGCTACGACTTTCTTAGTGCCACGTTCGACGGCGACGACCGACGGCTCGCTGCTGACAACACCTCGTCCTCGGACATAGATGAGCGTATTGCACGTTCCCAAGTCGATTCCGATATCCGCCGTCAGGCCACCGAAGAGCTTTTTGCGGCCGCTCATATTGCCTCCAACCTTAAGGTCTGCCACATAAGAGCATTCCCAATAATTCGATTAATCATACAGGCGCCTGAGGGCTCCGACATGTCCAGGATCTATCCTCGTTACAGCCAGCCAGGAGCTCCTGGCTTCTCCGTCCAAACCCAGTTCAAAATACGTCTCACCAAGTAGAAATCGATGATTTGCTTCTTTCGGTTCCAACTCTACAAGACGTTCTAAAACATCTCTCGCCATAGTGTAATTACCGACATCATAGTAGAGTTGACCCAGTTGTGATAGCCCTCTTTTTTTGAGACTTTCGTCTCTGGTTTCATCGATCACCCGGCGATAATAACGCGCCGCCTGATCGTACAAACCTAATGCAAAGGCTTCTTGTCCGAGAGTTAAGAGAAGCTTATCGGTCGGGTGATTCTCGGCTGCAAGTTCATACCATTCCAGTGCTCGTTCGACATCGCCCATTTCCGAGTATGCCCGACCGATGAACTCATAGCTATCCACCGCCTTGTAACCGCCGTCCAGGGACGAATGGAGATATTTTACTGCCAAATCCGACCAATATCGGCCTTTCAACAGATAAGCCTTTCCCAAAACGTAATCCACTCGCTCCGGGTTCGGCGTATCGCCGCGAGCTTTCAGAAGACGGAGATATTTAATGCTCGTGTCTAAGTCTTGAGTACGTTCTTCCGCGGATATACGGGATATTGCCAGGAAGAAACGCGAATAACCGGCATAAAGAAGGGCGTTTCGATCCATCGGATTTTCCGATAAAGCGTCTTCCGCGGCCAAAGCGACTTCGGCATATCGCCCTTCATCCCATAATTGACCGATTGTGGTTGTATTGTTTGTTTGTTCGGTGCGTCGTTGAAACATGTCGGCGCCCCGGTATAACGCTGCACCCAAAACCATAACAGCAGCAATGAGGGCTGTCGATAAAATGAGTTTTTTCGTGCTGTTTCTGCGTCTAGTGAATCCGGTTCTTGCCATAGTGTTAAAAAAAAGACGGGCCGGTAAGCCGAGTTCTGTTATGGCCGCCATCTATCTGGTTCTGTTGTCACCAACAGAATCGGCAGCGATCTACCCGCGGAACAAAGGGCGGGGAACCCGTCCGCTGCTTGATCTTGCTCCTGATGAGGTTTGCCATGCATTCGCTGTTGCCAGCGAACCGGTGAGCTCTTACCTCGCCATTTCACCCTTACCGGTAAAAAGCCCCGAAGGACAACCGACCGGCGGTATCTTTTCTGCGGCACTGTCTGTCGCATTGTCGATACAAAATCGATAATGCGCCCGGGAGTTACCCGGCATCATCCCCTGCGGAGCCCGGACTTTCCTCTGGTCTAACCCAGCGGCGACCCGGCCCGTCCTAAAGATGCTCCTTGGAACGACGGATTCCAGGGTTCCAAAGACTATCCTTCATTAATATCGGTCACATGACTCTGTTCTAGTATATCCCAAATGTCCACTTTCCCGACAGACTAGAGCTCAGCGTCGGAATTCACCAGATCCGCCAAACCGCCGACATCTTCGTCATCAAATTCATACGCTTCGGCAACGGGTTCGCCGCCTTCCTCCCAGAAGAGTATACGGCTGCAGTAGGGGCAAAACTGAATTTCTTCTCCACCTCGTACATCGTTGACAAACTGAGCCGGAAGAACCATATGACAGCCGCTGCACACATTCGCTTTCACAGGAACGATACCAACACCGCTTTTATTTCGGATGATTCTTTGAAACTTGAAAAGAATTCCGTCGTCCATTCCCGGAGTGATTTTTGATTCTTCCTTTGCCAGGCTCGCCAGCAGTGTTTCTTTTTCGCTGGTTTCGGCTTTAATTTTTTCGTTCTCGGCCTTCAGCTCATCTTCCTGCATTTTGATCATCTGTTCTTCACGTTCCAGGGCGGATCGCATTTCTTCGAGATCTCTTTCCCGTTTCTGTATATCACGGCGAAAGCGCTGCTCCTTTTCGGTCGCATCGCGGATCTCTTTATCCAGCGCTTCGTATTCACGTTGGGTGGTAATGACATCCATCCGCTTCTCAAACTCCTCACGAAGTCTCTCGGCTTCAGTCATTTCAAAGTTCAAATGGCGGATTTCCCCTTTTGTCGATTCGAACTCCTGGTTTTTCTCCACATAAGATTTCTTGAGGCGGTTGAGAATTTCCTGTTTTGTCTCCAGAGCTTTTGGAATCTCAAGAATGTCCCGTTCGATCGAATATTTCTCCGAAAGAATCTCCTGTAATTTCTGCAGGGTTTCGAATGTCTTTTCCATATGCTTTTTCCTTGCCTCTAATTTTCAAGATAATCTTTAAGTCGTCGACTGCGTTTTGGATGGCGCAGGCGACGAAGTGCTTTAGCTTCTATTTGACGGATTCTCTCGCGTGTCACATTAAAATACAAGCCTACCTCTTCCAGAGTAAGCGAATAACCGTCATCCAACCCGAATCTCATTTTAAGAACTTCCTGTTCTCTCGGCGGGAGCGTCTCCAGCACTTCTTGCAGCTGTTCCTGAAGGATTCGGAATGCAGTCTGAGTTGCCGGATTTTCAACGTCCTTATCTTCAATAAAATCACCGAGGAGTGAATCTTCCTCCTCGCCGATGGGTGTTTCCAGGCTGATGGGTTCCCGTGCGACGTTCTTGACGGATTTCACCCGGACGACCGTCCATCCAAGCCGTTCGGCAACTTCGTCATCGGTGGGTTCCCTGCCCTTCATCTGCATCAGCTGCCGAGATTCCCGGACCACTTTGTTAATCTGTTCGATCATATGAACCGGAACTCGTATGGTGCGCGCTTGATCGGAGATGGAGCGTGTAATAGCCTGGCGAATCCACCATGTCGCGTAGGTGGAGAACTTATACCCCTTCCGGTATTCGAATTTTTCCACCGCCTTAATCAGGCCGATGTTGCCTTCCTGGACCAGATCAAAGAAATGAAGACCTCGATTGGTGTATTTCTTGGCAATGCTGACAACAAGACGAAGGTTGGCCTTAATTAATCTATCTTTAGCGGTCTTCATCATGACACGGCCATGGTAAATCTCATCGGCCATATCAAGGATATCATCAACAGACGCTTCAAAATCGATTTCCATGTCCCGAAGTTTTTTCTCGGTCACCTGCACCTGTCGAATAAATTCTTTGATCTCATCCGCAGAAAGTCCAAGACGAGATTCAATTTCTTCACGTTCCACGGCTTTCGCCAGACCGCGTCCCAAAGCCCGAATTTCCCGCATCGATCTGACACCGAGATTGCGTTCGATACGATACTGCTTCTGCTGGTATTGCTTGATCTTTTTAACCGCTCCCGCATATCTGTCGGAAAATTTAACGATTTCTTCCTGGTGAATGTCCACTTCTGTGATGATCTTCAAAAGGGATTTTCGCTTTCCAACAAGCTTCTTATCCGTCAGCACATCGCCGTCGGTCGTAGCGATACGAGTCTTCAAGTCCATATATTGCTTCAGTGGAGCTGTGAGACCTCTCAGATCTTCTTTGTAGAATTGGTTGATCCGTCTTCGTTCCGCCAGGAAATCCGAGACTTCCTTCTTTGAGTAATTGAGCTCTCTCGGATCGGTTCGACTGAATGCTTTCTGGGACAACTCATGAAATTCCGGGATAATCATTCCGGATTTTTTCAACACCTTCTTGATGATGTTTTCACCATCCTCCATCTGTTTTGACAACTCGACTTCCTGTTCGGCAGTCAGCAGGTTTTCTTTACCGATTTCCCTCAGATAGAGCCTTATCGGATCATCAACGGATGAATCCTTATCATTGAAAACAAGCTTTCTTTGGGGTTGTGCGGGAACCTCTTCTTCAGCCTCTTCTTCAGCCTCTTCCCCGTCCTCGTCTTCGTCTTCTTCGTCGTCTTCTTCGATATCTTCTTCAACTATATCGTCGCTGGAGTCCGTTTCCGTTTCCGCATCAGCCTTGACCAATCCGGAACCCACACCTATGGAACTGTCAATATCATCATCCTCATCGAGAATGACTTCGTCTTCCTCTCCATCGGCATGCTCATCAGCATCCCCGTTCTGACTGTGTTCCACCGCCTGATTTTTTTCCGTGATCTCGACACCCGAGGCTTCCAACAACGCAATGACGTCGTTCATCGCTTCGGATTTCACCAGATCATCGGGCAGCCAGTCGCTTATCTCGTCGTAACTGATCGATTTGCTCTTTTCCGCGTGATCCAAGAGCTTTGCGACCATTGGATTAGACTTGATTTCCGCCATCCTCACCTTGCCTGATTTTCAGTATCTCCATGTCGATTTCCCGAATACGCGTCAACAACGCATTTTGTATCTCAGGATTATCGGCATCGTTTCGGGCCAAGCCCTTGACGAGTTCTATCCGTTCTTCTTTTAACGAACGTTCCAACAATAATCGGATTTTATGAAGTATCGTCTCTTCTGCACGTTCGTCATATATTTCCGTCGACGCTTTTTCCAGAATAAAATTCTTCAAATCATCGTCTTGAAGCCTGTCGACTACCACCTGCGTTTGAGGTATGTTGCCATCAATACCGAGTTCGTCCAAAACCCTGTACACGGCTAAAGCCCGCCTATCCCTTAGCAACTCGGGTGCGAGCATCTTCCTCAAGGTGGTGAAGTATTCTGTTCGAACGGCTACGGCCGTCATCAGGTATAACTCTTCTCCTACAGTTTTGACGTCTATACGTCTGACATCGTCATCAGACTTTTCCGTCCGCCTCATTGTGTGCCTGGGTTTCTTACGATTCCCGTATTCCGTGATTACGGTTGCAGGATGCGCATTCATGGCGTCGGCCAACTGTCGAAGATATGCTTCGCGCCTGACATCGGAACCTACCGCTTCCAGATAGGGCGTCAGCTTTTCTAAAGCCTCCTCTTGTGCTTCACCGGATTTGACCGATTTGGCACTAATCAGGAAATCTAACAAATAACTGAATATATTTATAGGGTTTTCCAGAATATTTTTCAACGAAGACGGACCTTTCTCCAACAAGAGTTCAGCCGGGTCGGTATTTTGTGGTATAAGGGCCGATTTTACTGTTAAACCGGCATTTTCCGCGACGATTGCGGCTTTCATCGTAGCACTACGGCCGGCATCATCACCGTCAAACAGTATTATCAGGGAATCTGCGCTTCTTTTTATCAGACGTGCCTGGTCTGTGGTAAATGACGTGCCGAGGGATGCCACTGTGGCTTCAAAACCCGCTTGTGAACAAGCCAATACATCGATGTTGCCTTCACAGAGAATGGCCGTCTTCGCGGTTCTAATCGATTTTTTAGCC
>JARGFR010000072.1 GCA_029210985.1 Spirochaetaceae bacterium | reverse complement strand
GATCAAGGCCAGCGACCGCTGATTCTGAGTCGGGAGTAATACTCCCATCCCGCCGTCGGACGAGAAATATCCGGCGAGTGCGGTATCGACCGTCCGTTCGCCGATGCGGTGAGTTGAGTAACCGGCGCGTTCATGGACCACCTGAAGTTTGTTCCCAACGAGGCGGTAGAACTCAAGGACTCCACCGATATGCGGCGTTCGTATCGCGGCTATTTCCGTTTGACCTTCAGGTCCCACCGGGGCCCCGAAAAGCACATGGCGCCACCGAAACCCCCGGCCGATAGGTTCACCCTCGGCTACAAGCGATCCCTCTCCGGTCACGGCGATCAGGCGGGTTCCCCCTTCGGCCGTACTGACCGGAAGGATAAGCTCAAAACCGTCACTCGGTGCGATGTCTGCGGCGATAGGCGCCATACCTTCAATCACCCCGTCAACGGGCAGAGGTATCCGGCGAAACGCGGGTGATTCAGGACTATCTTCGGAAATCGAAACGACCACCCAGCCGGCCGCTTCCAGCCGGTCTCCGAGTATGCCATGGGGATACCGCGGGGTAGGCGAGGCAAAAACCGCAAAACGCCTTATGCTTCCGTTCCCCTCATCGATAGCGGCGACACGGGTGTCCGGGAGCAGTTCCGCTCCGAGTTCCATATCCTGCCGGCCCGGTTCCGACCAAACCAGGGAACCGTCCCGAGTTACAGTGAGCATGCCGCCGGAAGTGCTGTATGGCGGCCAGTACTCACCGGAGGGGTTGCCCGAAAAACCCGCCGGCAATGGCGAAACATGCCCCGACGGCACCTGGATGAACACTGCACCGCCGTTGGCCAGATGCGCGGCGATACCGATTTCGCCTTCCCACCGAATCCACTCGAGTCTGGTTGGCTTTTCGGGCAGTGATACTCGAACCTCACGGGCGCCCGGCAGGTGTATTTCCCCTTTGGCGATACGCCCGCCTCCGACGCCGGCCGCCTCAATTCCGGCATACCGGCCTTCCAAAACCGCCGGCCCGCCGGTTTGGGCGGCGGCCATTGTTCCGCAAAAGAGAGCCGTCAGGAACAGAAGAACCCGAATCGGCGCATGTCGCCAATCTATTTTACTCATCGATGAGTCTCCCGCAGTTGGAAAGGCCGATTTGGAGGACTCTCACTGCCAATATTCAGGAGTATAGTCTGCGTGATTTCTGTAATAAAGACGCTGAAGTGAATTTCTATATTTCATGGTGACGGTTGATTTTTTTGATATATGATACTTTCCGGGATCTGTCTGGTTTGCAGAGGATTGCTGTTGCGGGATGATTCACCCCGATTCTCGCCGAACACGCGAATTCCGGTCATACTCAAGTCGTGGTATGATCCGTTCGGATGAAGGATCGACATTACCGCCGGATCTGCTGAGGTGTGAATCTGTATATCCTCCAGGCGGGGCCCACATCACCGACAGGGAGAAATGAGAAACATGAATAACAGTATCGAAACAAATGAAGACGATTTCGCCGCGCTCTATGAAAACAGCTTTTCCGATTTCGAATCGATGGAACCGGGTCAATCAATCGAAACGGAAATAGTGTCCATAGCCGGCGACTGTATTTTTCTGCAGCTGGGCGGCAAGAGTGAAGGTCAGCTTGATACGGCGGAACTCACCGACAAGGACGGGAACATCACGGTGAAAGAGGGCGATAAAATCAAGGTGTACTTCCTCTCTTCCCAAAACGGAGAAATGCGCTTTACCACCAGAATCAGCGGTGATAAAGCCGGAAAGGCCGTATTGGAAAATGCCTTCAGAAACGGCATCCCTGTTGAAGGTGTTGTCGAAAAAGAAATCAAGGGCGGGTATGAAATCAAGATCGGCGATACCCGTGCTTTCTGCCCTTTCTCGCAAATGGGACAACGACGTTCGGAAGAGCCCGAATCCTATGTCGGAAAGCACCTGACCTTTAAGATATCCGAGTATGGCGAGGACGGTCGCAACATCCTTGTCTCGAACAGGGCTATTTTGGAAGAAGAGCAGAAGAACAAAATTGAAGAATTGAAAAAGACTATGAAAGAGAACATGGTTGTCAAAGGGACCATCACCAAAATCCAGGATTTCGGTGCCTTCGTCGATATCGGCGGTGTTCAGGCCCTGCTGCCGGTCTCGGAAATCAGCCGAAGCCGAGTCGAGGATATCAACAAGGTATTCACGGAAGGACAGGAGATTGAGGCGTCCATCATCAAACTCGACTGGCCGAAAGAACGGATTACTCTGAGCCTTAAGGCGCTGCAATCCGATCCGTGGGATAATGCGCAATCGAAATATAAACGCGGTTCAAAGCACATCGGCAAAGTAGCACGAGTCACAAATTTCGGCGCGTTTGTTTCCCTGGAGCCCGGCCTGGACGGCCTTATTCATATCTCCGAACTGGAAGGCGACAGCAGGGATCGAAACGCCGGTGATATGATAAAAACCGGAGCGAGTCTGACCGTTCTTATCAACAGCATCGACACGGAGAATAGGAGAATATCTCTGAAACCCGTTTCTTCGATTCAGCAGGATGAAGACAACAAGAAATATCTCGAACCGGAGTCCGAGGTCCATAATCCCTTTGCGGCGCTTCTGAAGGATAAAAAGTCATAAGAAAAGACAAAATCGATGTCTGAGGAATCGATTTCACAGCCGTCGTTTTTACGGCGACTTCCCGATTTCCCGCGGCTCGCGCTGCGGGATTTTGAAGCATCCGGTCCATTCCACCGGTTATAGAAAATATAGGATTTGCCAATGGCCCGTCTCAGACGCTCCACACCATCCAATCCTCTGTCCGAAGTCTCCTATACGCCGGAGCACCTGGCCTCCGCCCGTCCTCTCTTTCCAAAACAGATACGCGATCGGGGCAGGCGGTATTTTGACGACATGCGGGTTATACTTGACGGCGTCGGCCCCGGCGGTGCGGTGTTCGATGTGGAAGGAAACGGGGATGACTACGTGGTTTTCCTACGCGCCGAAGGGCTCGACGTATCGGGCTCCACGTGCAGCTGCCCCTATCCCGATTACTGTAAACATATATGGGCGGCTCTCCTGGAGGCTGTAGAGCAAGGGCTCCCTCTGCGCTCAACCGATCCCCGGGATGCGGAATTCGAAGCCCGACGTCCGGCATCCGAAAGCAGGCGATCCTGGGTGGCGGATCTGATGAGAGAGTCGCGCCGCAATATCCGGGAACCGGAAAAAACCTATCATCTGATATTCCGCATAGGAATCACCGACTCCTATGCGTTGAGGCCGAGACTCCATATTCGTCCCGCCCTGCGTTACATTCGAAAGGACGGCCGTGAAGGAGCGATATCCGACTTTCGTGAAAGCGCCTTACTGGAACCTCATACGGCCCGGGAAGCGATGCTGCTGGAAGCCTGCCTGGGACGGGAGGGTAAGCGGTTGGACCTTCAGATCGGACTGGGCTATCTGCGGGGTGAGGATGGTATCCCGGCTTATATGGATGATCGCCGCGATCTTGTGCCGATCAGCCTGATGCAAATTGAATCGATCGTTGTTGATTTTTATCCGGAACTTGGTAACGACGATCCGGTTTTTTATCCCAGGCTCACTTTGAAGACTGCCGAGGGCCGCGAACAGGCTATCGATCCCCTGGAATGCATTCTCGATCTTCGGGGAGCTGAGAAAATCATTTCCCATTTTTCCTCCGGTACGCTCGCCCTCGTTTCCATCGAAAATATCAGGGAGACCCGCTTACTGGAAATACTTGTCAACGCTCGCCGGTCGTGGGAACCCGGCGATATTCATGTTCTGGATGACCACTTGCCGGGAGAGCGCCTCATTCCCGGCCTCTTTTCCACGGACGTCCGAATGCGGCAAATTGTCCCGAAGATGATCCTCTATATCAGTGAAATCCGCGATGAGAAGGTGGAAGCCCTGGACTTCGACGTCCGGGAGGCCTTCCCGGACGGTATGAATATGGGGCCGGTCTTTCACATCAGGGGGTATTGGGAACTGAGAATTGAGGATCGTGACGAGTTCAAAGTCCGGGCAAACATTGTGATGCGGAAGCTTGGCGGCGTCCCGGTCGGGCCCAGCAGCTTTCGGGTGGACACCTCGCTGCCGGACTTGCTGGCCTCCGAAGCCTTATCGCCGCCGATTCTCGGCCTACCCGCCGGGGAGGTGGAACTTCGCCTGAAAAAAGGAGATACGCAGATTCTCCCGTCCCGAAAAATCAGCATCGAGGTTGCCAGCGGTCAGGACTGGCTGGAGCTGAAGGCCACGATGGACGGCCGCCCCTGCAGCTTTGACGAGAGAGCCCTGGCCCGCCGGATGCTTTTTGACGGTACCTCTTTCATCATCCTGAACGAAAAGCAGATTGAAGAACTCCGGCGCATGGACAGCGTACCACGGGATTCCTCGGGACGGGCCCGTTTCTCACCCGACGACATCGGCACCGTCCGGGACTTCGAGGATTTGCTCGAAGACGTCGAAAATGCCCGGCTTGAACGAACCCGCGCCGTTATCAAACGGCTGGAGAAGGGATTCAAAGCCGTTGAACAGGAACCCAGCCGTCTTTTAATGGCACAGCTCCGAGAATATCAGAAAGAGGGCCTGGAGTGGCTGCGATTTCTAGAGCAGTTCGGCCTCGGGGGCATCCTGGCCGACGATATGGGACTGGGTAAAACCGTTCAGACAATTGCGCTCCTGGCCGACGCCCTGGAGCGTAACGAAGCCGGACCATTTCTGGTTATCGCTCCCTTGAGCACCATCCCTAACTGGGCCTCGGAATTCCGCCGATTCCTTCCAGATATGGGAGTCCACGTTCATGTGGGCAACGGCAGAGGCCCGCTTCCGGAGGCTCCCTCGGGTACGATTCTCACCACCTACCAGACCCTGCAGCGGGATATTGTGGATTTCCTCGAAGTCGAATGGCGGCTGCTCTGCCTGGATGAAAGCCAGAATATCAAGAATTCCATGACGAAATCACACAAAGCGATTCGAAGCCTCCCGGCTCGCCGGGTTCTGGCCCTTTCGGGAACTCCGGTGGAAAATTCCGTGATGGAACTCTGGTCGATTATGGACATTGTCAATCCCGGACTGCTGGGTTCCCGAGACCGGTTCAAGCGGCGATACCTGAAGGCCGTCAACGACGGAGATGCTCTACGACTGGCGGAACTGCGTCGCCGAAGCGCGCCCTTCATACTACGGCGCACGAAAGAACTTGTGGCCGCCGACCTACCGCCGAAAGAAGAGATAATCCGAACCGTGGAGCTTTCCGCCCCGGAAAGCAAGTTCTATTCCCGGCTGAAAAGGGGACTTCGGGAAGAAGTGGCGCGAATCATGGCCGACGACGAGGCAGGAATCGCCAAGGTCAACGCCGTCTTGATGGCCCTCCTGCGTTTAAGGCAGGCCGCCATATCGCCGGCACTGCTGGGAGAGAAGCCGGAAACCAGCAGCAAAATCGATGAAGTGATGTATCTTCTGGAGACCGTACTGGCCGAGGGGCATAAAGTGCTGGTCTTCAGCCAATTCGTTAAAGTCCTGAGCCTGCTGTGTTCCCGTCTCGACGAAAAAAACATTCCTTACGCGTATCTTGACGGGTCGCTGTCGTCCAAAAAGCGTGAAGAGGAAATTCGCTTATTCAAAGAAAGTCAGGATGTCTTCCTGATCAGCCTGAAAGCCGGCGGAACAGGCTTGAATCTCACCGAAGCCGACTACGTTTTCGTTCTCGATCCCTGGTGGAACCCGGCCGTCGAATCCCAGGCCATCGACAGGAGCCACCGCATCGGCCAGTCCCGCCCGGTCATCGCTTACAAATTTATTTCTTCGGGGACGGTGGAAGAACGCATCCTCGAGCTGCAGGAGAAGAAGAAACGCATCGCCGATGACATCCTTTCCTTCGATTCATCGGTTATTAACCGTATGAACACCGAGGAAATATTGGAGTTGTTCGGATAAGAACTTACGTGTCGGTTGCGGCCTGAATAAGCCTCGTATGAAGGCGTCTCTAGTGTCGTGTTATCGAAATAGACTCATTATTTGATTGATGGTATTGTTTGACACGGGAATGAAAGGCCTAACGAGGAAAGTGATTCAACTTGATGAAACGGAACAGAAAGAATTATTGCGACGTTCCAATAGTCATAAAGCCGCATCGAGGGATAAGTTGCGGGCGAACATTATTCTGTTGAAATCGGAAGGTAAGAGTCAGCACAGGTCAGTGACGAGTTGGGAATTGCTCGGCGTACGGTTATGAAATGGACCAATCGGTTCCTTGATAACCATCTGGAGGGCCTCCACGATGCGCCCGGCCGAGGAAGAAAGCCCACAGTACCTGAAGAAATCAACAGCCAAATCATCACAAAAGCCACGCAACCTCCGGAAAATATGAGTCGGTGGTCTACCCGGACGATGGCGAAAGAGCTTGGTGTCTCCAACTACCATGTATCGAAGATATGGCAAGCCAACGGGATAAAACCCCACCTGACAAGAACCTTCAAACTCTCAAAGGACCCAAACTTTGAAGATAAATTCTGGGATGTCATCGGGCTCTATCTCGATCCTCCAGAAAAGGCCATCGTGTTTTGCTGTGACGAGAAGAGCCAATGCCAGGCACTTGAGAGAAGTCAGCCGGGACTTCCTTTGGGCGGTGGGCATATCAAGACCCGTACTCATGACGACTATCGTCATGGAACAACGACGTTGTTCGCAGCATTAAATTATCTTGATGGGTCAGTCATTTCAATGACAGAGAATCGGCATCGTCATGAGGAATGGCTGAAGTTCCTCAGACAGATAGACTCAGAGATTCCCGGGGATATGGATTTGCATCTCATTGCTGATAATTACTCAACTCATAAGCATAAAGAGGTAAAGGCCCAGCTAAATGAACATCCTCGATTTCACATGCATTTCACCCCGACCGGGAGTTCGTGGATGAACATGGTGGAACGGTTTTTTACCGATATCACAGTAGATGTTATTAGAGACGGCAGCTTTCAAAGTCTTAAAGAGTTGGAGGACGCCATAGGTAACTATATGACGGCTCGCAATAGGGCTCCCAAGCGATATGTCTGGAAAGCAGAAGGCCAGAAGATTCTTGAGAAAATCAACCGTGCGAGACAATAACTCGGCTGGGAGCCTTATGGTGAGTCTATTTCGAATTCAGGAGACTAGTGCCGGATAATCATCTAGGGGGAGACTCTTTTTCTATCACGAGGAAAGAGTGTGGCTTCCTTAATATTCTGCAGTCCCAGAATTTTCTGGGTAATACGTTCCAGGCCGATGGCAAAACCACCGTGGGGCGGGCATCCGTACTTGAAGACATCACCGTAGGACCCAAGTTCCTCAATCGTCATTCCAAACTTGGAAACCGCCTCGAGAAGCATCGGATATTCGTTTATACGTCGTCCGCCTGTGGTGATTTCCAAGCCGCGGAACAAAAGATCAAAGCTCATGGTCTTCTGACCCTGGGGGTATGTGTAGAAGGGACGCTTTCGTCGGGGGAACTCATTGACGAACACCATGGCAATACCGTGCTCCCTTTCGGCCCAATCACAGAGAACACGTTCGGCTTCGGGATTGATTTCCAATGCCCGCTGCCCGGTCTCCGACTTCACGAGTTTCTTGGCTTCATCATGACTGATGATGGGGATGGAATCACAGGCCGAAGGATCAGGGACGTCCGCACCCCAGATTTCCAAGTCCGCTGCGTTCTCGCTCCGGACGGTCTCGAATAAATAGGCCATAAACCGCCTCTCGATTTCCATTAGAGGAGCTTCAGACTCAATGAATCCCATTTCAATATCCAACGATACATATTCGTTGATATGTCGAGGCGTTTCATGTTTTTCGGCCCGGTACGCATGGCCGATTTCGAATACTCTTTCAAGGCCGCTGGCTACCATAGTTTGTTTGTACAGCTGTGGAGACTGAGCCAGATAGGCGGTTTTCCCGAAATAATCCATGGAGAACAGATTGGTTCCTCCCTCGGATCCGCCTCCGATAATCTTGCTGGTTTTTATTTCCGTGAATCCTTCCGATCGGAAGAAATCACCGAATGCCCTCACGCATGTGGCCTGGACTCTGAAGATGGACAGGATTTTGGGATTCCGAAGACTAATCATCCGATTGTCCAGAATGACATCCAGTCCCAAAGATTCAGGATCCTGATTCACCGCAACAGGAAGGTCCGGGGCGGCTTCCGCAAGAACATCATAACTTTCGAGTTCCATCTCGGCTCCGCCGGGAGCTTTTTCGTTCTCTTTGATGCGTCCTCGAGCTCTGATGACGGATTCGACATTCAACGGGAATTCTTTGTCGGTGACAAGCTGCAGTCGTCCGGATCTGTCTCGAATGACAACAAAGACAACGCCTCCGAGATCGCGTATACGATGGACCCATCCGGCCACTTCGACGGTTTTACCTGTTTCTCTAATCGCGTCCGCAGCTAGGGTCCTGTCCATATCTCTCGAGTCCTTCCAAATCATGGGATAATTGCCAGATCCTAGCATATTCGACGACATTTGGAACAGGCGCGGGAAAACTCGTTATGCTTCAACTCCAAGTTTTTCATCGAGAATGCGGCCGGAGAGCTCCGGAGCCGCTTTACCGTCTGAGGCTTTCATCACCTGGCCCATGAGCCACCCTCTCTGCCGGACATCACCGCCTCGTACGGCTTCAACAACATCGGGGTTCTCAGTCAGGACGAGATTGATCATTTCAGTCAAAACCGCCGGATCGCTGATCTGGGACCAACCCTCTCTCTCGATGATGCTGAGAGGGTCGTCATCTTCGTCGAATATCTTCTCCAACACCTTCTTGGCGATCTTTCCGCTGATACGGCCTTCGTCGATCAAGTTGAGAAGTGAGGACAAACGGCTGGAATCCAGGGGCGCCTGACTCAAAGAAAGTCCATATTGGTTGAGCATCTTTCGGACATCGGAAGACAGCCATGCCGCAACATTCCTGGCCTCAGCGCCGGATCTGACGGTTTTTTCAAACAGATCTGCTGTAGCGGCGTCGTCGTGGATGAACTCGGCCTGTTCGGTGGTTAGGTTGTATTCGGATTCGAGTCGGCGCTTCTTGTCCAACGGCAGTTCAACCAATCCGTTTTCAACCCTGATCAGGAAGTCCGAATCCGGCTGGAACGGAGGCATATCCGGTTCGGGAAAGTACCGATAATCGTCTGCAGCCTCTTTTCGGCGCATGGTCTCAGTCATATCCCGGTTCTCATTCCACAGGCGGGTCTCCTGCACCAGCTTTCCGCCGGCATCCAACACCGCGGACTGCCTTTCCGCTTCGTGATTCAGGGCCAAGCGTACGAACCTCGGCGAATTCATGTTCTTGAGCTCCACCTTGGTGCCCAGTCCCTTGCCGGGATGATTAATGGAGATGTTCGCATCGCATTTCATCGAACCCTCGTCCATATTACCGTCGCTGACTCCCAGATATCGGACAAGCCGCTGGAAGTCCCGAAGGAATGCCTCGGTTTCCTCACCCGACTTGAGATCCGGTTCGGTGACAATTTCCAAAAGCGGATAACCGGCTCGATTAAAGTCCAGCAAAGTGACATCCCCGGCATGAATCATTTTACCGGCATCTTCTTCAAGATGGACATCATGGATACGTATTCCCCGGGTTCCGGAAGGGCCTAGATCCGCTTCCATGACACCTTCGACACCAACCGGCTCATCAAACTGCGAGATTTGATAGTTCTTGGGCATGTCCGGATAGAAATAATTCTTCCTGGCAAATGATGTTTTGACCGCTGTACGGCATTTCAAAGCCTTGGCCACCAGATATCCGAACTCCATGGCCTTCTCATTCACCTGGGGCAGAGTGCCCGGATATCCAAGACAAACCGGACACACATTGATGTTGGGTTCATCACCATATCGTGCAGGGCATGAACAGAACATCTTGGATTCTGTCTTCAGATGAATATGGATTTCCAGTCCGATAAATATCTCATATCGAAACGATGTGCTCATGACAGACTCCCGATATCCAGGGCTCCGGGAGCCGTTGGTACGCTGAATTTCTCGGCCAATCGACGGGCAACGCCGAACAGCCTTGATTCGCCGAATACCGGAGCCAGGAACTGAACGCCGGTGGGAAGGCCGTTTTCCACACCAATTGGTACGGACAAGGCCGGAAGGCCGGTCAGGTTCGCCAAAGATGTGAAGACATCGGCGAGACGCTGAGTGTAGTCATCCATTCCCTGATCCCCTCGCAGAAAAGCCTGTGTGGGGAATACCGGCATAAGAAGCAGATCGCTGTCGTCAAAAACTCGGGCCATCTCCCGGCGTATCAAAGTCCTCACTTTCTGGGCTCTGCCGTAATACTGGTCCTGGAATCCGGATCTCAGTACATAAGTACCCAGAAGTATTCGCAATTTCACTTCGTCACCGAAACCCTCATGTCTGGCCCGACGCATCAGTTCCACGGGATTCTCGGCAAAATCCGGCGCACTTCCATATCGAATACCATTAAACCGAGCCAGATTGGCACTGGCCTCCGCCGTCGCGATGGTGTAATAAGCCGGAACAACAAGATCCAAGGAGGACAGTGTGATTTTTTCTACCGTGTATCCTGCGTCAATCAGAGCCTCGGCACTCCGGGTGTAATCCCGAGCCACCGTGCTGTCCAGTTCTCCATCCGGGACATCCAGCATGACTACACGCCGATGGCCATCAGGCACGGGGTTGTACTCCAGAGAACTCTGATCGCGCTCATCAGAACAGGCCATTATCCGAAATGCGCTTTCAAGCAGATCGATATCCCGTGCCATTGCGCCGATCACCTCAAGAGACGAAGCATAGGCGGTCAGGCCATACCGGGAAACAGATCCATAAGTCGGCTTAAGTCCGTAGACGCCGCAGAAATTGGCAGGCTGCCGTACGGATCCTCCGGTATCGCTTCCTAATGCCAAGGGTACGAGTCCGGCAGCGACCGCGGCGGCACTGCCCCCGCTCGAACCGCCGGCGACCCGATCGGTGTTCCATGGATTCACCGTCGTTCCCAATGCCGAGTGTTCATTCGACGAGCCCATTCCAAACTCATCCATATTGGTCTTTCCGACGACGACTGCTCCGGACTCTTGGAGGCGTGACACAGCCGTAGCTGTGTATGGAGCCGTCAGATTCTCCAGGATTCGTGATCCGCAGGTAAGGGGCCGGTCTTTTACGGCGATATTATCTTTAACCGCAATGGGTATCCCGCCCAGGGGCGTATTCTCAGATGCGTCTATATCGATATCCTCGATGCCGAAACTCAGAAAACAGCCGAGTTTACGATTGAGCCCTTGAACTCGATCCGAATAAAGTTTTTTCAAACCGCCGTCTTTCAGGACCGCGGCCCAGGATGGGTGACTATGGGGCATGGAAACCTCGCTACAGGACGTTGGGAATCAGAAAGAATTCGTCTTCGCTCTCGGGTGAGGCATCAAGTAATGCGTCTCGATTTTCAAAAGGTCGAGCTTCGTCTTTACGCACTCTGTTGTGCTGAGACAGGGCGTGGGTGGTGGGTTCGAGATTTTCGACATCGGCACAGGACATCGAGAGAAAAAGTGCTCTCATTTTCTCCGCTTCTTGAGCCAGCCTGACGGCTTCAACCTCATCAAGTTCCAATCGAGCGAGTTCCGCCGTTAGTGACCATTCATCTTGCGCCATGGGATTTTATACCTGTCGCTGGAAGGGCTGTCAATAACGGCAACAATTTGCCGAGAAATCCTCAGTCCGGATACCTATCGTTTATTTCAGTCAACTGAGAGAGATCCTCGAGCATGAGATCGACCAGCTGAGCGTTAAATGCACCATTTTTTTCTTTTCTCAAATAGTCCGCCGCTTGTTCAATATCCCATGGATCTCGATGAAGACGACCGTGAGTCAAGGAATCGAAAACATCACAAATAGCCACAATTTGGGCATTTAAGTCAATTTTTTCACCCCTGATTCCTGCCGGATAGCCCTTGCCGTCCCATCGCTCATGATGCTGAAGGCATATGACTGAGGCTGTTTTCAGCATGGATCGGGTAGAGTGCTTGAGAATTGAATATCCAACTTTGGGGTGAGTTTTGATCACCTCGAATTCCTCTTCGGTCAAAATATCGGGTTTCAGCAAAATGTCGTCGGGAATACCGATTTTGCCGATGTCATGAAGTGCCGATGCCATTTTCAATTCCCGGGTCGCATATTCATCCATACCGATTTTTGAGGCAAGCAATGCGCAGAACTCTCCGACCCGGAGTACGTGCTGAGCCGTGTCATGGGAACGGGTTTCCACAACTTCGCCGACTTTGACGATCAATTCCTCCTGTGTACCGATAATCTCACGGCTTAATCGCAGGTTTTCGAAAGCCATCGAGAGATTGGAGGCAAACATGTTCAGGAGTTGGTGATCATATATCTCCAGACGATAAATCTTATCAATATGGATCAGAAGTCGAAATTTGCGGGCATCTTCATAGAGATCAACACTCTCATCTTGAATCAGCAGACTGTGGCCGTCCCGCTTCATCGACCTCAATGTCTCGATAGTTCCTTCGCCGATCGCCGCAATCGGATCGGAATCCACTATGTCGGCAAATCGCCCGGTTCCTTCAAGGATCCTGAAATCCTCGTTGTTCTGCAGAGCGACAAAAGACGAAAGGTCCTTGTTGTCATCATGAGAGATGAGGTTCATCAAGTGATGATATGCTTCGATCGCAAACTCCCGAGGGGACTTAGCACTGAAAAGAGAAACCGATGCGGTACTGATCAATGCCAAACCTGATTTATGCCGCGTCAGATTCATACGGATCGCATCCAGGGACTGGAGGTCGCAGTAATTGCGTAGAGAAGCAATAATGGTCGTGTAGAGTTTTTGCGCCGTCAGGTCGGTTTTTTCTTCATAATCATTGATATCGTAATCAACGATGACCTTCTGGGAAGGTGCCTTACCCGGCTGACCGGTTCTGAGAATAATTCGTACAAGAGTGTTGCCCAGTTCATCACGGAGGTATCGGACAAGTCGCAGTCCCGAGTCGTCTTCTTCCATGACGACATCAAGAAGAACCAGGACGATATCATCATTCTGGGCGATCAGGGTCTCGGCATCGCGGCGACCAAAAGCACTGAGAAACTCCAGCGTACGATTCTCGTAGACAAGATCCCGTAGAACCGTCCGTGTTATGGCGTGAATCCCTGGATCATCATCCACGATAAGAACTTTCCAAGAACCATGAGGATAGGTGTCCTGCCTTTTTTCAGCGAATACCAGATCACTCATATTTGAACCTCGGAATTATTGATTAAAGGTGGAATATTGTTCTTCATTGTCTCCGGCAGCTCCGGAATGATTCCTGTATAACACACTCGATTCCGACCTGCGGTTTTTGCCGCATACAAGGCTTGATCGGCCTGATTGACCAACCCGGTCACGGTCACATCCGATGTTGCCCGGATTGTCGCCGAGCCCATACTCAATGTGAGCAAATTCGAAACTGTTGAATACTCATGGATTATTCCCAATTGTTCAACTGCCAGGATCATGTCATTGGCCAAAGTCACCGACGCGCCGGGGTTATCACCGATGAAGACCACCGCAAATTCTTCGCCTCCGTATCTCGCGATGATATCAGTGGACCTTTCAAATACATTTCGTAGAGCCTTTCCCATGCATCTGAGCACCTCGTCACCTTGGACATGACCGTAATTATCGTTGTACGGCTTGAATTTATCCACATCCATCATGTAAAGAGTAATCATAAGACCGTTGCGATGGGCTGTCGTCAAAGCGTGGTCTATAGCTTGATCAAAACCGCGGCGATTGAGCAGACCCGTTAATGAGTCATTCATTGTCAGGAATTCAAGCTTTCGATTGGCCTCCAGAACCTTTTTCCGGGCTTCTTCCAATTGCCTGACCTGATTCTTGAGGAGATTCCCCTCTCTTAATTTCACAATGATCGCAACCGTCATGGCGAGTAGGGCTGCATATATCGCTATTGCAATAGGTGTACGCCAGAAAGTGGGCTCAACACGAATATTGAGAACGGCCTGTGACTCATCATACAGACCCTGCTCTGTGGAAGATCTGACAACAAATCTATATTGACCGGGGGGAAGCTTCACATACGTGACCGAATCCATATTCCCACTTTCGATCCAATCCTCATGGAAACCTTCGAGGCGATATTCGTATCGAACCTCTTCCTGATAGTGAAAATCCAAAGCCTCGAACCCGATACTGAACATGTTCTCGTTGGAATTCAGGGAGATCAGATTGTCCTCAGCAAGTGTTCTTTCGTTCGCTCTGATTTCGTTGAACACGCGCAGCTCCGTTAAGCGGACTCGAGGGGCATTCACAGGGACGGGTGCGAGAAATGACTCGAAGGACCACAATTCACCGTTGGCCGCTGCATAGACCATACCGGACCGGCCCAGGGTCAATCCGGTGATCGGTCCCGAAGGAGTCAGACCGCTTTCCCCGTCCATTGTGGTGATGTACAGACCCTCCGCATCCAGGATGTGGATTTTTCGTCCCTCAGCGATCCAGAGGTTGCCTTCACTGTCTTCCAATATGCCTGAAACGTTAATTGTGGAACGGTTCAATATCGTCAGGGATTGAAAACCATCTTCAGAATTACGCAGCACCGCTAATCCGGTAGGACTGCCAAGCCATAGTCGATCCCTGGAATCCCACAGAAGGGCGGAGACACCCCCGTCGGGGATTCCTCCCGAATCGATTCCTGCCGGCAGCCAGGTCTTCACTAAAGAGCCTTCGACATTGAATAGCCGCAGATTTCTCCGGGATCCTGCCCACAGATTTCCGAATGGGTCGACCACCATAACCGAAGGCACAGAAGCAGGTGTGAATCGGAACCGGACAAAGTCTCGCTCCATTGGATCCAGCCTGTAGAAATCTCCGCTCCTTAAGGACATCCATATGGCGCCATTCGGACTCTCGGCCATATTCAGAACATGCTGACCTTGAAAGTCCGGCCAACCCTCCATCAAGATGCCCAAACGCTCAAAACCGTCAATCTCTGAGATGTAGAGTGCGGGGCCCTGGTCCGTACCGATCCAGATTCGTCCAGAACCATCCTCAATCATCGTACTGATATGATCCCCGCTGATGGAGAAGAAATCCCCGGTACGATGTGTGTACTGTCTGATATCGTTGAAGAGGGGATCGATTCGGGCCAGTCCTCCGATATGACTTCCTGTCCATATATAGCCGAGGCTGTCCTCGAAAACAACATAAATAGGTCCCGCTGGAATACTCTGGGGCCCGGACCGTTGGATATATGTGAGATGATTCAGTTTCCTCAGATCGACGGATAGAAGACCGGTATCGGCGGTACCGATCCAGATATGCCCGCTGCTGCCTAGCATCAAGGACTGGATTCGGCGGCTTGGCAACTTATAGGGGTGTTCGGGATCAATTCCCTGG
>JARGFR010000071.1 GCA_029210985.1 Spirochaetaceae bacterium | reverse complement strand
TTTGCCGATGTATTCCAACAAATCGGCAAAATCCCCGGCATATTCCAGCACCACATTGTCGTCGAGGACGATGTTTTCCGCGATGGCGGCCCGAACCGCCGTTTCGGCCATGTTCAGGGAGACACCGGGTTTCTGTCTGGCGGTGACATGCACCACCCGGGAGCGGTCCTCACGGCTGATGGACACCGGACCGGCGGTCCTCTCAATCTTGGCGATGGAGCTGACCGGTATGCGATTTCCGGTCTGGCTCAGTACGAAAATACGGTCGAGATCCGGGATGTCGCTGCGGTCTTCCTCCTGGAGTATCACCAGGATGTCGATTTCGTCTCCCCCTGAGCGGTATCGTCCGGCGGTCTTTCCATCCACCGCGGCACTGATTTCGTTCGCCACCGTATAGATATTCAGACCGAGTGAGTACGCCTTGTCCCGATCGATCTGTATGCTGGCGATGGGCAGGCCGTCGCTGAGGGATATCTGGGGTTCGATGACTTCCTCGACTTCGTTGTCCAGGAGATCTTTGATTTCGGTTGCCAGCTCCCGTGCCTTATCCAGGTCGTTTGTCCGCAGCACGATGTCGATGGGAGAACCGCCGCCGAGAAAACCTTGTTCCTGGATGTCAAAGTTGGCCGCCGGGAATTGATCGTAGCGGGCCCGCATTTTGGCCAGCATATCATCATAGGAGTCGATCTGATCCTCGAAGGGCGGGAGGGTAATGAAGAGGACACCTCGATTGGAAGCTTCTCCTCCGAAGAAGCCGCCGTCGTTGCCCGCGAGAATGAAAATATCCTGGTAACCCTGGATTTCCCGCCGGGCGATGTCGGCAAGCTGCATCAGTGCGTCTTCAGTGACTTCGTAGCGGGTACCGATGGGAAGTTCCATACTGATCTGCACCACATCCTGAGCTTGGTTCGGGGCAAGTTCGATGCCGATGTTTCCACCCAGGGGTTCCAGTGTGAAGATACTCACCACAAGGATGAGAACAATAATGACGGCGGTGAGCCCTTTGTGGTCCAGAACCCTCGCGAGCAGCCGTTTGTACCCGTTGTCCATTTTCGTGAAGCCGTTTTCCATCCTTGTGTCTATTCCGGCGATCAGACGGTTTTTGATAGGCCGCTGTTTCCGGGTGAAGAGGGTGAGATATTTGCTGGACAGCACCGGCACCAATGAGACGGCGATTACCAGGGATGCCAGCAGCGCAATGACGATTGTCAGGGCCAGATCCTGGAACAGGACACCGATGATATCCAGCTCCTTTTTGAAGAGGAGCAGGGGCAGGAATATACCGACTGTCGTCAGGATAGAGGCCGTGATGGCGGTAATCATCTCCTGAGCACCCAGGTGAGCCGCCGGTCCGGCCTTTGCTCCTTTTTCCCTATAGCGGAAGATGTTCTCCAGAATGACGATGGAGGAGTCGACGATCATACCGATTCCGAGGGTCAGACCGGCGAGAGTCATGATATTCAGGGTGAGCCCCGAGAAATACATCACCATGATGGTGACCAGGAGGCTGATGGGAATGGACAGGCCGATGATGATGGTGCTCTTGAAGCTGCGGAGGAAGAAGAAGAGCACCACCATGGCCAGTACCGCCCCGAGTATGGCTGACGATGTCACACCCTGCAGGGATTGCCGGATGATTTTCGTCGTATCATAGATGACGGTCAGGCTCACATCGGCCGGCAAGATGTCGCGAATCTCATCTAGCTTGGCGATGATGTTGTCCGACACCTCCACCGAGTTCGTTCCGGACTGCTTCTGCATGGAAATATAGATGCCCGGATCACCGTTGACGTAGGTGGCGTTTGTGGCGTCTTTGTAGGAATCGGTGACTTCGGCGAAATCCCGTAGTCTGATGGGTTGGGAGGATCCGGTGGACGCACCGGTGAGGGGATTCACCCCGCCTCCCTTGTACGTGATGACGGCATTGCGGATGTCTTCGATGCTGTCGAACTGACCTTGAGTTTCCACCAGATACTTGAAGTTGCCCTCATAGACGCTTCCGGATCCGATCTGGATGTTCTGGGCGGCCAGGACCTGGGTCACTTGGGTCAGTGTAAGACCGTAGGCCTCCAGACGGTTCTGGGACACCTCGACGCGAATCGCCCGATCCCGACCTCCCGAAAGGGTGACCAGTGCCACACCGTCGACCTGTTCGAGTCGGGGCTGAATTTGATCCTCGGCGATGGCAAACAGTTCATCCGGGCTTCTATTACCCTCAACCGACATCTGAAAAATGGGGATGAGGGAGGGATCGAATTTAAATATCTGCGGCGTTCCGGCATCGGCAGGCATAAAGTCCTTGACGAACTCCAGCTTGTCTCGTACTTCGTTGGTCGCCTCAGAGAGGTCGAGGCCCCAACTGAGTTCCAATATGATGGTGCTCGTCCCTTCCGCCGAGGTGGAATTAATGGCTTTAACACCGCTGACATTCGTCAGAGCGCCTTCCATCGGTCGGGTGACGGTCTGCTCCACCTCTTCGGGACCGGCTCCCGGGTAGTCGGTGAATACCACCAGGATGGGCGGTGATATCTCGGGAAACAGATCGATGGGCACCTGAGGTACGATATATAGTGCCAGTCCGACGATCAGAGAATACAGGATAAGGAACGTCGTCGGACGATTGACGACTCTTTTCGCGATACTCATGTCTATTCCACCACCTGAATCTCACGGACGATTCGGACTTTGACGCCGTCTTCCAGAAGGGTTTGTCCCTGATAAACCACTTTTTCTCCGGCTTCGATACCGTCGATGATTTCCACCACGCCACCCAGGGTGATACCCGGTACAACGCTGCGTTTGGAGGCGGTGTCTCCTTCCACGACGAAGACGAAGGTGTCGCCCAGTCGGCGCAGCACCGTGTCGGCGGGTACCTTCACCACGGCGTCTTTTTCGTCGGTGGTCAGGCGAATCTCGGCATACATGCCGGCCTTGGCGATTCGCTGATTTGGCGGAATGTCCATTTTAATTTCCATGGTTCGACTCGAGGGATCCACCACCGGATTGATTTCATTGACTTTCAGTTTGATGACCTGGCCCGGCCAGGCTTCCAGACGAACTTCGGCAGGCATTCCCAGCCTGATCCGGGAGATGAATCTCTCAGGTATGGCCGTTTTCACTTGAAGTCTGTTCAGATCCCCGATGGTGACCACCGGTGTCTGGGGATTCACCGCATCCCCTCTATCCATATGGACGGATGTGACCGTTCCCGTGACTCGAGCTTTTACCGGACTCAAAGCATAGGTCAGACCGGGGCGCGACGGGTCCACTTCGGCGATAATCTGCCCTTCCCTGACGTAATCTCCCAGACCGACATTGAGTCTGGCCAGAATGCCCTGTGTGTCGGCGTAGGTATCCACCGAACTCGCCGTTACCACTTCGCCGTTGATTTCAAAATAATCGGCGATGGGGCCCAATACCGATTTGGTGGTATTGACAGCGAACACAACTTCTTCGGGCGCATCGTTCGGACCGCCCGGTCCGGGACGGCCCTTTGCATCGCCGCTTTTCTTCATCACTCCGACACCGATGACGGCAGCCAGAGCGAGGAGCAGCACAAGGATGATGACAATGAAGCCCATCCGTCCTTTCTTCTTACTCATTTTTATCTCCTACGGATTTCCTATTTTATTAACCTAACGACCCAGGAATTCGTCCCGAGGCGCGTTCAGTGCATATTCCAGATCCAGGAGTCCGGCGATGTACTTGTATTTGGCCACAAGAAGCTGCTGAGTCGCGGCCAGATAGTCGTTCTGGGCGGATTCCACGTCCAAGAGCTCTCGTGTACCCACTTGGTAGGCCTCTTCGGTCAGCTCATAGTTACGCCGGGCCAGCTCCACGCTGGACGTTGTGGCCTCGATGGTTCGCCGGGCCGTCGCCAGGTTGTTCACGGCGTTGGTAATCTCGATGCCGGCGTTATCAATCGCCATCTGCTTGGCCAGCGTCAGAGAGTCAATGGCGTCCTGGAGCTCCTTCAGCTGGACATCGGTACTCGATCCGGGGATGAATCCGTCGAGCTGCCATTGAAGACCCAGGCTCAGAGTTCCCCGATCGGCCCAGTCGGACCAAGGCTCGATTGTTGTAGCAGGAAACGTTGAATCGGCATTGGATCCCGAGAGTCCCCAGGAATAGCCCAGAGACAAGGTGGGTGTCTTCAATCTCAGGGCCGTGCCTTTCTTCAGATAGCCGATTGCCTCAAGCTGTTTGTCCAGGCCTCGGAGATCCAAGCGTCCGGCCATGTAGCGACTGATCAGGTCTTCGGCTTCAATATCATAGAGTTCGGTTTCCAACTCCCCGACCAGTTCCAGTTCATCGTTGCGGTCTATACCCAGAAGGAACTTAAAGTAGAGAAGCTGACTTTCATATCCGGCCGCAACGCCGTCCAAAGCCGGGCGCAGATTAGCCACGGTGACTTCGGCCGAGAGAACTTCCAGCTCCGGAGCCAGACCGTTTTCGAAATTGCTTCTGGCCTGCTCATAGCGTTTCTGCGCGAGCTCGAGATTTGATTCCTGTATGCGGATATTCTCTTCGTTGGCCAGAAGGCTGTAGAACTGCTTCCGAACATCTCGCTCCAACTGTTTCTGTGCGTCCTCGTATTCGATGAGACCCGCTTCATAGTCGGCCATAAGGTTGCTGATGCCCCCGCCGACTCCGACATTCAAGGGAAGACTCATGCTCAGACCGGCGTTGATTCCCAGGTTGCCCGCATCTGAGAAGGCCGAGCTGGATGAATAGTCGAAATCGAACAGACTATGATTTGCCGATACTCCCGTGCTTGCCGCAATGGACGGTAAAAACGCATTC
Organism: Spirochaetaceae bacterium; assembly: GCA_029210985.1. Taxonomy (GTDB): domain Bacteria; phylum Spirochaetota; class Spirochaetia; order DSM-2461; family DSM-2461; genus UBA2779. The sequence goes on along the minus strand of JARGFR010000071.1, from coordinate 10,729 downwards.
CATGCCTTGTCTTTGGAGCGTTCCCGGGTTCTCAGATCAATACCCTGCTGTTTGAGTCCGAGATTTCGCGAGACGGCCAGATCGACGGCTTCGTCCACGGTCAGGGTCAGATTCTCGGCACTGAGAAATCCGCCGGCCAGTACTGCAACGAGGGTGACGAAAATAATTTTCTTCATGACTGTGTTCTCCTCAGAACTGAAATACCGCCTACGATGAGGCGATAGAGGTCTTTTAAACTCATATCTATTTGGGACCTGTCCGAATCCTCGACTAGGTGATGTTTGACTTCATTGACTGTTGCGAGAGTGACGAGTCCCAGGAAATCCACCGGTTTGTACTCTCCGAGACTCAGTAAACCGGCACTGACACCGGACTCCAGGGGTTTGGTGTAGAGGTCTTCCAGCTTCCAGCGATCAGTGGGCATATTCACACCGACATTCATAATGCGCTGGAGATAGTTCAGGACGTCCGGATTGCGTCGGAGGAATGTTCCCATAAATGCCAGATAGGCGAAAAGGCGATTTCCCGGGGTGTCGTAGCTCTCAGCAAACTGCTTGAAAAGTTTCTCATAAATGGAGAGCTGTCTCAGAAGAACATCGCTGAGCATCTCTTCCTTACTTGGCCAATAATTGTAAAGACTGCTTTTCGTCAAACCGGCCTTTTTGGCAACCTTGCTCAAAGACACACCGCCGCCGGCTTCTTCCATGACAGTCTCGAATACCGCTTTCACCATCGAATCGGCGGCAAAAGCCGAATAGTCCACATTCGAGGCATCATCGAGAACCAGCGTGTAGTCCGGCTCTTCGATTTTATTGTCCGTACCGAAGCCCTGATACCATGCTGTTTTCCAAAAACCCAGATTCTTCCCGACGGTATTACGGAAATGAAGATCCTTGAATATCAGGGCGTTGAGAAAGCGAAAACCGACTTCGGGGATTCCCGCCCTTTCCTGCGCCATTTCACCGAACCGTTTGTTGTGGTTCCGGGTGATTTGCGGACCTTGACTGCTATGTCGGTAGCGATACGTCAAGAATCCCATATAACGGCTATGATTCTGAAAGAACGAAACAGTGCCTTCCACATAAGCTTCGGTCCATTCATCGTCAGTCATTTCCGAAAGCTCATCCTGGAGATGTCGGGCACTCCGATCGTAGTTGTCCAGGGCTATGTCTTCCATGGCGCTTTCCAGTTTTTCCTTGCTGGCAAAGTAGCGGTACAGGGCTTGCTTGGTGATACTGAGCTCGGCGGCGAGATGAGAGAGGGAGGTTTCCCTATAGCGGCAGCCGCCCCAGATGCGGAATGCCGATTCGATGATGTCTTTCTTTTTTGCTTCGTGTTTTTCAGTTTTCATTATGTTAACGACCGTTCGTTAGAAAGTTACCGACCGTTCGTAAAATAATCAAGAGATTTGGAATCTTTTTTTATGAAATATTTGTCAGAGAGACGAGGAGGAGATGATTGTGGCGTTATACGAGGTTCCGACGGTGATGTTTCAGAGAGTCTTCCGTCTATTTCAGTCCAGGCGATCCGCGAAAACCTGAAGTACATGTTCGATGACATCATCGAGATCGCCGCTGACGGTACAGCCGGCGGCTTTCTTATGTCCGCCGCCGCCGAAGAAACGAGCGATGTCACCCACGTCCAGGTTTGTGATGGATCGAAGCCCGACCACACAAAAGCCGTCATTCTGCTCTCTGACTATCACGGCGGCTTCGATTCCCGCTATGCTCAGCATGAGCTGATAAAGCATGTCGGAATCCCGCTCACTGCCCAGTTCCCGCCAGTCCTTCCAGGTTTCCCAACTGAGAACCAGACGGCCGCCAAAGAAGAGCTCGGCTCTTTCCAGGACTCGTCCCAGCAATTTTCGGGAGCCGAGACTGCGGCCACCGGCCAAGAGGCGAAAGGTGTCGCCCGGAGAGGCTCCTGCGGCGACGAGACGAGCGACGGCCTCCAGAGGTTCTGAGCGTCCCGGTTCGACATGGCGGAAATAGCCTGTGTCGGTGCAGAAACCAAGAAAAAGAACTTCCGCTTCTTCGACGGTAGGTGTGTCGCCGGAGTCTTCGATGAGTCTCTGAACCATCAGTGTGGTGGACGGGCTCAAAGGATCGATATAACGGATATCGCCGAAATCACTCCCGGCGGCATGGTGATCGATCACCATAACCGGTGCATCGGGAATCGCCGATTCGGCAAAACCCGTCCGATCAAATGATGAACAATCCATGATGATGACCAAGGGGCTGGAGCCCTCCTCGGGAGAGGGCAGGCGATTTACGAATAAGGGCTGCCAATCGGCAATTTCCGGTCGTCCCCACGGGCCGGCCGAACAAAGATGGATTTTCGCATCACGGCGATGCCGTCCCAGCCAGCTGCCCAAGGCCCGCTGAGATCCAAGACAGTCGGCGTCCGGCTCTTCATGACCGAGAATATAGAATGTATCAAACTTCTCGAATGCTTCGATAACCGAAGCGACCGTTTTATCCTGACTCAAAAGGAAATGACTGGCTTGGAATCCGGAGAGGGGAACTCTCCCGTGTAGTCGACATTCGGATCCAGATATCCCCAACTGTCATGGGCCGGATTTTCGATGACGTACAAACGGAAATGATCCACTTCACCATCTTTGTAGAAGAAGGAGACGTATGGATACGCCGGTCCGTCTCCAAAGGCCATTGCGCCGATGCCGGCCGCACCTCGGAACCATTCGATAGGGGCCCAGAAAGTCCCTACGGTGTAGTCCTGGCGGATGTAATCGACACGATAACCATCGGAGTGATTGTATATGCGGGCGATCTGAAGCGTCTTTGGATAGAGTTCTGATTCGTTCTCGAACTGTTGAGCGAAGGCACCCACAGTGCCGATGAGGAGAAGAACGAGAGTGATAAGGGTCACGCGTTTCACGGCTTTGCCTCCCTGCGAGATGAAGTATGCCTTATCGGGGTAAGCGATTCAAGCGTAATTTCCGGTACGCTCATGAAAAGCGTGATAAATACCGGCCGGCGGGGGAAGAGGCAGGCGTTTATGCCGCTATTTCCCTGGGAAGGTGCCCTTGGGAAACAAATCGCATAAGGCTTTACCCAGACTGTCGTGAAATAGGAATTTCACCTCGTCTTTCACCTCTGGAGGCAGTTCCTCCGCATCCCGCCGATTATCTTCCGGCATCACGATGGTATGGAATCCCCGACGCCGGGCCGCCAGGGATTTCTCCTTCACGCCGCCGATGGGCAGAACCCTGTCGGTGAGAGTCACTTCTCCGGTCATGGCGATACCGCTGTTTAATGGGATTTCCAATACGGCGGAGAGCAGCGCGGCGGTGAGGGCTATGCCTGCCGAGGGACCGTCGACTGGAATGGCTCCCTGGGGAACATGAATATGAATGTCTTTCTTCTTGTCGAAATCGGCTTTCAGGCCCAGTGCGTCTTTATTGGCTTTGAGATAGGAAAGGGCAATTTGTGCACTCTCCTTCATCACATCTCCCAGCTGACCGGTGAGGATGAGCTTGCCCTCTCCGTCATAAATGCTCGCTTCGACGGGAAGAACGCCGCCGCCTCCGCCGTCGTAATACAATCCCGGTGCCAGTCCGGGACGGCCTTGGGTTCCCAGGTCGTCTTCCAATCTTTCTTTACCCAGGTACTCCCGAACCATCGACGGCGTGATGTTCAGTTTCAAGCCCTGCAGTTCCGGCATGTCCCGTTCCGGAGGCACAAAGAGAGCGGAATGAGACTGATCTTTGTGAAGGGCCGCGCTGTTGACAATCCATCGGCCCGGACGGGTCTGCTCATCATGCAGAAGTTTGCGGGTGAGCTTCCTCACCACTTGGCTGATGGCCCGCTCCATGTTTCGCACCCCGGCTTCCAGGGTATAACCGCGTATCAGGAGATCCAGGGACTCTTCGGTGAACACCACATCGGCTCCGGAGAGTCCGTTCTCTTCAATCTGTTTGGGTATGATGAATTGGCGCGCAATACTCTTCTTTTCCATTGCCGTATAGCCCGGAATGCGGATGACTTCCATCCGGTCGCGCAGGGGATGCGGAATGGCTTCGAGACTGTTGGCCGTGGTGATGAACATCACTTCGGAAAGATCGAAGGGGACTTCCAGGTAATGATCGGTGAATGTGTTGTTCTGTTCCGGGTCAAGAACTTCCAGCAACGCCGAGGATGGATCGCCGCGGTAATCCCCGGACATTTTGTCGACTTCATCCAGCAGGAAGACGGGATTGAGGGATCCGGCCCTCTTCAGGGCTTGGATAATTTTCCCGGGAAGGGCTCCGACGTAGGTTTTTCGATGACCTCTGATTTCCGCCTCGTCACGTACTCCACCCAGAGAAATCCGAACGAACTTCCGGTCCAGAGTACGGGCGACGGATCGACCCAATGACGTTTTTCCGGTTCCCGGCGGACCGACGAAGCAGAGGATGGGACTCTTAACCTTGGATTTGAGCTGCCGGACAGCGATGAAATCCAGTATTCGTTCCTTGGGCATATCCAAACCGAAATGATCGGCGTTGAGTATCCGCGCCGCTTCGGCGATATCATGCCGGTCGGTGGTTCGCTTTCCCCAGGGTAAATCGATAATCCATTCCAAGTAGGTTCGCAATACGCCGGATTCCGGACTCATCGGCTGGAGGCGGCTCAGGCGTTTGACCTCCACCATCGTCTTCTGACGCACCTCATCGTCGAGTTCGAGTTCCAGGAGTTTGCGTTCCAGTTCCTGGGAGCCTGTGGGATCGGCCTCTTCGCTTCCCAACTCCTTGTGGATTTCCTTAAGCTGCTCGTTGAGAAAGTACTCTTTTTGAGAGCGCTCCATGCGCTTTTTGACCCTGCCCGAAATGTCGTTCCTGAGTCCCAGAAATTCATTTTCCATCTGCAGCAGGACCGACAATTCTTCCAGGCGCCGCTTTGGGTCGGTCTCCAGGAGGAAGGGAATTTTCCGTTCGGCTTCAATGTCCAGTGCGGAACAAATATGACCGACGAGTTTCTCCGGTGTATCGGCCTTTATCACGTGGGAAACGGCTTCTTTTGCCAGTTTCTTGGTACGCAGCTTCGAATAGGCCTGGAAATCATCTTTGACGGCCTGAATCAGAGTTTTCAGCGATTCGGGAACCGCCTCGTCCCGTACCATTCGATACTGGCCCCAGGTGACGTCTTTTTTCTGTCTGATTTTCTTGAGACACGCCCTGTAGCGGCCTTCAACGAGAACACGCATATTCCCGTCCGGTAGTTTGAGTACCTGAACCACCCTGGCCACAGTGCCGATCGGATGAATATCATCGGGTCCCGGATCCTCTGTTGCGGTCTTCTGGAAGGCGAGAAAAATTTCCCTGTTGCCTGAAGTGGCCTCGTTGAGAGCTTTCAGAGAGGCCGGACGACCGACGAAAAAGGGAATCACGTTGTGGGGAAAAACCACCAATTCCCTCAGAGGGATGAGAGGCCGTTCTCCCCGATCTTCAGGCCGTGATCTGCTTAACTTCATCCGCCTCGTCACCGCCATCCTGAGACTGCTCGCCCAGTTCCAAAACCTGGGGCTGCTCGCCGTTTTCGATGACGTTCCTATTCACAATCACCTTCTTTCGCCCCTTGATGGAGGGCAGTTCGAACATGATGTCGATCATGGCCGATTCAACGATGGATCGTATTCCACGGGCGCCTGTTTTCTGTTTGACCGCCTTGTCGGCGACCGCACTGATGGCGTCCTCGTCGAACAACAGTTCGACACCGTCCATCTCCATGGAAATTGTGTACTGCTTAATCACCGAGTTCTTAGGCTCCGTGACGATTCGAATAAGTTCTTCCTCGGTCAGGTTGTCCAAGGCCACTTGAATGGGCAGACGTCCGATAAACTCGGGAATCAAGCCGAATTTAATCAGATCGTCGGGATGCAGCTGCCGATAAAGATCCGACAAACTGCGATCCCCGGGCTTGCGGACATCGGCGCCGAACCCCAGGGGGTGCTGAGCGACCCGGCCTTCGATAATTTTATCCAGACCGACGAAGGCTCCGCCGCAGATAACAAGAATATTGGAGGTATCGATTTTCAGCATTTCCTGATTGGGATGCTTTCGTCCGCCCTGGGGCGGCACCGATGCGGTTGTACCTTCAATAATCTTTAACAGGGCCTGCTGTACACCTTCGCCGGAGACATCCCGGGTAATGGAGACATTTTCGCTCTTTCGGGCAATTTTATCGATTTCGTCGATGTAAATGATACCCCGCTCGGCGGCGGCAATGTTGTTTCCGGCAGCCTGAATAAGCTTGAGGAGTATGTTCTCCACATCTTCACCCACATAACCGGCCTCGGTGAGAGTGGTGGCGTCGGCGATGGCAAAGGGGACTTTCAGTTTCTGGGCCAAAGTGCGGGCCAACAGCGTTTTGCCTGAACCGGTAGGTCCGATGAGCAGAACGTTGGACTTCTCCAGTTCCACGTCTTCCGAGGTGATGCGGCCTTTGTGCTTAATGCGTTTATAGTGGTTGTAAACCGCGACCGACAGAGTTTTTTTGGCCAGTTCCTGTCCGATGACATATTGGTCGAGATAGGCTTTGATGTCCTTGGGAACAGGGAGATCCTCGGTGAATTCGGCCGTGATATTTTCGTTCTCTTCGGTCAGGATTCGGTTGCAGACGGCGACACACTCGTCGCAGATATAGACACCCGGGCCGGCAATGAGCTTTTTGGCCATTTCGGAGGTTTTTCCGCAGAACGAACAGACTTTGACTTCTTTTCCCTTAGCTCTCGCCATTTGATTCCCTCACCAAGATCTTGTCGACGACGCCGTATTCAACAGCTTCACCAGCTGACATGAAAAAATCACGCTCAAGATCGGCAGCGATGGTTTTTTCGTCCTTGCCGGTATCCCCGGACAGATAGTTGATGAGCATTCTTTTCAGTCTGACAATTTCTCTGGCCTGGATACCGATATCCACGGCCTGTCCCTGAACACCTCCCCAGGGCTGGTGAATCAGAATCCGGGAGGACGGCAGAGCCATTCGCTTGCCTTTGGTACCGCCGGCGAGAAGAATCGCGCCCATGGATGCGGCCTGACCCATGCAGATGGTTTGAACATCGGCATTGATATGGTGCATCGTATCATAAATCGCCAATCCGGCTGTTACGGATCCCCCGGGGCTGTTGATATAAAAACTGATGTCCTTCTCGGGATCCTGGGAATCCAGGAACAACATCTGGGCAACGATGTGGTCCGCATCGATATCCCGTATCTCCCCCCCAAGGAATACAATTCGTTCCTGGAGTAATTTGGTAAATATATCGTAGCGCGTTTCCCCCATGCCCGTCTTTTCGATGACAAGGGGGGAATATGCTGCTTGAACGTCCATTGTGTTCTCCTGCCTGAGCCGGCCTCGGAAAAAAACGGCACCCTTCGGCACCGCCTTTTCTTTTCTTCCTAGGCGCCCATCAGATCAGTATAGTCTATCTTCTCGCCTTTTTTGACGGAAGCGGCACCCAACAGGAAGTCAAAAAGCTTCTTCTGGGCCAGTTCATTCTTAAGATAATCCCGGAATTGCTTTCCGCCAAACATTTTCTCCAGCTCATCGGCGGGCATTTTGAATTCCTTGGCACGGGTTTCGAGTTCTTCGGTGACTTCCTCTTCCGTTGCCTCGATCTTTTCTTCTTCCACAATCCTGCCGTAGATAAGGCGGGTCTTGATGGATTTGGCGGCGTCTTCCCGCCATTCGTTCAGGGTTTCCGCTTTGGAACGGCCGGCGTCTTCCAGGGCTTTGATGAGGATGTCTTCCGAGGCTCCGGATTGACGGACATAATCCTGCCAGGTGTGTTCCAAATCTAAAGAAATCATGGACTCGGGAACATCAATATCGGCACCTTCCACTAATTTATCTGTGAGTGCGTTGATTTTCCTCGCTCTGATACGCTCTTCCGCGCGTTTTTTGAGATCGTCCTTCACCTTCTTTCGCAAATCATCGAGGGTTTTCAGATCTTCCGAGACGTCCTGGGCCAATTCGTCGTCCAGATCGGGCAGCCGGCGTTCTTTGACAGCATCGATGGCAACCTGCAGTTTCACGGTGCGCCCGGCAACAGCGGACGCGGCGTCTTCAGGGTATGTTTTTTCTATGGTTTTGGACTCACCCACCTTCATGCCGGTCAATTCATCCTCGACTGCATAGGGGTGAGCTTCCTTACCCAGCGTAAAGGCAAAGCCCTTGCGGCGGGTTTCTTCCAGGGGGGCCTCGTCTTCACCGAGCTCCACGTAGTCCATGGTGACCACACTGCCGTCGGCGACGGTTTTGTCTTCCTTGTCCAACACCACCGAATTCCGTTCCCGGATTGTTTCCAGCTCGTCGTTCTCGTGCTTCTTCAGGATTTTCACCTGAGGCTCTTCGATCTCGACACCTTTGTAATCCCCCATCTTGATTTCAGGGAATATGTCGTAGGAGACGGTGAACTCGTAGGGTTTGCCCAACTCGATGGACGGAAGTTCGTCCAGCATAGGCTGGGAAATGGGATTCTCATCCACATCATCCAGGGCGGCTTTCAGGGCTTCATCGATCAGATCGGCCGCCGCTTCCTGCTTGATGCCTTCTCCGAATTTCCGGATGAGCACATCCTTGGGCACTTTGCCTTTGCGAAATCCGGGGATCTGGGCCTGCCGGCCGTATTTCCCCAACAGATCGTTATACGCCTTGTCTGCTCCGTCGGAAGACACTGTCACGGTCAGCTTGACCGCGGATTTTTCCAGTTTCTCGATTTTTTTATCTTGGATCATTCCCACACCTCATGAGAGTCAGAATTCGAAAAGGCAATCCTGTTCCGGATCGTTCCGGCATTGTTATGACGCCCGCCGCCCAGTCGAGATTCGGACGCTTTCGAAATCGTCAATTCTCGTTTTCTTCACTTGAGAGTGCGAGAGAAGGGACTTGAACCCTTACGCCGAAGCACCGGCTCCTAAGACCGGCGTGTCTACCAATTCCACCACTCTCGCTATTGAAATGAAAAAGGGCGGCCAAGCCACCCGATTTCTCATGAGCCGTGAAGGGATCGAACCTTCGACCCGCAGATTAAGAGTCTGCTGCTCTGCCAGCTGAGCTAACGGCCCTCGTTTTTCGTGCCAGAGCAATTTACTTATTTTTAAGTATCGTGTCTAGAGGTTTTTATGTGGAGCGCATGGGGAAGAACGGGGCGGAATACCCTTGCCGCGAGCTTGTGCCGTTCCTGTTCTCGAGCATTTTTCATCCAGTCTGATCGATACCTTTTTGCCCTTCAATTGACCTCCGGAGCACCGCTGGTTTCGCATTTCGCACCCTGTACCTTGTGGCTGATACCCGCTCTGAGCTTCTGATTGCCTTACGAGGAGATACCTATGGTGAGCGAGTCGGATAACTCATGGCCGAACGTCAACCTTGGCTGGCGAATACTGCAGTACGGGCGGAGCTGCAGGGGGTGTAAACCATTTTGGACTCAGGTACTGGCTTTCCGGCCTACAAGCTAAAAATGGTGATGGCTACTCCGGACAAGACGCCAAAGCGTTTCTCAACGAACCGCCAAGGAAACGAGACGATCCGGCGATAAAACAGGCCCAAGTAGAAGCCGTTCGTGTAGCACTTTGTGAGACAAAAAAATCCAGGTTATTTTGCATGATATTGCTTTTCGTTTGCTGCCGGTCCCGCCACTCAACCGTCGTCGGTTTTTGTTGCTGGGCCGTGAGGTTTACGAGGAACAGGACGCCAGCGGGAATATTCATCTGAAGCTGATTATATGACCGACCGCCCAGAGCCCGATTACCTTGACCACAGGTCATCCAAATATCATCATGGAGCACATGGACTCGAAGGAGACACTGCGACAGTTCTACCGGACCAGAGCGACGCAAAAACGTGAAGACGCCCGGAAGCAGCGGGCGCGCTACGAAGCGCTGCTTCCCCGAATCGTCGAGGGTGTCCTGGAACGGGATCCGCAGGTGTCCCGGATTGTCCTCTTCGGATCCCTTGCGGAACAGACGGAAGGGGTCGTCAGGGATATCGATCTCGCCATAGAAAGCTCTGAGTTTCTCAAGGTCAGCGGATGGCTCTTGAGCCTTTCTGAGGCGATCGATGTTGTCGATATGAACGATCTTTATCCCCATATCCGCGACCGGGTGGAAACAAAAGGCAGGGTCCTGTATGAACGACGTGACTGATCGAGCGTTACTGATTGCGGAGCTGGAAGGTGATCTCGAAGCGCTTCCGGAGCTCCTGGAAACCAACAACAGAAGTATGGAACGGATCGGCGCCGGAGCGACTGAAGAACTGGACTACGCAGCCCTGGGGTACACCTTGCATAATATGTACAACCTCATGGAGAACTCCTTTTATCGTATCGCCAAGCACTTTGAAAACGACGTCGGCAATGCTGGGTGGCACAAGGAACTGCTTCACCGCATGACCCTTTCCATCGAGGGAATACGGCCACGGGTAATCGACAGAAAGACGGCGGAACAAATAGACGAGCTTCGTGCCTTTCGCCACGTTTTTCGAAACATGTACCGGAAAAACCTGGACCCGGAGAAACTGCTCCACCTCCAGAAACGACTGCCGGATATTGTGGGCTCCTGGAAAACGGCAATCGGAAATTTTATCGAGCTCCTGAAGACAATTTAGTTTCGTATGCCCCTTCGGGGCACCCGAATAGGCTGTATCGGCTTTGGAGGGCGGCGGTCATAGGAATCCAGAATTGTCGCGGTCACTCCCAACGGGTCCATCTCGTTTCCAGCACGTAC
>JARGFR010000070.1 GCA_029210985.1 Spirochaetaceae bacterium | reverse complement strand
ACATATATTCGTTCACTTGCCCGTGACCTGGGGCTGGCTTCGGGCAGCAGGGCGCACTGCTTGTCATTGAGGCGCACAGCTGTAGGTCCGTTTTCCGTCGAAGAGGCCTGCTTGCCCGAGGATGTACGAGAAGAAGACGGCCAGGATTCCGCAGCATTCTTCAAGTACCTGGGCATCAACAGCATTAAAGTCAATGAGACGGCGGCCCGAGCGCTGAGAGTCGGGATGCCTCCTAACAGAATCCCTGAATTGCCCGACATCTCAGCTGGTTCAGTGCTCTTCATTGATCCTTTGGGTAAACCCGTCGCCCTGCTGGAAAAATCAGGCGAGCATGCCGTGTATAAAATCGTCTTCGATTCATAGCTATCCTGAGTGTATATCGGGATTTACATCCAGCAGATCAGCTTGACTAATGCCTCGCATTCGTGTCATTTTGAGTCGTTGAAAGAAGTTTTTAACATAGGCCCCGGGTTTCTGATTTTCCGGGAGGCTGCAAAGACCGCAATCGGTCGGCTTCCCTTTGAATCGGTACGAACCCCCCGGACGGCACCGTATCGACCCGGACCGAAGTATTCGGCCGGCAAGCGGCTTCAACCGCCGCTCATTTTCTCATTAGAGAGGAACCCATCATGTCTCTCACCAAGGATGACAAGGCCGCTATTGTGGCCGAATTCGGCAAGGACGGCAAAGACTCGGGCTCAACCGAAGTCCAGATCGCCCTTCTCACCAAGCGTATCGAAGATCTGAAGAATCATTTCGGTGCTCACAAGAAAGATCACGCATCGCGTCGGGGTCTGCTGCAAATGGTCGGCCAACGCCGACGCCTCCTCCGCTATTTGAAGCGGAACGATCTGGAAGGCTACCGGGCGCTGATCGCCAAACTCGGCCTTCGTAAATAACACAAGGATATTCAATGCATACGGCAAAAATTAGGATCGGGGAAGAAGACCTGATCCTCGAGACCGGCAAGATCGCGAAGCAAGCCAACGGGTCGGTTCTGGCCCGATATGGCGGCAGTGCGGTTCTGGCAACGGTCTGCTGCAGCTCGGACACCACCGAGGGTTTGGACTATATCCCCTTGATGGTGGATTACAACGAACGTTATTACTCGGCCGGAAAGATTCCCGGTGGATTTATCAAGAGGGAAACTCGGCCCAAAGATAAGGAAATCCTCGTCTCCCGGCTGATTGACCGACCCATGAGACCCTTGTTCCACAAGAGTTTCGGACGAGACGTTCAAGTTATTCCCATGACAATTTCCACCGACCAGATTCATACCCCCGACGTGGTGGGCATGATGGCGGCATTCGCATCTGTCATGGTGTCCGATATCCCCTTTGATGGGCCCGTCGCGGCCATTCGTGTCGGCTCTGTCGACGGTGAGCTGGTTGCCAATCCGACTTTCGATCAATTGAAGAGTGCGGAGTTGGACATTATTGTGGCCGGCAACAACAAAGGCATCGTCATGGTGGAAGGCGGCGGAGACCAGGTTGCCGAAGAGAGGATGCTTGAAGCTCTCGCCTTTTCTGAAGGCATCCTCAAAGACCTTTGCAAGTTCCTCGAGGACTTCGCGGCGGCTGCGGGAAAAACAAAGCTGCCGCTGCCCGAGGCCTTTCCCCCCTTGGGGTTCGAGGACGAAGTCAAGGCTGCGGCCGAGCCTCTCTTCAAAGACGTGATTTTCCTGGACGACAAGTTCGCCCGCTCCGGCGGAGCACGGGAAGTCAAGGCGAAGATGATAGAACAATTCTCCGATCGGATTGAGGCTTATGGTGAGAACGGAATGACCGTTTTCAAAGCCCTTCTTGGAAAAATCCATTCTAATTTGATGCGGTCTTCCATCGTCAATGAAGGCAAACGATGCGACAGTCGTGCTCCCGATCAGATCAGACCCATCACGACGGAAATCGGCCTGCTGCCCCGGACTCATGGTTCCGCCCTCTTTACCAGAGGAGAAACCCAGTCCATCGGCGTCGTCACACTGGGAAGCACATATGACGAGCAGATCTTCGACGACATCGACGGGGATCGCCGTGAGAGCTTCATGCTTCATTATAATTTTCCTCCATATTCGGTCGGTGAGACGGGACGTACGGGAACAGGTCGTCGGGAGATCGGTCACGGACACCTGGCTCATAGAGCGATCGCTCCCATACTGCCGGATAAGGACAAGTTTCCTTACACCGTGAGAGTTGTTTCCGAAATCACCGAGTCCAATGGATCCTCCTCCATGGCGACTGTCTGCAGCGGCACAATGAGTCTCCTCGATGCGGGAGTTCCTCTGAAGGCGCCGGTTGCGGGTATCGCTATGGGACTGATCCAGGAAGGTGATAAGAATGTTGTTCTTTCCGATATCCTCGGTGAGGAAGATCATATGGGGGATATGGACTTCAAGGTGACCGGAAGCGAAAAAGGCATCACTGCTTTCCAGATGGATATCAAGATTGATGGAATCAGCATAGACATCATGAAAACGGCCCTTGATCAGGCGAAAGCCGGACGAATCCACATTCTTGGTGAAATGTTCAAAACGATCAAAGAGCCCTCGGAAGAAATCAGTGAGTTTGCTCCTGCCGTGATGACCTATAAGGTGGATGTGGACAAGATCGGCGCCATCATCGGCCCCGGAGGTCAGAACATCCGCAATATCAGCGAGACATCCGGTACGAAGGTGAATATCGATGATGACGGCGTCATCACAATCTTTGCCAAGGATGGCAAACAGGGCGCCGAAGTCGCCTTGAATATGGTGAAAGCGTTTGTTGAAGACCCGGAAGTCGGCACCATCTACGACGGTACGGTGAAGAGGATTATGGATTTTGGTGCATTTATTGAAATCCTTCCGGGCAAAGAAGGTCTGTGCCACATCTCCAAGCTGTCCGAGGAAAGAGTCAATTCTGTCGAAGATGTGATAAAAGAAGGCGAAAAAGTCAAAGTGCGTTTGGTGGAAGTCGACCGCATGGGACGTTTGAACCTCAGCATCGTTGACGCGGATAATCCCGATTGGAAGCCGGCACCCGGCTCCTCTCGTCCGTCCGGTCCTCCTCCTCGGAGACCGCGGCGCTAAGTCGATTCAAACGGATCGGGCCGTGATTCGGCCCGATCCCTCGGAGGATGTTTTGAATCAGCATCATGGACCGGTCGTACCGGTAGCAGGCAAATCAAGCCTCATCCCCGAATATGCAACAGAACACGCCGCGGGAGCAGATCTCAAGGCTGATCTGGACGAGAAAATAGAAATCGGACCCGGCGAACGCATTCTGATTCCCACCGGATTACACATGGCGATTCCCATAGGATACGAAGGGCAGGTACGGCCTCGTTCCGGCCTGGCTGTCAAAAAGGGTCTTACTGTTCTCAACAGTCCAGGCACGATTGACTCGGACTACCGCGGTGAAGTGAAGGTCATCTTGATCAATCACGACAGTCATCCCGTGACTATTGAGCCGGGAATGCGCATTGCACAATTGGTGATCGCTCCGGTCGCACAGGCAGTGTTCACCGATGTTCAGGAGCTGCCCGACAGTAACAGAGGCGGTGGAGGATTCGGATCCACCGGCATATGATGCCGAATCGCGGAGGGGCTCGCATTGTCCTTGCTGCCTTACTGGCAGTCTCATCATGTGCCGGTATCGAAAAAACAGCGACTATTGCTGTCCAGAAGCCGACGGTAAAGTCAACAATTCCATCCCAACAACAGCCGCCGGAACAAATTGAGCCGGTATCCAAGTCCGAACCGCCTGAAGTTGAATTGATACCTGTCGATCCTTTGGCAGAAGTAGGACAGCTATGGGCTGCTGGTCTGGTGCAGGAAGCAAGGGAACGTTTTTGGCAGCCGGACGTCCGAGCACTCTCGGATGGTCTCCGGTCTTCAGAGTGGTCTGTTTGGCGGGGCCGATTGTATATGCGGCGCTGGAGGGGTACTGATCTAGGTTTGTCGGGAGAAAACGTTTCCGCTCTGTTGAGCGACAACGACGATGTCTGGGCCGGCACATGGACAGGGGGCGTGGCCAGACTGTCCCGCCCCTTGGATGATTCGGTGACATGGGATCCGGGCAACCCCTCCTTAGCTGTTCGAACCGTGAACAGGATCAGGAAGCAGAATGAACAGATCTGGCTGGTTCGTTACGGGGCATTGGAACGATACAGCCTCAGGACATCAACTTGGATTCGTGAAGCCGATTTACCGGTTTCCGAGCGCCTTCAAGATGTCTTTTTATCGGGAAACAACGTTTATTTGGGCACCCTGGGTAAAGGTTTGTGGGAAAAAAGCGGAAGGAACTGGGATTTCATACCCCAACCCGGCATATTTATTACCAAGTTGGAACCGGGGATTGGAACTGAAATACTGGTTTGCACGATGGATCGCGGCCTCTATATTTTCGAACCGATTTCCGGAACATGGAGCCGTCCTCCCGACGACCGTCTTAAGGAATCTAATGTGACAAGCGCCGTCGCGACCGGTGACTTGATTATAGGGGGGACATACGGCAGCGGCGCGTTTATCTGGGATAGATCAACATCGGAAGTCAGATTCATCGACGAAAGCCGGCTGGGAGATCCATGGGTTCTCGCCGTGGCACAGTCCGGAGACTGGTTCTATTTCGGGACATTCGGTGCGGGTGTGAATGCATGGAATACTTCCACCGATGTTTGGGATCGGATATCCCTCCCCGAAGGCCTTCCGTCGGCGGATATTGCCGTCATCAACACAGATATGGACGGAGCCATTTGGGTCGGAACACTTGGCGGCGGCATCATTCGAGTTGAGACGGGAATCCATGGTCATTAAACCCACTCTCGAACGTTATATCTGGTCCGAATTTCTGCTTTCGTTTCTTGTCAGTTTTCTGTTCTATTTCCTGGTTTTTTTTCTTAATCAGCTGCTCTTGATGGCTCAGGTGATATTGGCCAAGGGAATCCCTCTGGGATCCGTGCTGCTGCTGATGCTGTATTCCCTTCCATCATTTATCACTTTATCCGCTCCATTTGCGACGCTGACGGCCGCCCTGATGGCCTATGGACGATTTTCCTCGGATAACGAAGTACTGGCCATGAGAAGTGCCGGATTTCGGCGTTCGACCATTTTTCGGCCGGTACTGGTTTTGGGGGTCCTTGTGTCGTTTATCTCATTCGGTGTGAATGATATTCTTCTTCCCGCCGGCACCAAAGCGTTCCAGCGCCTTTGGATTGAGTTGAGCCTGACGCACCCCGGACTTGAACTGGAACCGTTTTCCGTACGGATGTTCCGGCAATCGGTACTGGTGACCGGAGCGATTGATGAAGAGGGCATACATCCTATGATTATTATAGAACGTGATGGGGATGGGAACCGCAGCTCCATCATGGCCGCACGCGCAGCTCCCGAAATCCGCGGCAGACAAAATGACTTTCCTGGATTCCGTATGCATGACGTCTTTTCTCTGACCCCGGATTCCGCCGCGAAGGATGAGTGGACATGGAGCACCGCCGATTATATGGATTATCGATTACTCACGAGTGACAACGCCATTTTGGATCAGCAATCTGGTCCGGCGAACATGCGGGTTCGGGAGATTCGTTTGGTGATACGAGAGAAGGCGGTACGTCACAAAGAGCGTCTGCTGGCTCATCGGGAAAGGCAGGATCGTGCCGAGTGGAATCTCTCATTGAATTACGCGCGGCTTTCCCAGAGCAGAGGATCAGATCGTTTGGCGGCCGCGGCGATGGTGAAGCGTCATGCCGCCGAAATTGATGAACTCGCAGCATCCTTGCCGAGAGATCATTCTCTTCAGGTGTGGAAATTGGAGTATTATCAGAAGTTTGCCATTCCCTTCGCATGCATTCCCTTCGTCGTATTGGCTTTCCCTCTGGGGCTGACGGCTAAGAGGAGCGGCCGCGCCGTCGGTTTTTTCATTGGCCTCCTGATAACGAGTTTTTACTGGAGCCTTCTGGTATTGGGCCGATCGTTGGGTCTGCGAACGAATGTATCGCCGTTTTTAGTCATGATTGTCCCGGATCTCCTCCTGTTGGCTGCGGGCGTCGTTCTGTATATGAGGAGATCTCACGCATGAGAATGTTCAGGCGTTTGCTGATCCGGGAGTTCATTCCCTTTTTCCTCCTGGGTATACTTTTTTTCGCGCTGATTCTCATTCTCGCCGACGTGTTTACGAATTTATGGCGTTATCTGAATAGAGAAGTCCCTTTTGGCCAAGCCATCATGGTGAGTTTTCTCTATGGTCCAAAGGCTCTGTCCTACGCACTGCCCATCGGTTCGATGTTTGCCGCGGCGTTTGCACTCGGCAACCTGGGAGCCAGAAACGAGCTCATTGCCGTATTCGGTTCGGGTGTTCCCCTGATCAGGTTCGCTGCGCCGATACTCGTGATAGCCGCCATCATCAGTGTGGGAGGATATGTCCTTGAGGACCAGTTTGCCATACCCATGATGAAGGAGCGAAATGCAAAATCAAAAGAACTCCTGGGTATTCAGGATTCGGCAAATCGCTCCCGGGCCGTCGCGATCGCCAGAGGAGGGCGGGTAGTCTATTATGCGGATTTCTACAATGACGAAAATAAAACACTGAGCGGACTGACCGTCATTATTCTGGATGACCAGGATGCGTTCATGACGAGAATCGATGCGGAACGCGCCATCTTCGAGGAATCGAGAGGCTGGCTCCTGGAGGGATGCAGGGTCTTCAGAGCCGATGCCGACGGTGAAATCATTCAAGAACGTTTTCAGCGCTTCAGAGATCCGATGGTTGACGAAGAGCCGGCGACTTTTCGATTGGATACACGGGAACTGGAAGAAATGGACGGAGTCGAGGCTCGACAATGGATCGAAACACAAAAGCGAGCCGGTCTGCCGTATAAGTCATTTCAAGCGAAATATTATCAGCGTTTCACCATGGCACTGACCCCTTTTCTCGTCGTGCTATTTTCCGGCGCCATCGGTGGGCGTTTCAAGAGAAACATACTTCTGATGAGTTTGCTGGCCAGTTTGGGACTTTCTTCCGCCTGGTATATTGTTCGGATGATATCGACATTGCTGGCGGAAATCGGCATGATTTCTCCGCTTGTCGGAGCCGCAGCGCCATACATCGGATTCCTGGCATTAGGTGTATGGATTTTCAGGTATGCCAAGACATGATGAGGTGGAACACATGATTACAATCAGTCATCAGGATCACACCTGCTCGGCCCGGACCGGTGTGCTGAACCTTCCTCATGGGGATGTGGACATTCCATCTTTCATGCCGGTTGGAACGAACGGCACCGTCAAAGCGATGCTTCACAGTGCGCTGTCGGATATCGGTTACGATTTGATACTCGGTAATACATATCATTTGTATCTCAGACCCGGTACTGAGGTGATTGAGTCTTACGGCGGTTTGCATCAATTCACCACATGGCAAGGGAATATCCTGACGGATTCCGGAGGTTTCCAAGTTTTTTCTTTGGCGCCCTTCCGTAAGATTACCGATGACGGCGTCACGTTCCGATCCCATATAGATGGATCAAAACATTATCTCACGCCGGAGAAGGTCGTGGATATTCAGACTATACTGCGCAGCGATATCCAGATGCAATTGGATGTCTGCACACCGCCGGATATTTCCAAGAATGATGCGGAGAAAGCGTTGGAACTCACGACAATGTGGGCCAAAAAGGCAAAGAATCGCCGGGAGAGTGGGCCGGAGGACTATCAGGGTGCGCTGTTCGGCATTGTGCAGGGGAATTTCTTCAAGGATTTGAGAAGAAGGAGTGCACAGGAGCTTGGTGAGCTGGATCTTCCGGGATACGCCATCGGCGGGCTGTCGGTCGGAGAGGAGCCCGAAGTATTCCGGGATTTTCTGCATTACACCGCGCCTTATCTTCCCGGCGACAAACCCAAATATGTCATGGGCATCGGCACACCGGACTATATGCTGGAGGCCATGGAAGCCGGTATTGACCTCTTCGACTGCGTCTATCCGACAAGAGTCGCACGAAACGGTACTTGCTTCACCAAAGACGGAATGCTCAATCTAAAGAACGCCAGATTCAAAGACGACGGAAACCCCATCGATCCCGGCTGCCGCTGCCCTGTATGCGCCCGATACAGCCGCGGATATATGAGACATCTTTTCGCAGCCAAGGAAATTCTTGGACCCATGCTGGTGACACGGCACAATCTGGATTTTCTGTACGTGATGATGGACGATGCGCGGGAAGCCATACGAAACGGCAGTTTTCTCAAGTTCAAGAGCATGTTCCTGGAGAGATTCAGAGGCAAGGCGTGAATCAAAACGATCACAGGAAGAGTGCGCTGTCCACAGTTCTGGTGATGAGCTGCACCATGGCCAGCCGCATCCTGGGATTCGTCCGCACGGCGACCATCGGAGCTCTTTTCGGGGCCGGCGGTGTCGCGGACGTGATCAATCTGGTGTTCAACATTCCCAACAACCTCAGAAAACTCCTCGCCGAAGGAGCTCTCTCCACCGCATTCATTCCCGAACTTTCCAAGGAAATCACACTCGATCCGGCCGGTGGAGGCGCTAGGAGACTCGCGTCAAATATTCTTGGCCTGCAGATGGCTGTCGCACTGCCGATCCTCATAATATCCCTGGCGTTTCCGGAATTCGTTCTGACCATTTTTGAAAACTTTGAAGATCCGCAGAAGCGTGAGCTGAGTCACATTCTTTTCCGCTGGATGATGCCGTATTTCCTTCTCGTTTCAGTCAGCGCGGTGATGATGGCCGTACATAACACCCATGATCGATTCTTTGTTCCGGCCATTACCCCGATTGTGTTTTCGATTTGCGTCATTTTGTCATTATTGCTCGGTGAACAGAAATGGGGACCCGTCGCCATCGGTTTCGGTGTACTCATCGGCGGCATCGCCCAGATCGTTGTCCAGTTTCCCACGTATAAAATGCTGGGATTCCGCCTTCTCCCAACGTTTTCGTTCGGCGATCCGGCTTTCAGGCGAGTTATGCGACGATGGATGCCCATGCTTCTCACCTCGTCTCTATTCGCCGTGAATAATCAAATTGCCATGCTGTTGGCGTCATTTTTGCCGGACAAGAGCGCCTCATCACTGTCTTATGCCATCGTCTTCTTCCAGCTCCCATTCGGTATTTTCTCGGCTTCCATCACAACCGTGCTGTATCCTAAGATGAGCCGCCAATCCGCGTTGGGAAACCGGAGAGGTCTTCTGGACAGTCTGGAATTCGGTTATAGAAATCTTTGGGCTCTCCTGGTGCCATCGGCAATGGCCATGATCCTCCTGGGGGAACCCATTGTGGCCGTGGCATTTCAAAGGCGTGCGTTTACACTCGATGATACGATTCTGACCGCCAGAGTTCTGGCCGCGTATTCTGTCGGGATGCCTTTTATCGGTCTGTTCAATATCACTCAGCGGGCGTTCTATGCGATGGGCGATGTACGCAAACCGTTCTACTGCGCCACGGCGACTGTGATAGTGGATATCGCTCTGTCGCTGATATTCGTCATTTTTCTGGATGGAACCAGCATATCCTTGGCCTGGGCGAACTCTACAGCCTTCATATTCGGTGCCGTCCTTCAATATATCATTTTGCGTAGACACACCGGGTTTCGTATTCGCGGGAAGACGACTTCCACATTTGCGCGGGTTCTTCTGGGAACGGGAGCGGGTGTCGTGGTGATTTTGATCGGCTATAAAATATTCGGCACACAGTGGTGGACTGACGGCAGCAGTTGGGGCGGCCTGGGAATACTGGTGGGCATCTCCGTTTCCGCTTCCGTCGTCATTCTCGGCATTTATAGCTGGATGAACGTCGAAGCCGTGTCGATAATCCTCAAAAAGGGGAAGATGCCGTGAGTCTTTTACATTCTAGGAATTTTTTTCCGACCGGAATATTGTGCCTGCTCATTCTCGGAAGCCCTCTGTACGCCCAGGAGACTGAGGAATCCCGGGACGAAGTTGATAAACGGGAGCAAACGCTCCTTTACGGAATCGACAGTGAAGTGATGGGTGTCCTTGGGGATCTCCAGCAGGATAAGATCGGCAGCTACAACGACATATTAACGACGGTCGTCGAGGAAACCCGAAACAGAGACATCATTCAAGGCATCTATCGATTGTGGAATGACACGGATTATCTTGATGGTCTTCCTCTTGCCCGGAGAGAACTGGCCAAAGTGACGGAAGATGAAGATTACGAAACTTCAGTCGTCCAAACGGCCATGGCTTTCATAGCTGATCAGGAAGATGGCGAATCCATTCCACTTCTCATGGAACTCTCTTCTCACAGGGACTCCGGACTCGCGGCGTCGGCCGTGAGGTCGATTGCAAAAATGCCGCCTGAAGATATCGATGCCACATCACTGCTTGACCGGTTGAAAAAAGAAGACCCGGTTTCGGAAGAAGACCTGATTGCCGCGCTTATCGTCACTCTTGGTGAGTTAGGCTATACACCCGCCGCTGATGAGCTGGTGATGATAGCGGAGGATGCCGGCGCTTCGGCAGGTCATCGGCGTCTGGCATGCGTATCGATAGGTCAGATCGGCAGGGAATCAGATTATCAGGTAGTGGAAAATATCTATTTTGAATCTGACGACGCCATGCTTCGGTCCTATGCTTTGGCCGGTCTGGCTGAATTTCCCGGACATGAAACCGACGACATTCTGATTCAAGCTTTAAAGAGAGATTCCTTCTGGAGAATCCGTGTGACGGCGGCCGAGAAACTCTCCGGGGCAGACAGCGATGAAATCGGTGATTTGCTGATGTACAAAGCGGCCAACGATCCGGTCAACCATGTCAGAATCGCATCCCTCAGATCATTGGGATCCATTTCAGGTGGAAAATATCGACGGTTCCTGTTGGATTACTACAAGAATGAGAGACATGCCACTGACGTTCGATTGGCATGTCTGTCGGTTCTCGTGGAGAATCAAATACCGGGTACCAAAGATGCCGTCAATACCGTAATGGATGAACTATGGGAAAAGGATCCCGGCCGATTTCTCGAGTTTACCTGCCGGGATCTCTCCCTTGCCGAATGGAAAGATTTGGCGCCCGTCTATGAGCGAATGCTCGATCATCCAAGCTGGCTGATACAAATATATGGAATACGCGGCATCCGAAGGAATGGAATTGCATCCCTGGAAGGCCGTGTCACCGCCATGGACGCAGACGGTTTTGACGGCAGAGTCAGACGGGAAATCACCACAAGCCGCTGATGGAATAGGGGTCCCGCCGCTCCCGGCGAAACCCCTATGTGTCTTGTCAGTTTATAAAATTATTTCAGCGTCAGAGGCTCAACAGACTTGATGTTGAACTTATACTGACGATCATTGATGGAAAATTCCAGGGTTTCACCTTCCGAATGACCGACAAACACTCCCCCGAAAGGCGAGAGATAGGAAATCACCTTGGATGAAGGATCCGATTCCCAGGGACCGAGGATGGTATAGACTTCCTCTTTTGCATCGACCAGATCGTCCAGAGTGATTTTTGTACCGAAACTGACTTTTCCCTTCTCCCTGTCGTCATCCGAGAAGAGTCTTGCCCGTTCCAATTCGTCTTTAATCTTGCCGACTTGTATCTGAAGCGACTCCTGTTTTTCCTTGCCGGCTTTGTATTCCGCGTTCTCGCTGAGGTCGCCCATCTCAATGGCGGCTCCGATCTCCTTAGAATTCTTCGGAATTTCAACATCCACGATATGCTTGAGTTCTTTCTGTTTGGCAGTCAGGCTGGACTGTATTGTGAAGAAATACCGGCTTGATGAGGCGGACATCGTTTCGGCTGTCTTCTTATCACCATAGAACCTGATGTTCGGGAAGGTTTGGAGAACAACGGCCTTGAGATCGCGTTTAATAACCGGGTCCATATCATCGATGTCCTCAAGAAGGGTAAAAACACGAACCGCAGATTCTTCACCGCCGTTTACAAGAAAGCTTTCCAAATGACCTTCTTTAAACAGGTAGTTTTGTACCTGACGATTGAGTTTTCTATTGAGACTGACTTCCCTTTTGCTTTCGATATCGTTGAAGGTCAGATGATAAAGGCGAATTATATTGATGAAAATCTTCTCGATCTTCAATCCAAGATCCATGAGCCAGGAACCGTCAACTGCGTGTCTGGCCACCCAGATCAAACCTTCCCTGTATTCCCTATAGTGTTCGACAACTTCCTCAAGTTTGGAAAGTACAGCGTCTTTGAATCCGGCGGATAGGAGTTCGTCCAGCATGGATTTTGACAGCTGAATCGGGAATAGAGTCAGATAAATCGAATCCCAGTTCTCTACGTCTCTATGGACCGATGCCAAGAATTCTTTCCGCAGCTCCGCATCGTCAAGCTGTGAAAAAATTTCCACAGGATCGTCCATATCACTCCAGAGTTCTTTGAAACCCCAGTCCAATCCGGGGTTCAGGAACGGGTAGGTGGACGCAAGATGATTCACAAACAGGAAGCTGGCCACCACTTGCACCGTGACATTTCCTGATTTGAGAAACGCCGTGAAATAGTCAAATATCTCCGCGAAGAACTCGGAGTCAGGGTCACTGTGATCCAGGAAATCCCTCACAGCCTGGATTTTCCCGAAAATGTTCTTCTCCGCCTTGAACTGATTGAAGGTTTTTTCTTCAAAGCTCATCGGTTTGTCTCGGACTACAAATTGATCGAGCTTGTCAGGGACATTGCCGAAAACAGGATCGGTCTTCAGTGTCTTTCGGGCTTCCGGACTCCATGTTGACCACTCACTGGCGGTCAAAATGGTGGGAACCAGCTCCGCCTTAATTTTTTTCATGTCCGCGACATTGTCAAAACTTCGGATAATGGTCTTCAGAGCCCAGGGGATATCTTTTTTGACCTTCAGCTTGAGCTTGTCTTTGGAATGGATGCTCTTGAGGACCCAAATGTGATCGTTGGTCAAACTCTGCAGAGCTCCAACCGCCATCTTCAGCGACATGGAATGATCACGTTTCTTGGCAAAATCAATGGTAATTTCGTCGCCCTTGATTCCCTTGATAATCCCGACACCCCAGGTTTTATGAAATACAAAATTTCCTGCATCGAATGAGATATGCTTTTCAAAATCGGCGATGGCCTCCAGGACGTTTCGCCAGTTCTGGTTCAAGTTGGACAGACGGACATATTCATCGAGTTGACTATGATTCGCAAATTGAGATTTGTAGCATTGAATAATTTCCTGCCGGGCCCAATTGTTTCTGCCGTCGTAATTAAGTATTCGTTTCAAAACCTCTATGGCGGTGTCCCATTCTTCTCTGTCTTTTATGGCCGGGTATAGCTCCTCCAGCAGACTGATGGCACGTTCGATATTCATCGATTTGGCGACTTTCTTTTCGATCAGGAAAAAGAACTCATAATCGTCCACGCCGTGTTCGACGAGTTTCTGCCATATATCCCTGACATGACTGAATTGGTTTTTATTGACGTATCTGTGGATGGCTTTCCGGTAGTAGAGTATGGCGCCTTCGATATCGCCGGATTCTTCCCGTTTTTCAGCAAGTCGTCGGACGATATCAGTTTCGGCATAATCCACTTTAATCAGTCGTTCCCAAGCTTCATGCATCTTCTCGGGTTGGTTGAGATGTTCCAGTGTTTCGGCCAGGGTTCGCAGTGCATCTTTATTTTCGCCGAAATCCAGAATCCGGCGACAGAGGTATTCCACGGCGGTCCATTTATGGTTGTCGGAAAAGATGCCGATCAGGTTCATCAAATGTGTATCATCGACTTGCTGTTTGCTGAGCGAGATGATTCCCGCTATATAAAGTGCAACGATGCTGTTCTTTGTATGTTCGAGATGCTCTTCACAGAGTTCAAGAACTTCGTCCTGAGCACCCTTGACGATAACGTTCTCGATAATGACGTCGAGTTCCTGGAAATTACCGATGGCATAATCATTGAGGGTGGCTCTTGTCCATTTCTCCTCATTGAGCATTCCGGTGATATCTTCGATGATTTTTTCAGGCATGAGGCCTCCCAATTATGATCCGTTATTCAAAATATTCTCGATAAACGCTCGGAGAAAGGAGCTTGATGTTGATCAATGCTTCCTCGATGACCGACCGATCCACGCCTGATGATTGATAGTGGTCAATCAACCTGATAAAAAGATTGATCAGACGCGGAGTCAAACATCCATTTCTATCGCCGTCGGCGATTTCACTTTTCAATGCATAAATTGTCTGTTTCAATTTCCCGTATTCGACTGCCGTCAGTTCCCTCTTTACATCGAATACGCTCCAAACAGCGCCGTATACCGGCAGCCATTCGATAAAGTCCGCACCGTTCACATCCCTGATCTCCGACAGACGATCAATGAGTCTACGGAAAAGCGGTGATGCTATCTCCTTCAGGTCGATTTTCGATGCGCCGAGAAACAGCGCTTCTCTCATCAACACTTTGGCCGCTTTCGATTCGCCAATAATGGCGTATGTATCAGCGAGATCCGCCAGAATCCGGGCATCTTCTTTCCCGGCGGAACGCAAAGCCTCTTCAAACGTCGATATACTCTCCTCGTACCGTCCAAGAGCCTTCAGACATCGCCCGGCCTGAAGCAGGGCTTCCGAATCCGTTGACATTGCCGACTGACGCCGGTAATGCTCCAGTGCCTTCTCGTGAACCCACCTCTTAAGCCGTGCCGATCCTTCATCTAAAGGATGGTTGAAGCCTGTTTTATATCGGCTGACGTAGTGATTCCACTGGCGACGAAGATAATCGCCCCGGGGTCCGTCGCCGGCCAAGGATTCGAGGCTCAGCACCCTTTGTTGCCAAAAACCGCAGGCTCGCAGAGCAGACTTGATTTCCTCATTTTCAAAATCAAGTGTATACGCCTCGTTGAGTACCCCTTGAGCTTCGAGGAAATTCCCGGTCTCGAAGAGTCTGTAACTCCTGGAAATCAGTTTTTCGATATCGGAGTTACGTTCGTTCTTTACCAGCATCTCAACCCGTTGGCCCTTTTGTAAGTATATCCGTAGGTGTTTCTTCGAGTCAACAAACGCAAGGCCTTGGACATGAGAGGGGCGATAACTATAATCCTTTTCATGGCAGATAGAAAGAGCATTATCGCACCGTCGGTACTCGCAGCCGATTTTGTCGAAGTTGGAAAGGCCTTACACACCGCTGAAGAAGCCGGTGCGGATTGGATCCATCTGGATGTTATGGACGGGCGATTTGTTCCTCCCATCACCTTCGGAGCCCAGATGGTGTCGGCCATCCGAAAACGAACCGCACTGCCCCTCGATTCTCATTTGATGATTGTCGATCCGTCCCGGCAGCTGGATGCATTTGTCGAAGCCGGGACAGATCGTCTCACATTCCATATCGAAGCGGAAATTCATGCCCACAGACTTCTCAGCGCCATTCGGGGCAGAGGAGTGAAAGCCGGTATTTCCATCGTTCCGTCAACGCCTGTATCCGTTATTACGGAGCTGCTCGGGGATGTGGACCAAATTCTGGTGATGACGGTGAATCCAGGGTATGGCGGTCAATCCCTAATTCCTTCTACACTAAAAAAAATACGGCAACTTGCGGAGCTCCGGGAGAAGGGGGCGGGGGACTATCTGATTGCCATGGACGGCGGCTT
>JARGFR010000006.1 GCA_029210985.1 Spirochaetaceae bacterium | reverse complement strand
GTTTACCTCTTCCAGCCTCTGGTTGAGGTCGGCTTGGCGTCGATCGAGATCCGAGGTCTTTCTGTCAAGATTGTCCTCTTTTTGCTGGATCCGCTTCTCATATCGCTGAATTTCGGAGCGCTGTTCACGCACCTCTCGCTCGAATTGCCTTCGTTCTTCCAAGATTTTATCTTGAGCTTCAAGGAGAACGGCCTTTTTCGCGTTCTCCGCTTCGGCAACAGCGGTTTCTTTCAGCCTGAGTGCTTTTTGTTCTGAAGAAGTGAGTTGATTCCTGGCGTAAAACCATCGAATGAGCCATCCGATTATCACGCCGCCGAGGGGAAGGATGATCAAATAAACAATGTTCAGCATATTTCCCCCTATGATGTTATTCACTGATTATACATTCGGCTATACGAACGTCAAGGCCTCAGGCAATTTCGGAGGAAACTGAGAATCGTCCTAATGTCCATGAAATAAGGATTTATTCTGCTTTAGGTCCAATACTTACAGCCATGAGAGGTTCTAGTTCAGAGTTTCGGCTCCAACGATCAGGGCAAGGGGATCGGCAGGTGCTTCTTTGAATCCGAGGAATATATAGGAGGGGGCTCCTCGGTAGGTTGCGGGTATGAATATGGCGGATTTGATGAACCGAAACTCGTTATGGCGGGTTTTATCGGCGTACTTGGATTCGGAAAGATTGGGAACAAAGATGATTTCCCGCTGATTGAACCAATCATCCCATATCGTTTCCGCTCGATTAACCGACAATTGGGTGGCACTGTCATCATCCAGACCGACAGCATAGTCGGTTTCCAATCCTTTTCGTGAACCGGCCAAAAGAACACCGCAGATGGCATTATATTCTTTGGATAGGCTCATCAGTGACTTGTAGATTCCGGTGGCACCTTTTTTGAATCCCAAGAGATATCGGTCATAGTCCAGACCATCCTGAGACCAGTTCAGCACAGGGCTTTCTTCACCGAAACGGAATTCCTCGTCTATCTCATCAAGTCCGGGCAGTATATCGGAAGTGTGGGTCATGATAAGAGACTCCATCGACACACTTTCGGTATCACTCTCACCTTGGGTCTTCTCGGCCTCAGCTTCGGCTTTTCGAACGGTTTTAAGTACCTCATCGACGGCAATAAATTGAACCGAATCGACCTCGGTCGATTCCTTGTCCGCCACATCGTCAGGAGAACCGACTTCGACCAATTCTTCAAGCTCTTCCAATTCACCGTCGTTATCTTCAACCTCTTGAAGTTCAGCGATATCATCATTATCTGAACTGTCCTTGGCTGATTTGAATTCTTTGTCGAACATATATAGCCTGTCCTGATCGACCTTATCGATCTCAATCAGTTCCCTGGAATCATCGGAGAGCACAACCGGAAGAATCTCAAGTGTTTCCTCGATTTTTTCGTCGGTTTTCAGCTCCTCCAATTCTTCTGCAGAGTCCAACTCTTCTAAATTATCGGCAAAATCTTCGTCTGAATCACTCTCAACCGATTTCAGCCGACCTTCAACAGTTCTCGATGAGTCTTGTTTCTTGGGTTCTTCCGACTCAGCAAACACACCGACTTCACCGGGCTCGAGTTCTATTTCGACTTCCTCGACTTCAGAAAGCTCGGCCAGCTCTTCCAGTTCGTCGAATTCTTCGGCCTCGGGGATTTCCTCGACTTCACCCGGCTCCTCCACTTCTGAGAGCTCTTCCAGCTCATCAGGCTCATCGATTTCCTCGGCTTCGGTCAGTTCCCCGACTTCAGAAAGCTCGTCCAGCTCTTCCAGTTCGTCGAATTCTTCGATTTCATCATCACCAACAACTTCGACTTTGATCGGCCTTCCCGGGGAAGGAGCGATGGGAGCCTGTATCGGCGGTGACTGAAGACCTGACAGTGCTTCCGGTGGCACAACAACTTTAGCCTCGGCCACAGCTCGGGTAATCATCTCCTCAAGCTGCTTCATGTCGATGGGCGGTGGAGGAGCGTCAGTAGAGACGGTTCCGGATGATTGACCGTCATTGACCAAGTCCTTTTCCGCAAGAATCTCAACAATCCGTGTCCAACCCTCGTCAATAATCTTATCTGCCTTTTCCAGTCGCGAACCTCTGAGCGGTCCCAAGCCGGACCTCAGCTCACGTCGGACTTCTTCACGGCGTGACTCAAGATCGGAGAGTTTGAGTTTTCTGTCCTCATGGTGCTCAAGCCAATCGCGGAGCAGATTCACTTGGAGTCTTTTTATTCGATTACGAAGGATTTCTGTTCTATCCTGACGGATATTTAGAATCAAGAATATCATCAGGGAAACCGTCACAAACACCGTACCGAGAATCAAAACCTGCACGGCAAGGGAGAAACCCAGCAGTCGTCCGGGAATGAGCTTTCCGATCCATGTACCGTCGGAAGCAACAGTTGTGGCCAGCCAGAAGTTCTCCCCCGGACTCTGAGCCAACAAGGCAAATTCGGCCGGGTCACCGTCATCGGGCCAAAGCTTTTCAATGCTCTCGGAGACCGATTCAGCTTGTTCCGGACGAATGTCGACAATGAGACCACGGGAGTCCACCACCTGGACCATACCGCCCGGCGAGGTGATTCCATCCCCGGCCAACAAATCACCAAGGCCGGCAGGTTTCAGATAAACCACCATCCATCCCCGGACGACAAAAGTCCGATCCGGGGATGGAATGAGATATATAACCTGTTGATTGGAACCATCGAACAAGGTGATGATTTCCGAATTGTCATTCACGGCCGGGAGGCTGATATTTCCATCCAACTGATCCCAATTCCGATAAAGTCTGCGCTCACCGATCTGTTCACTTCCGACATCACCGGCAAAACTGGAATACTGCAGTCGGCCGTCGGTGTCGACAACACGAATCCCGACGAATCCGGCCAATCTGTCTTGCAAGGCGTCAATAGTTCTGGCTCTGGCGGAGATTTCCTCCTCACGCTGAATCACCGAATAGACAGTCTGAAAGTTCCTGTCTCTGGACAGCGCGTCAAATCGCGTACGGTTGTCTTCATTCCAGGCCGTGATTGAGAATGAAACAGCTTCGAGTCTGTGGAATTGATCTTCTTTGACTCTCTCGCTGAAAAAATCGGTTTCCAACACACGAAAAAGGCCTGTATAGGCCAGCAACGCGAATCCACCGGTGATAATGAGTGAGATGAGTAGTGTGAGAAGAACTTTCTGCGATGTCCTCATAGTGCCGCCGTGGCGCCATCCCTCCCGAGTGTAGCCCTTTCTCAACGAAAAAAAGGGGAGGTACTCTTGCGTCCTCCCCTCTATAATCGGTTCAAAATCATCAGAACCTGAATATCTCAACCTGTTGAAGAATTACTCTTCCGAGGCTTCTTTTTCGACCTTTTCTTCTAAGGCTTCATCGGTATCGGCCGGAGCAGCTTCATCAACAACGGCAGATTCCTTAACCTTGGCTTCTTCAGAGGGAGCTTCTACTTTTTCTTCCACAGCTTTCTTAGGCGCTGCAGGCTTGGAAGCCGCCTTTTTCTTCGCCGGCTTTTTCTTGGGTGTGGCTTTTTCTTCATCAGCCAAAAATTCCAAAATCACCATTTCGGCCGCATCTCCGGATCGTTTACCCAGCTTCAGGATACGAGTATACCCGCCGGGCCGATCCGAAAAACGAGGCCCAACTTCGGTAAACAGCTTGTTGACCACATCCTTTTCGTACACCGTTTTTGCCACGATTCGGCGATTGTGCACCGAATCCACTTTAGCCCTTGTCACGAGCTTCTCAGCGGTGCGGCGAATCTCTTTCGCTTTAGCCTGTGTGGTTTCGATTTTCTCATACTTGATCAACGAAGTGACCATGTTCCGATGGAGAGCCTTCCGATGGCTGGGTTTACGGCCTAGTCGGTTGAATCCTTTTCGATTATGCATTTTTCCTATTCCTCATCCTCGACGTAATCGTCGTCGGCTCCCGCCGCGTCGTCATCGTCGGAACTCGACACCTGCTTTCCGAGTTTGATGGAATTCTTCAGTACGCTGTAGTCGGTCATACCAAGGCTCAAGTTCCACTCTTTCAGTTTCTCTTTGATTTCCTGGAGTGACTTTTTACCGAAGTTTCTCGTTTTGGCAATATCTTCCTCGGTGCGCCGGGTGAGATCGCCAATAGTCTTGATGTTGGCATTTTTCAGGCAATTACTGGAGCGAACCGAAAGTTCCAGCTCCTCAACGGGAGTGTCCAGCAAGGCGCGGATACGTTCTTCTTCTTCGTCGACATCATCATCTCCGATGACATCGTCTTCATCGAAATTAATGAAGATGGTGAAATGATCCTTGGCGATTTTCGCCGCCTCAGCAAGGGCGTTTTCCGGAGCTATGGTACCGTCGGTCCAAACTTCGAGATTCAGTTTATCATAGTCGGATCGCTGTCCGACGCGAGTATCCTCGACGGCGTATTTCACCTTGATAATGGGGCTGAATATGGAGTCAACAGGTATTGTTCCAATATGTTCGATGTATTTCTCATTCTGTTCCGCCGGGACGTAACCGCGTCCCAGGTTCACCTGAATTTCGAAATCTAGATTTCCATCATCCATGACCGTACAGATCTCCTGATCTTTATTGGACACTTCGATTCCGCCCTTCTCTAAATCAGCACCTGTGATGCTTCCTGCACCTTTCCATTCAACGTGAATTGTTAATTCCTCAACATCCTCAGGCAGACGCAGCTTAAGCGATTTGAGGTTGCTGATAATGACGGGAGTATCCTCGACGACATGGGGAATTGCTTCGAACTCACTGGTCACGACGTGGGAATTACCCTCTTCGTTAAAGGTGGTAATCCGTACCGCCGAAACGGCATATCCCTGAATCGAGGAGAGGAGGATTCTGCGGAGAGTATTGCCTATTGTGGTTCCATAGCCCCTTTCAAAAGGATAAGCCACGAATTTTCCGTAATTACGGGTCTCTTCACTATGCTCGAAGGTAATGCCCTTCGGCCTCTTGAAACCCTTGAGGAGGTTCTTTCTAGCCATGTGTGCTCCTTACACAAATATCGGAACAGGCCACCGGTTCAACCCGGTGTTCTTCGCTCGGTCTTCGGTGTCGTCAGAAATCCCGGATCGTCGATACAGCTCGGCTACGCCGTACGTTCCGGGAATTCGACTTCCTGTCCAACATTGCGAATCCGCCCTATTCCGAAGAATTGACGGTCGCCCTAAACCCTTCGGCTCTTTCTTGGTCGACAGCCGTTATGAGGGATAGGGGTAATATCTTTAATTGTCTTAACCTTGAGTCCCAGATTCCCCAGGGATCGAATCGCCGACTCCCGTCCGACACCGGGACCCTTGACATAGACGTTCACAGTCTGAAGACCGTAGTCCCTGGCGCGTGTCGTCGCGGTCTCTGCGGTTGTCTGAGCCGCATAAGGGGTGGACTTCTTGGCGCCGCGGAATCCGAGGGATCCGGCACTGCACCAGGAAAGGGCGTTCCCCTTCAAATCAGTGATGGTCACGATTGTGTTGTTGAAGGTTGCCTGAATATAGACATTACCTTCAACTACTGTCTTCTTTTCTCTTTTCTTCTTTGCCTTAGCCATTAATTATCACTCCGCCCTATTTCTTCTTCTTGGCGACGGTCTTCGCCTTACCTTTTCGGGTTCGGGCGTTGGTCTTGGTACGCTGACCGCGCACTGGAAGACCTTTCCGGTGCCTAAGACCACGGTAGCACCCGATATCCATCAGGCGTTTGATGTTCAGGGCCATCTCCGAACGGAGTCGCCCTTCCACCTTGTAGTCATTTTCGATCAGCTTCCGGAGTTCGTTCACCTCTTCGGTGGACAGGTCGCTGATCCTCGATTCTGGATTGACACCGGTTTTCTCGCAGATCTGCCGGGCCGAGGTCCGGCCGATCCCGAAAATGTATGTCAGTGCTATGTCCGCGTGTTTATTGGGCAGGTCGATACCCGCGATACGAGCCATCGGAACCTCCTACTTTTGCCGTTGCTTGTGTTTGGGGTTATCGCAAATGATACGCACTACGCCGCGGCGGCGGATCACTTTGCACTTGTCGCATATTGGTTTGACGCTCGCTCTCACTTTCATCGCGTTGTACCTCTTATAAATTCCTGGAGCGGAGTTTTCCGCCCTTGGTTAGACCTTCATGGTGATGCATCTTCAGATGCCCCTCGATCTGGCTCATGGTATCCAAGTCGACACCCACCATAATCAACAGCGATGTACCACCCATGATGTATGCCATTTGCTGGGGAAAACCAGGTATGACAATCAGCAGCAGGGAAGGAATCAGTGCAATCATGGCGAGAAATAAAGAGCCCGGCAGCACGATTCGATTCAGGATGCGTGTGAGGTACGCTTCCATATTCTCGCTTCGGATGCCCGGAATCGATCCGCCATTTTCTCTGATTTGCTTGGAAATCTCAATCGGGTTAAGTGACACCTGGGTATAAAAATAGGCGAAAAACACAATCAGCAGTGTATACAGTGTGAGATAGAGCGGGCCCCGGGTATTCATTGCCGATGCCACATTTCCCCAAAATTCACTCTGACCGGAGGCCAAGCTGCTGGCGACCTGCACCGGGATAGTGAGTATCGACGAAGCAAAAATGACCGGGATAACACCGGATGGGTTAATCTTAAATGGTATGTACGAACTCTGTCCCCGGTACTGCTTCCTGCCGACAATACGGCTGGCGTAGTTGACGGGAATTTTTCTCAAGCCCTGCTGTTCATAGATCACCAAAACCACCACCGCTACAAAAAGAACGAAAGTGAGGATGACGAACACAGGATTTAGATTCTGGGTTCGAATTTCGCGGATGAGGACAACAAAAGCGTTGGGCATCCGTGCCACGATACCCGTGAAAATCAGCAACGATATACCGTTGCCCACGCCCCGAGTATTGATCTGCTCTCCAAGCCACATCAGGAATACCGTTCCTGCTGTGGTCGTAAGCATACCCAGCGTCATGAACTGCCACTTCGCCATGCCTGAGACAACAACACCGTAGTTCAACGGCATCTGAAGCAGAGCCACGCCCTGTAGCAGACAGACCGCCACTGTGGCATATCGTGTGTAACGCTGAATCTTCTTGCGGCCTCCATCTTCCTCTGCGATTCGCTTGAGTGCCGGGAATACCAGCATCAGCACCTGTATAATGATACTGGTTGTGATATAAGGCATCACACCCAGCATGAAGATGGAGAAATTCTTGAACGCGCCGCCGGAGAAGAAATCCAGGTAATCTACAATTCCCTGGGTATTGCTCCCGCTTCCGTCAAAAAACCGGCTCAAAGCTCCCATGTCGACTCCCGGAATGGGAATCACAGAGCCGATCCGATGCACTATCAGCACACCCAGTGTGAACAGGACGCGCTTTCGCAGATCTCGAATCCTAAAGATGTCGACTAACGGGTTGTTCGCCATCGCTTCCTACTATTCCGTTTTTTCTGCAGCGGAGCCGGGCAGGGTGACCTTACCGCCGGCCTTTTCGATCTTTTCTTTGGCTGAAGCCGAAACGGCGGGCACCGAAACTTCCAACTTCTTCTTCAAATCTCCGACACCGAGGATTTTTACCAGGGTTTCGCTTTTCTTCACCAAACCTTTTTGCACCAACGTGTCCAGACTCACGGTCTCGCCGTCGCTGTACAGCTTCTCCAGGGAAGCGAGATTGACCACGACATATTCGGTTTTGAATGGATGATTGGAAAATCCCTTGGATGCGACTCGCCTGTAGAGGGGCATCTGCCCACCTTCAAAACCGAGACGTACACCGCCGCCGGAACGGGCTTTCTGACCCTTATGTCCCTTGCCTGAGGTTTTGCCGGATCCGGAGGACCGCCCCCTGCCGACGATGCTCTTCTTTTTATTGGCACCTTTTGGCGCTCTGAGAGTATTCGCACTCATATCATTACAGCTCCTCAACCCGGACCAGGTGAGAAATAGCTCTCACCATACCCATTACGGCAGGATTCGCTTCTTTCTCAACGGTGGAATTCATCTTACCGAGACCCAAAGCCTTGACGGTTGCCCGCTGTTCGGGCTTCCGCCCAATGGGACTCTTTACCAGGGTCACCCTGATAGTCGGTTTCTTCTTCGCCATGATCAGCCCCACATGTCCTTGACGTTCTTACCACGGCCGCCGGCGATCCGGGGCGCTTCCATCAGATTCGCAAAACCGTTGAACACACCTTTGACGATGTTCATGGTGTTCTTGGAACCCAGACTCTTGGCAAGAATATCGTTCACCCCCGCCGCTTCCATAATAGCGCGTACCGGACCGCCGGCAATGATGCCGGTACCGGGTGCCGCGGGTTTCAGAAGCACCGAGGCACTCTTGTAAACACCAAGAATCTCATGAGGAAGAGTGGTTTTCTTGATCGGTATGACAATCATATTGCCCTTGGCCTTATCCACGCTTTTGCGAATAGCCTCGGACACGTCATTGGCTTTACCGAAGCCGTAACCGACTCGGCCTTTACCGTCGCCCACCACCATCAATGCACTGAAGGACATCTTTCGGCCGCCTTTGACGGCTTTGGATACCCGATTCAGTCTGATGAGCTTCTCAGTGAATTCTTTATCTTCGTTTCTATCTCTCATTGCCATGGCCAACTCCTAGAAGTCTAGGCCCGATTCACGGGCCCCATCGGCGACGGCTTTCACGATTCCGTGATAGCGATAGCCGTTCCTGTCGAAAATCACCGTCTTGACCTTGGCTTCTTTCAGCCGTTCGGCAATCTTCTGACCCACTGCCTTGCCCCCTTCCAGGGAACGCTTCACATCAGCCAATTCCTTTTCCAGGGTGGAGACCGACGCCACGGTTTTACCGTTGATATCGTCGATCGCCTGGACACTGATGTTCTTGTGGCTCTTGAAGACCGTCAGTCGAGGGCGCTCGGCGGTACCTTGGAGCTTCTTGCGGACGCGCCGCTTTCTCTGGGCATGTTTATGCCTCTTATCGCTCAGCCTATCCATATCTGGCTACCCCTACTTCACGCCGCTCTTGCCGACTTTACGGCGGACGTTCTCATTTTCATACCGAATCCCCTTGCCCTTATAAGGTTCGGGAGGCCGGAGTTTGCGTATCTCTGAAGCGACTTGGCCTACAAGGGCTTTGTCGACCCCGTCGACTGCAACTTTGTTGTTGCCTTCCACATTGACCTGAACTCCTTCCGGGATAACGTATTCGATCGGATTCGAATACCCCAGATTAAGAACAAGAGTCTTGCCTGTGGCTTCGGCTCGATAACCGACGCCGTTGATCACCAAGGTTCGCTTAAATCCCTCGCTGACACCGGTTACCATATTGCTCAATAGCGATCGATAAAGTCCGTGCATGGATTTGGCCTGCTTGGACTCATTAATCCGACTCACCTGAATCTCGTTATCGTTCAAAACAACTTTAACAAGGGGATCAAAGGTCTGCGACAACTCACCCTTGCTTCCTTTGATATGAACGACATTTTTATCGACGGTAACGGTCACACCCTTGGGCACGGTCACCGGCTGTAATCCGATTCGTGACATCTTCTTACCCCCTACCAGACCGTACAGATGATTTCGCCGCCGACTTTGTTGGCAACGGCTTTTCTGCCTGTGATGACACCGGAGGACGTCGAGACAATCACCGTACCCAAACCGTTGTACACTCGAGGCATGTTCTTGTAGCCGGAATAGACCCGGCGGCCCGGTGTAGAGACGGTTTTAAGTCCGTGAATGATGGATTGCTCCGTTTCATCATACTTCAGGAAAACACGTATAAGATCAATTTCATCTTGTGTCACCTTTTTGAAGTTTTTAACATACCCCTCGTTCTTCAAGATTTTGATAATCTCCATCTTGAGTTTTGAGGGACGGATGTCGACTTTTTCATGCTTAGCCGATGCCCCATTTCTAATTTTGGTAAGCATATCGGCAATTGGATCACTAACACTCATTATTGCACTCCCCCTACCAGCTGGATTTGGTGACGCCGGGGATCATGCCTTCGTTGGCAAGCTTTCTGAAACAGATCCGGCACATTTCGAACTTTCTCATATAACCACGGGGACGACCGCAGAGTCGGCAACGCCGTACGGTTCGGGTCATGAACTTAGGCTTGCGTTGAGCCTTAATAATCATGGATTTCTTCGCCATCGCCTACTCCTTGCTGAAGGGCATGCCGAACTTTGTGAGAAGGCTCCGAGCCTGCTCGTCGTTCGGGGCGGTCGTAACGATGGCCACATTCAGGCCCCTGACTTGCTCAATCTTATCGTAGTCAATCTCCGGGAAGATGATCTGCTCTTCGAGTCCGAGACTGAAGTTTCCGCGGCCATCGAAGGCTTTGGGATTCACACCTCGGAAGTCTTTAACCCGGGGAAGTGCAATATTCACCAAACGATCGAGAAACTCGTACATTCTGTTGCCCCGAAGGGTCACCTTTGCGCCGATTTCCATTCCTTCACGAAGTTTGAAGTTTGCAATGGATTTCCGAGCTTTGGTGCGCAGCACTTTCTGTCCGGTAATCTGTTCGAGTTCCGTCACGGCCGAATCGAGAAACTTCTTATTGGTAATGGCATCACCCACTCCGGCAGATACGACGATTTTCTCAATCTTAGGAATCTGCATGGGACTCTTGAACGAAAACTCCTTGTTCAATTCCCCGGCAATTTTGTCTCGGTATTGGAGTTTGAGTCTTGCCTCATATTTATCGTCGCTCTTTATTGCCGCGGGTTTTTTGGCGGGGGATTTCTTAGGAGCATCCCCGCCTTCCGCACTTTTTACCGCAGCTTTTTTAGGAGCGGCCTTCTTGGGAGCGGCCTTCTCAACGGCGGCGTCGGCGTCGACGACTTTCTTTTCATCAGCCATTAGATTGCCTCCCCGCATTTGCGGCAGACACGAGTCTTCTTTTCACCTTCGACGTTGTAGCCGATTCGGGACGGACCGCACTTCTTGCACAGCACCTGAACGTTCGACGCGGCGATGGCGGCTTCAATCTCTATGATGCCGCCCTTGTCATTCTGACTTTTCGGCCGCTGGGTTTTCTTCGCCATGTTGAGGCCTTCGACGAGAACCCTTCCGGTTTCGACGTCGATCCGGAGAACACGGCCTTTTTTGCCTTTGTCCTTACCGGTCATGATTTGAACCTGATCGCCTTTTTTAAGCTTGGTTTTCACTAAACTATCCTGCCTCTTCCTAGAGCACCTCGGGAGCAAGTGAGACGATCTTCATATAATCGAAATCCCTCAACTCCCGTGCGACGGGTCCGAAGATACGCTTGCCGACAGGATTGCCTGCCGCATCAATAATGACACAGGCATTGTCGTCGAAGCGAATATAAGTTCCGTCGTTACGACGATACTCTTTATGAGTCCGGACGATGACGGCTCGCCTGACGTCCCCTTTCTTGATAGGGGCATTGGGCAAGGCGTCCTTGACGGTCACCACAACGATATCGCCGATGCTGGCGTAACGACGGTGGCTGCCGCCTAATACTTTGATGGTCTGGACACGTTTTGCGCCGGAGTTGTCGGCGACATTCATGTACGACTGCATTTGAATCATCGCGTTGCTCCTATTTGGCGCGCTCGAGGACTTCCACGAGCCTCCATCGCTTGTCTTTACTCACCGGCCGACTTTCGATGATACGGACTGTATCACCTTCGTGAGCGTCATTGGCCTCATCGTGAGCTTTGTATTTCTTCGACCGGCTGATGTACTTCTTGTACAGTGGATGCAGCTGTCGGGTGGAAACCAGGACGGTTACCGTCTTGTCCATCTTGTCACTGACCACAGTACCGGTGAAGGTTCTCTTATTGC
Source organism: Spirochaetaceae bacterium (assembly GCA_029210985.1). GTDB lineage: Bacteria > Spirochaetota > Spirochaetia > DSM-2461 > DSM-2461 > UBA2779. The sequence goes on along the minus strand of JARGFR010000006.1, from coordinate 38,847 downwards.
TCTTTTTCGCTTCCATACCTACGCCTTCCGGATTCCGGTTTCGAACTCATGTATCATGGTGTTCAGCCGGGCAATTTGACGACGAATGTTACGCTTCGCCATCGGATTTTCCACGTGACCCATCACCATCTCGAACCGGACATCTCGCATTTTCCCGGAGAGTTCCTCGCGTTTGGCGACAAGCTCTTCCAGCGTCAATTCGTTAAAGGTCTGTTTCATGACTCACCTACCCTGCGTGGTGACGGACCACGAATTTGGTCTTGATCGGCAGTTTGCTGCTGGCAAGCTTCATGGCCTGCTCGGCCAGACCCGACTCAACACCGGCAATCTCAAACATGACGGTGCCGGGCTTGACCGCCGCCACCCACCTCTCGGGACTTCCCTTACCTTTACCCATGCGGGTTTCCGCAGGTTTCTTCGTATACGGAATGTGGGGGAAGATCCGTATCCAGACTTTGCCGCCGCGTTTGATGTAGCGAGTCATCGCGATACGCGCTGCCTCGATCTGCCTGGCGGTCAGCTGCTTGTTCTCCATAGAAACCAAACCGAAATCCCCGAACGAAATCGAGTTGCCTCGCTGAGCACTCTTGGCATCTGGTATGTTCCGTCCGCGGAAAACTTTCCTGTGCTTGACTCTCTTCGGACTAAGCATCGTTCCGCCTCCCCCGGCCTTCACGTCTTCCGGAGACGACCTGTCCGGCATCTTCTTTCTGGTCAGTGCCTAAAATCTCGCCCTTGAACACCCAAACTTTGACTCCGATAGCTCCAAAGGTGGTGAACGACTCGGCAAAACCATAATCGATATCGGCACGAAGGGTATGAAGCGGTACACGGCCGTCTTTCAGCTCCAGCACCCGGCTCATATCCGCACCACCGAGTCGGCCGCCGATTTTCACCTTGATGCCCTGGACTCCGCCCCGCATCGCATTCTGAACCGCCATTTTCAGGGTTCGTCTGAACGCCGCACGACTCTTGAGCTGACGAGCAATATTCTGAGCAATAATCTGAGCCTCGGTATCAGGCTTTTTGATCTCTTTAATCTTGACGCTCACTTTCTTGTCGGTGAGTTTCTGCAGCCTGCTGGTCACCTTCTCGATGTTGGCACCCTTAGCGCCGATGATGACACCGGGGCGAGCCGTCTCAATTGTCATCGTAACCCGTGAGGGCTGACGAACAATTTCGACATTGGCTATGTCGGCACCCTTGGCTTCGGGACTTTCCATCAGGGCTTTACGGAGATTCAGATCCTCATGGAGGGTCTTCGCATACTCTTTGGGCCCGACGTACCAGCGGGATTTCCAATCTTTATTGATTCCCAGCCGGAAACCGTAGGGATTGACTTTCTGTCCCATTAATTCACCGCCTTATGATCGAGCACAACGGAAATGTGGCTCGAACGTTTTATCTGCCGATCCGCCCGACCACGGCTCCGGGGCCATATGGTCTTACGGCTCGGACCGCCGTCAACCAGAAGTTCGGCGACATAGAGAGACTCTTCATCGACATTCTGGTTCTGATACATAGCATTGGCCGCGGCGGACTCTATCACCTTTTTCAAGAACCCTGCACCTTTATTGGGCAGCGACTCGAGAATGGCAACCGCTTCCACAACCGGCTTTCGCCGAATGTGATCCGCAATGGGCCGAATCTTGGATGGGGACATCGGCAAATTTTTGCTGACCGCCCGGTAGCCCTTTTTTGCTTCCATATTTCACCAGCCCCCTAACGCCGCATACCTTTTTTATCCGAGCCGGCGTGCCCCCGGAACAACCGGGTAGGAGAAAACTCGCCGAGCTTATGCCCGACCAGATTCTCCGTCACGTAGACGGGGACAAAGGTTTTGCCGTTGTAAACGGAGATGGTGAGTCCCACCATCTCGGGAATGATCGTCGAACTGCGGGACCAGGTTTTAAGCATACCCTTGCCGCCGCTTTTGTTCTTTTCGATCACCTTCTTATACAGGCTTTTGGCCACAAATGGGCCCTTTTTGATCGACCTGGACATCCTATAACTCCCTACTTACGCCGTTTGACGATGAACTTGTTGGAAGACTTATGCTTCTGTCGAGTCTTCCCGCCCTTCGTCGGCTTTCCCCAGGGAGTCACCGGATGGCGCCCTCCGGAGGTTCTTCCCTCACCACCACCATGGGGGTGATCGACCGGATTCATGACGACACCGCGAACTTTTGGACGCTTACCCATCCAGCGGCTGCGACCTGCTTTACCGATCTTCACATTCATGTGATCCTCGTTGCCGACTTCTCCAACGGTGGCGATGCAGGTTTTATGAACCATACGCATCTCACCGGAAGACAGTTTGAGGGTGACATAATCGCCTTCTTTGGCCTGGATCTGAGCGCCGCCTCCGGCACTTCGGATCAGCTGAGCACCTTTACCCTTTTTCAGCTCAACGGCGTGAACCGTCCGGCCGAGCGGGATGGCATCCAAGGGCAGACAATTTCCGACTTCAATCGGTGCCTGCGGCCCACTGACGACGGTAGCGCCGATCTGAAGCCCTTTGGGACAGAGAATGTAGCGCTTTTCCCCATCGGTATAATGTATGAGGGCAATGTTGGCGCTTCGGTTGGGATCGTACTCAATAAACGCGACTTTGCCGGGAACACCGGTTTTATTGCGTTTGAAATCGATCTCCCGGTATTTTCGCTTATGCCCGCCGCCTCTTCGACGTACACTGATTCGCCCACCGGCACCGCGGCCGGCCTGTGACGCTTTTCCGCCGGAGAGAGATTTCTCCGGACGCTTCTTGGCCAGTTCACCGTTATCCAGGCTTTGGCGGAAGCGCTGGGAGGGCGTCGTCGGATTATAGGTTTTCATACCCATGATTCAGTCCCTCATCCCCTATGCGCCTTCGAAAGCGTCGATGCTCTGACCTTTTTCAAGGGTGACCATCGCCTTCTTCCAGGCGGCCGTGCGGCCCTGGCCGCGTCGAAAACTCTCACGGGAGATGGCTCGGTTGTTCCGAACCTTTCCCCGGATGTTCATAATCCGGCAACTGACTGGCCGGACCTTAAAAAGGTCGCTTACCGCACGCATGACCATAATCTTGTTGGCGCCTTTGGCTACCTTGAAGACGTAAGTTTTTGCGTCACCATCCCGAAGGAGGTTGGTTTTTTCGGTAAGGACCGGTTCGATGATGATCTCGTTGGAGTTCATGCCTGGCCCCCGTAAAACTCACCGAGCTTCTTCGCCGCTCCCTCAAGAACGAGAATGTTTTTCCCGTAATAGAGGTCGTGAGCCCGAAGTCGATTGTAGGTGAGGAAGCGCAGATCTTTGATATTCCCGCCAGCCCTCTTTATTAATCTGTCATCCTCACCGAGGATCACAACAGTGCGTCCGTCGGAAGGAAAATTCTTCAAGATGGCAGCCAAATCACGAGTTTTCCCCGATTCAACCGAGAAATCCTCCACGACTCTGAAATTCTCATCTGAAGCCTTGAGGCTCAGAATACTCTTCATGGCCAAACGCTTAAGCTTCTTGGGCATGTGATAGGAGTAATCCCGGGGCTGTGGGCCGAAGATGACTCCGCCGCCGCGCCACAACGGGCTTTGACGGCGACCGGCCCGGGCTCTTCCCGTTCCTTTCTGTCTCCACGGCTTCGCGGTCGAACCTCTGACTTCCCGGCGGGTTTTCACTTTTGCCGTTCCCTGACGCATATTAGCCAATTCATTTCGGATGGCGTGCCAGATGGATCCTTCACTCACTTCCCGTGCGAAGACGGCGTCCGCGAGTTCGATGGTCCGCAGTTCCTTGCCTTCTTTCGAGTAGACTTTTTTGTCCATATTCGCCTCTCCCTACTTCCGCTTCTTGGCCTGGCGGATGATCACGATACTATCGCGACTTCCGGGAACGGCGCCTTTTACGAGCATCACATTCTTCTCCTGATCAATCTTCACGATTCTCAGGTTCTGAACAGTGCTTCGCTCTCCACCCATGCGGCCGGGCATTTTCGTGCCTTTGATCACCTTGGACGGCCATGCGGCCATACCGGTGGAACCGTTGGCGCGATGAAATTTCGACCCATGCGTCGCCCGACCACCGCCGAAATTGTGGCGCTTCATGACACCTTGATAGCCCTTGCCTTTCGACGTACCGACAACATCGACAAAACGATAGTCGTCGAAGAGCTCGATTCCCAGGGAATCGCCAACCGCGCACTCCTTGCTGAAGTCGCGAATTTCTACGATATGCTTCTTGGGGCTCACTCCGTCTTTGAACTGACCGGCCATGGGCTTGACTACCCGAGAGGCCTTCTGCTCCAACGCACCGAGAACGACAGCGTTGTAGCCATGGTTCTTCTCGTCTCGCTGATCAATCACCACATTGGGTGCAATCTCAATCACCGTGACAGGCGTCAAAGTACCGTCTTCATCAAAGATCTGGGTCATGCCCACTTTCTTTCCGATCAATCCGATCATATTCTCGCTCCGTTCCCTTAAGACCTTACTGCTTGATCTCGACGTCGACGCCGGCGGGAAGCTCGAGCTTCATGAGGGCGTCCATGACAGCGGAGGTGGGCTCAAGGATATCGATCAGCCTCTTATGTGTGCGCATCTCAAACTGCTCGCGCGATTTCTTATTTACGAAGGGCGACTTAAGAACGGTATACTTGTTGATTTTGGTCGGCAGGGGTACAGGTCCCGATACTTTGGTACCTTGTTTCTGCACAGTATCCACAATGGCCCGCGCGCTCTGCTCGATCAATTCAACGTCGAAGCCCCTGAGCCGGACGCGTATTTTCTCCATTGCCTTTGCTCCTCTACAAATAACCCCGCCGCCTTTAGCGGCGGGGCATTTATTCAAACAGTGTTTGGGTGTTACGACGTAACTTCGGTTACCTGACCGGAAGCTACGGTACGACCGCCTTCGCGAATGGCGAACCGGAGACCCGGATCCATAGCGATGGGGTGAATCAATTCGACGGTAATTTCGGTGTTGTCACCGGGCATAACCATCTGTTTTTCCTCAGGCAGCGTCACGGTACCGGTAATATCGGTGGTCCGGAAGTAGAACTGAGGGCGATATCCGCTGAAGAACGGGTTGTGACGGCCGCCTTCTTCCTTGGTCAAGGCATACACAGCCGCCTTGAACTTGGCATGGGGGCTGATGGAACCGGGCTTAGCCAGAACCTGACCGCGTTCAACGGCTTTCTTATCAATACCTCGAAGCAGCGCACCGATGTTGTCACCGGCCTGACCTTCATCAAGAAGCTTGTTGAACATCTCGACGCCGGTACACACGGATTTCTGAGTATCCTTGATGCCGATAATTTCCACTTCGTCACCGACGTGGAGAACACCGCCCTCAATTCGACCTGTCACTACGGTACCACGGCCGGAGATGGAAAACACATCTTCGATGGGCATCAGGAACGGCTTATCCACAGCTCGCTCGGGGATGGGGAAATACTCATCCATGGCATCCAGGAGCTCCTGGATTGACTTTGTTTTTTCGGCATCGTCGATATTTGACATGGCCTCAAAAGCGCTGCCCTTGATAATGGGAGTCTCTTCTCCCGGGAAACCATATTCGGTGAGAAGTTCCTGCACTTCCATCTCAACCAGGTCGACCAATTCGGGGTCGGCCAGGTCCATCTTGTTCATATAGACGATCAGCTTGGGAACGCCGACCTGACGGGCAAGCAAGATATGCTCACGAGTCTGGGGCTCCGGACCGGAGTCGGCGGCCACCAACAGTACGGCGCCGTCCATCTGAGCGGCACCGGTAATCATATTCTTGATATAGTCCGCATGACCCGGGCAGTCGACATGAGCATAATGACGGTTGGCAGTCTCATACTCAACGTGTCGGGTATTGATGGTGATACCGCGCTCTTTTTCTTCGGGAGCGTTGTCGATATCCTCGTAGCTCATCACTTTACCGCCCATTTTGGCTGCACTATACATCGTAATGGCAGCGGTCAGGGTGGTCTTACCGTGGTCGACGTGGCCGATAGTACCGACATTGATATGCGGCTTCGTCCTCTCGAATTTCTCCTTAGCCATGAATATCCTCCTACGGCTACACGGAAAATGGATTGGCAACTTCTTATGAAATCACCTGTATCTGCCTGACGGCACGATCCCGAAGATACTAGCGCGAACGCCAATACCGTCTCAACAGCTATGTCAGGTCAGACCCTATAAGTTGCGGATTTATACACAGACGGGCCCGGGCGCACAGGGAGAATCCCGTACATTCCGAGTATGAAGAAGACTCACCGTCGATGTCATCCGTCTTCCGCCTAGGACTGACGCCCCGGTTCGTACGACAAATCATCGTTCGGAAAGATCATCCTCGCCCGAAAGCGGCCCGATCGTTTCATTCAATACGACGGGCATTCCGCGAGGGTCCGATCGCTCGACCCAACGGGTCGTTCGATCTCGCACATATTTCGATCGGATCAACTCACCGATCAAAACAATCGTACCAAGAATTCTCTAAAAGAACCCTAAGCACATGGCGCAGAAGCGACTACCACTTGTAGTTACTGAACGCCTTGTTGGCTTCCGCCATTCTATAGGTGTCTTCCTTCTTCTTGAAGGCAACACCCGTTGAATTGAACGCATCCAAAAGTTCTGCGCTCAACTTTTCGCTCATACTTCGTCCGCTTCGTCCCCGGGCGGCATTGATAATCCACCTCATGGCCAGGGCTTCGCGACGCGAATCACGGACTTCGACGGGCACCTGATAGGTGGAACCGCCGACACGGCGAGATTTGACTTCCACTATCGGCTTGACGTTGTCCACAGCCTTCAGGAAAACCTCAAGGGGTTCCTTACCGGATTTATCACCGACAATAGCCATCGCACCGTACACACTATTATAGCTGATCGATTTTTTACCTTGAACCATCATTCTATTGACGAATTTCGTCACCACTTTGCTTCCGTACCGTGGATCCGGATCGACGGGCCGGACTGGTGTCTCTCTTCTTCTTGACATATGTCCCTCTACGCTTTGGGCTTCTTGGTCCCGTATTTGGACCGGCCCTGCTTGCGTCCGTCGACTCCCAGAGTATCTTTGGTACCACGAATAATGTGGTACCGAACGCCCGGAAGATCCTTCACCCTGCCTCCGCGAATACACACGACGGAGTGCTCCTGCAAGTTGTGCCCGACACCCGGGATGTAGGCCGTCACCTCAATCCCGTTGGACAGGCGCACACGAGCCACTTTCCGCAGGGCGGAATTGGGCTTCTTCGGCGTAATGGTCATCACGCGAGTGCACACACCCCTTTTCTGGGGGCAGGACTGCAGAGCCGGTGAGTTGGTCTTTTTCAAGGAGGACTTACGCCCCCTTCTCACTAATTGGTTAATAGTCGGCATTTTATGCGTCAACTCCTCATCATGCTTTCGGCTCGTGACCCCGAAGCACGGAGATATTAGCGGTTTGCCCATTAAAGGTCAATACCGTATGGTGATAAGGGAAAAAGGCCGAACCTATTCCCTTCCTATCTACGACCTGGGAGCCTGCTCAGATGCTCCATCGGCAGCCACCGGTTCGGCTTCACCTTCATCAGAGAGCAGTTCGGCTTCACGCCGACGCTGCTCGAGGATATCGGCCACATGGGCGTCTAAGTCCTCGGTGTCCTTAGTGAACAGCTTCAAATCCCTGTATTTTTTCATACCCGTACCGGCGGGAATGATATGACCGATGACGACATTCTCCTTGAGACCCCTGAGATTGTCCACATCGCCGGCGATTGCGGCATTTGTCAGCACCCTGGTGGTCTCCTGGAAACTGGCGGCGGAGATCCAGCTGTCGATATTGAGACTGGCCCTCGTTATGCCCAGCAGCAGAGGCTTGGCCACAGAGGGCTGGCCGCCTTCCCGAGTAACTTTATCGTTCTGGGTGCGGAATTGATATTTATCCACCTGCTGACCGAAAATAAAGTTTGTGTCTCCCACATCGACAATCTCAACCTTACGCATCATCTGTCTGATGATAACGCCGATATGCTTGTCGTTGATGTTCACACCCTGCATTCTGTACACCTCCTGGACTTCGTCCACAAGGAACTGCTGCAGTGCATTTTCACCCAGGATTTCCAGAACGTCATGGGGGTCTTTCGGACCGTCGCACAAGGCTTCGGCAACTTCCACAGGATCGCCATTCCTAACCAGCAGATGACGGCCCATGGGAACCTGATGCTTAATCTTATTTCCATAAACATCAATAACTGTCACCAACCGCTTACCTTTGCTGATGCCTTCAAATTCAACCGTTCCAGAAATCTGGGCAAGAATGGCGGAGTCTTTCGGACGTCTGGCCTCGAAGAGCTCTCCGACTCTGGGCAGACCACCGGTGATATCCTGGGTTTTCTGAGATTCCTTGAGCATCTTAGCCAGAGTCTGACCGGCTCTGACAGCGACTCCATCCTCAATATTCAGGTAAGAGTTTTCAGGCAGATAGTAGTCCTGGAGACTCACTCCATCTTCATTAACGATGGCAATTCGGGGCTGGAGTGTGTCGGCCGTCGATTCGGTGATTTTTTTCTCAATATTTCCGGTATCTTCGTTGATTTCTTCCCGTAAGGTTGTTCCCTGAATGATATCCTCGAACTTTACCTTACCATTAATCTCGGCAATGATCGGTTCACTGAAAGGATCGAAGATGGCCATAGATTCATCGGCACCTACAATATCTCCCTCTCTCACCAGGATGGTGGATCCGTTTCTGATATCCACTTTTTCATCCAGGGCGACCAGAAGGATCTGGTCGTCACGAATCACCACGAAAGCATTCTCTTCGGTATTCACTTCCTTAGCCTTCCGCTTGATGACCGGCTCACCCTTGATCACCTTATCCCCGTCGGCGGGGATGACTTGGTCACCTTTCTTGAGTTCGATCGAATCAAGTATGCGGGAAACCATCAGATAGCCCTTACGGGTGAAGAGCTGCTGACCGTCGTCCAGAGGTACAGATGTACCCTGGATTTCCCGGACCAGGAGAGGATAGTGTTTCGCGACACGATTCTCCTCGGCAATGGTACTGGCCGTACCGCCGACGTGGAACGTTCTCATCGTCAGCTGAGTACCGGGCTGTCCGATGGACTGGGCCGCGATAATTCCCACCGCCTCTCCGATATCCGTCGGCCTGTGGGTCGCCAGATTCCGGCCGTAGCACTTCATACACACGCCGTGCTGAGCTTCACAAGTCAGAACGGTTCTGACCCGTACACTCTCGATACCCAGTTCTTCGATTTCCAGAGCGATTTCATCGGTGATTTCCTGATTGACGTCCACCAGAATTTCACCGGTAATCGGATGCTTTACACGTTCAAGAGTAAAGCGGCCCATAATACGATCGGACAGGAATTCGACGATTTCTTCGCCGTCCTTCAATGCCGAGAGATCGATACCGTTGATGGTGCCGCAATCGTCCATATTCACCACGACATCCTGAGCGATGTCCACCAGCCGCCGTGTGAGATAACCGGCGTCCGCGGTTTTCAGCGCGGTATCGGCCAAACCCTTTCGTGCACCGTTGGTGGAGATGAAAAACTCGATAACCGAAAGGCCTTCCTTAAAGTTCGATCGAATCGGCAGCTCGATGATGTCTCCGGAAGGTTTTGCCATCAAACCGCGCATACCGGCGAGCTGACGGATCTGGTTCCGTGAACCACGAGCACCGGAGTCCGCCATCATATAGACGTTGTTGAATCCGGCCTGGTCGTTCTTCAAATGATCCATCATGACGTTGGCCAGTTCTTCGTTGGTCTTACCCCACACCTCGACGACGCGGTTGTACCGTTCCTCGGAGGTGATGTGACCATCCCTATACTGTGTCTGGATCTTGTCGACTTCACCGTTGGCGGCGGAAATCAGGCCCTTCTTTTCATCCGGTACAAGAATATCATCCATACCAATGGTGGCGCCGAGTTTTGTCGCAAACTCAAATCCAATGTCTTTCAGCATATCCAAGAGCAGCAAGGTGACGTAGTTGCCGTGGTCTTTGAAGGACTTCATAACCAGACCCCTGATGCCCTTGTCGCTCAAGGTCTGGTTGACGAATTCCATTTCATCCGGAAGACGGTCGTTAAAGACAACACGGCCCGGGGTCGTCTCTATAAACTCACCATTAATCCTGACTTTCACCAGGGCGTTCCATGATACAGAACCGCCCTCCACCGCCATCATCACTTCTTCGGGACTGCTGTAGTAACGGCCCTCACCTTTGTCGCCCGGGCGATCCTTGGTGAGGGTATAGAGGCCCAGAACCATATCCTGGGACGGGAACACCACCGGCTGACCATTCGCGGGGTTCAGCAGATTGTTTGGAGCCAGCATCAGTGTCCAGCACTCAATCTGCGCGGCTTGCGTCAGGGGCACATGTACGGCCATCTGATCACCGTCAAAGTCGGCATTGTAGGCATGACAAACCAGAGGGTGCAGCTGAATCGCTTTTCCCTCGACAAGGATGGGCTCAAAGGCTTGGATACCCAGCCTATGGAGAGTGGGAGCACGGTTGAGAAGCACAGGGTGTTCGCGAACCACCTCATCCAGAACGGACCAGACTTCCGGTGTTACCTGCTCAACGAGCGTTTTGGCTTTCTTGATATTGTAGACAACATCTTTCTCCACCAGCTTCTTCATGATGAAGGGCTTATAGAGTTCCAAAGCCATCTTTGTGGGCAGACCGCACTGGTGCAGTTTGAGCTTGGGGCCGACGACAATAACCGATCGACCGGAATAGTCGACGCGTTTACCCAGAAGGTTTTGCCTGAAACGGCCCTGTTTGCCCTTGAGAAGATCGGAGAGTGATTTGAGAGGTCTGTTGGAAGCTCCCTTCACGACTTTCTTCTTCTTGGTGTTGTCGAAAAGAGCGTCCACGGCTTCCTGGAGCATTCTCTTCTCGTTCCGGATGATGATATCCGGAGCATTGAGGGACATGAGCCTCTTGAGGCGATTATTCCTGTTGATCACGCGCCGATAGAGATCGTTCAGATCACTTGTGGCAAACCGACCGCCGTCCAGCTGAACCATGGGCCTTAATTCCGGAGGAATGACCGGTATGACGTCAAGAATCATCCACTCCGATCGATTGCCCGAATCACGGAAATTCTCAACAATCTCGATCCTCTTCAGGAGTCGTTTGTCGGCCTTCGAACCCTTGTCCACCATGGTGGCCCGCAACTCGGCAGACAGCGCATCCAGATCAAGGTTTTCAAGAAGTGTGCGGACGGCTTCGGCGCCGATACCGGCGGTGAAGCTCATCCCGAAACGTTCACGGGCCTCGGCAAACTCCTCCTCGGTGAGGAGCTGCATCATCTTCAATTCCGTATCGCCCTGTTCGATGACGACATATTTTTCGTAGTACAGGATGCTGCGAAGTGCCGCGATGGACAGATCGAGCAGTAGACCCATTCGAGAAGGAACGGACCGGTAATACCAGATATGGGAAACCGGAGAAGCCAGCTCAATATGTCCCATACGTTCACGTCGAACTTTAAAATGGGTGACCTCAACGCCGCAGCGGTCGCAGATGACGCCCTTATATCGGATCGATTTGAACTTACCGCAGTAACATTCCCATTCTTTGGTGGTACCGAATATACGTTCGCAGAACAGGCCGTCCTTTTCCGGACGCAGTGTGCGGTAGTTGATGGTTTCCGGTTTCTTGACTTCACCATACGACCACGCTCGGATTTGCTCCGGCGAGGCCAGTTTTATCATCAGATTGTCGAAATCCTGGATTTCTTTCATCGATTCCTCCTAGAACCGTCCGCCCTGGCGATTCAGCAGCTCTTCGTCACGCTCGGTGAACGGAAGCTGCTTGCCCTTGGAGTCGAAGATCCGGACATCCAAGGCCAGGCCTCGAAGTTCCTGAACCAAGACGTTGAAGGACTCGGGGATTCCCGCCGAAGTGGCCGGATCGCCCTTCACGATGCTTTCATAAATTTTGGCACGTCCCGTCATGTCGTCGGATTTGATGGTCATCAGCTCCTGCAGCGTATTGGCGGCACCATACGCTTCCAGAGCCCACACTTCCATCTCGCCCAAACGCTGGCCGCCGAACTGAGCTTTACCGCCCAAGGGCTGCTGAGTCACCAGTGAATAGGGCCCGGTGGATCTGGCGTGCATTTTATCATCAATCAAGTGATGCAGTTTGAGATAATACATATAGCCCACGAAAACCGGATTCGTGAACGCTTCCCCGGTCAAACCGTCGTGGAGCGTCATTTTCGAAGCTCTGTGCAGCCCGGCCTTCTCCAGTTCATCAGAGATTTCCTCGGTGGAAGCCGACTGGAAAACCGGCGTCGTGTACATCTTGCTCAATTGAGCGCCCGCCATTCCGAGCATGGTTTCCATAATCTGGCCGATGTTCATACGAGACGGAACGCCCAGGGGATTCAAACAAATGTCCAAGGGCATGCCGTCATCGGTGTAGGGCATATCCTCTTCGGGAAGAACCCGAGCGACGACACCTTTATTCCCATGGCGGCCTGCCATTTTATCGCCCTCTTTGAGGTTTCGCTTCGTGGCGATAAGGACCTTGACCACTTCATCGACTCCGGGGTTCAGATCGTCCCCTTCGCTTCTCTTGAGCCGCTGGACATCGATGACCGTCCCACCGACTCCATGGGGAAGTTTCAACGAGGTATCCCTGACTTCCTTGGCCTTTTCACCGAAGATGGAATTCAAGAGCTTGAACTCCGGCGTGGTTTCGGTTTCGCTCTTGGGAGTGACTTTTCCCACCAATATGGACCCGGATTTGACCGTGGCTCCGATACGGACTATTCCTTCGCCGTCCAGATGCTCCAGAGATTTTTCCGCCATATTGGGGATATCCCGGGTGAGCTTTTCCGGGCCGAGCTTGGTTTCCCGCACTTCGGTAACAAACTCTTTGATGTGGATTGAGGTGTAGTAATCCTCTTTCACCACTTTTTCGGAGATGAGAACAGCATCCTCGAAGTTATAGCCGTTCCACGGTACGAAGCCCACCAGCAGATTCCGTCCAAGGGCCAACTCACCGAATTTGGTTGAGGGTCCGTCGGCGAGAACATCACCGACTTTCACGTTGTCCCCCACCCTGGCAATTGGCCGCTGATTGAAACAGGTATCCTGGTTGGTTCTCTGGTATTTCACCAGATCGTAGACATCGGTTTCACCGTCGACGTTCTTCACTTCGATAAAAGTGGAAGACACATAGGAAACCGTACCGTCCTTCACCACCTTTGTGAGAACACCCGAGTCATAAGCGGCCTTGCTCTCCATCCCTGTTCCGACAATCGGAGCTTCCGGGAACAGCAGTGGAACGGCCTGACGCTGCATGTTGCATCCCATCAGGGCACGGTTTGCATCGTCATGCTCGAGGAATGGAATAAGAGACGCCGCGGTCGAAAGAATCTGACGCGGTGATACATCCATGTACCTGATTTCACTGGGCTCCCTGACCGTGTAGTCCCCGTTTCGGCGAACCGCTACGAGTTTATCGGTGAAGGCTCCTTTCTCATCAATGGAAGCGCTGGCCTGGGCAATGAAGTATTTCTCCTCATCGATAGCCGAGAGATATTGAACCTCACGGGATGCCACGCCGTCGACAACCTTTCGATAGGGCGTTTCCAGAAACCCGTAATCATTGATTCTGGTATAGTTTGCCAGGGAGACGATTAGACCGATATTCGGTCCTTCGGGAGTTTCGATGGGGCACATTCTGCCGTAATGAGTGTAATGGACGTCCCGCACTTCGAATCCGGCTCTGTCACGGCTCAAACCACCGGGTCCCAGAGCATTCAAGCGCCGCTTGTGGGTCAGTTCCGAGAGGGGGTTCACCTGATCCATAAACTGTGAAAGCTGACTGGATCCGAAAAACTCCTTGATGGCCGCTACGATGGGCTTAATGGACACCAGATCCTGAGGCTTAAGAGTCTCGGTTTCCTTGAGGCTCATGCGTTCCTTGGCGATCCGCTCCATACGGCTGAATGCCGTCTTCAGGGAGTTTCCAAGAAGCTCCCCCACCGAACGGACACGCCGATTGCCCAGGTGATCGATATCATCAACCTGCTTCTCACCAACATAAACGCTGATGAGATATTTCATCGTCAGAACGACGTCTATTCGATTCAGAACCAAATCTTCGATATTTTCATCTTGATCGAATTTCTTGTTGAGCTTATATCGCCCCACCCGGCCCAGATCGTACCGTCTGGACGAAAAGAACATAGAAGAGAGGTCTCGTTCCGCAGCATCGAGAGTAATGGGCTCACCGGGCATCAGCACACTGTAGACGGTGGACAGTGCTTCTTCTTTGGTCGGTTCATCCTGATTGGGATCGTCTTTGTTGAATCGGGTTTCCTCCCGATCGAAGCATTCCAGCACCATATCCGAATGGAGTGAGTCTTCATGATCCATATCGATAATGCTGACGGTCTTCACACCGGCCTGCACCAACTCATCCAGATCGTGGGGATGGAGTTTGTCGGCGGCCCGATACATCTTCTTCTTCTCACCGCTCTCCTGATCGATCCAAACAGGCTCCGCCAATATGGAACCGACCAGAGCTTCATTCTTATCCCGTTTCGTTGAAAGCTTCGCTTTCTTCTTTTCATAGAAGAGATCGATGATTTTCTCACGACTATCATAACCCAGGGCCCGAAGGAAGACGGTCCCGAGGATTTTTTTCTTTCTGTCTATCTTGGCGTAAATCAGCTCCTTCTTGGCATCGATTTCAAACTCGAGCCAGGAACCTCTATAAGGAATGATTCTGGAACTGTATACGCCTTTTTCCTCGTTGAAAATCACTCCGGGGCTTCGGTGAATCTGGCTGACCACCACGCGCTCTGCGCCATTGATAATAAAAGTACCCCGGTCCGTCATCAGGGGCAGATCGCCCATATAGATGTCTTTTTGACGGATCTCACCGGTGGATTGGAATACCAAGTTGACCCTGGCTTTAATCGGTACGCCGAAAGTGAGCCCTTTCCGCTTGCACTCGGCTTCGGAAAGCTTGACGGCGTCAAAATCGAGTGTATAGTACTCGTAGTCCAGCACGAGTTCGCCATTGGCGCTCTCGATGGGGAATACGGTCTGAAAAACTTCTTCTAGACCCTGACGATTCAATTCCCCGCCCGAGACCAATGCCTCTCGCTGCAGGAAAGTCTCGTATGACGAGAGCTGGACATCGATGAGATCCGGGAGTTCGATGACTTCATCGTAACCGTGACCGATGAACGAACGGCTTTGATCTTTCGCTCTTTCGAACATTCATATCCCCCTGGACATTTTTTCCGAGATTTAATCCCAGACATGAAACCACCGGAAGCCTCAAAGGCCCCGGTGGTTAATTGAGAATTACTTAATGAAATTCGGCCGTAATCGCAGAACGATTACTTAACCTCGACGGTCGCACCGGCGGCCTCGAGTTTTTCCTTGACGGAAGCGGCTTCATCCTTGGAAACACCTTCCTTGATGACGCCGTTATCGCCTTCGACAAGTTCTTTGGCTTCCTTCAGACCCAAACCGGTGATGGCTCGAACCTCTTTGATCACGCCGATCTTCTTGCCGTCACCGAAACCGGTGAGAACAACATCGAATTCGGACTGCTCTTCAACAGCCTCGGCGGCTTCGGCTCCTGCAGCGGGTCCGGCGGCAACGGCAACGGGAGCGGCGGCGGTTACGCCGAACTTTTCCTCCATAGCCTTCACCAGTTCGGAAACTTCGAGAACAGTCATGCCGGCAATGGCATCCAGGATTTCTTCGGTAGTCATATTATCTTCTCCTTATTGTAGTTAGGTCAGCGACAGCAGACAACCACTTGAAGACTGACGCTGCTCATTCGGGCTCTCAGGCCCAATTTTAAACAATTGGAGCCTCGGCAACGCCGACACTCCGATCATTTCTATTCCTCTTGAGACTTTTTCTCCCGGACAGCGTCCAGGGTCCGAACCAACTTTGTCGCAATACCGTTGAGCACGTAGACCATATTCTGAGCAGGTGCCTGCATAGTACCCATAAGCATCTGAACGAGTTCCAACTTGGTGGGCAGCTTACTGAACGCTTCCACCGCGGCGGCATCATAGACGTCTCCGTCAAGGAGACCGCCTTTCACCTCAACCGGCATATCCTTGGCCAGCTTGATCATGGCCTTGGCGACAGGACCCGCTTCATCTCCGCAATAGGCGATAGCTGTCGGTCCTACCAAGTAGGGGGCCACATCCTCATGATCCATTTGTTTGAACGCAATCTTGGCGTAGTTATTCTTGACAACATGGAACTCGGCACCGGCTTCGCGAAGGGCATTCCTGAGTTCGGTTATCTGCTCCACGGAGAGTCCGCGATAGTCGGCAAACACAAAACTGCGAAATCCTTCAAAATTGGATTTCAGCTCGGCGACCGCATCAATTTTGTACTGTTGAACTTTCATTTCAGCCATCTATTCCCCCTACTCCTGGACCATCAGCTTGACGCCGGGACCCATGGTGGACGACACGCTGGCGGATTTGACAAACTCGCCTTTCACGTCCGACGGCCGTTTCTTGGAGAGCTCATCCAGGAAGGTTTCAATATTGGCCTTCACATGATCGCTTTCCATCGAGACTTTACCGACCGCCATATGAACAACACCGCCCTTATCGGCACGGAACTCGATACGACCTTGCTTCAGCTCCGCAACGGCGCCCTTGACGTCCATCGTGACCGTTCTGGTCTTCGGATTAGGCATAAGACCGCGGCGCCCGAGAACGGGGCCAAGTTTACCGACTTCCCTCATCATATCGGGAGTGGCAACACAGATATCGAAATCCAACCAGCCGCCTTTAATTTTCTCGACCAATTCTTCGGCACCAACATAGGCGGCACCGGCTTCTTCAGCTTCTTTAGCCTTGTCGCCTTTGGCAAAGACAAGAACCTTTTTTTCAGCCGCAAATTGATGCGGCAGGACAAAGGTATCCCGAACCGACTGACTCTTTTTCATATTGAGGTTGACCGAAACTTCGACGGTTTCATCAAATTTGGCAAAGGCCATATCTTTGACAAGCTTGACGCCTTCTTCAATTCCATACACTTTTGTGACGTCAACCTTTTCCATCGCTTCCCGGTATTTTTTGCCATGCTTCATACCTTAGCCCTCCACCGTGACGCCCATGCTCCGGGCGGTACCGGCGATGATGCTGATCGCTGCATCGATATCGTTCGCATTCAAATCAGGCATCTTGGTCTCGGCAATCTGCTTCAGCTGATCTCGAGAAATCTTGGACACTTTAACCTTGTGGGGTTCAGCGGATCCTTTGTCCAGTCCTATGGCCTTCTTAATCAGAACGGCCGCAGGCGGAGTCTTGGTCTCAAAGGTAAAGCTTCGATCTGCGTAAACCGATATGACCACAGGAATAGTGAGTCCGGGTTCGTAGTTCTTCGTGCGATCGTTGAACTGCTGCACGAACTGGGGCGCGCTGACTCCGTGAGGACCCAATGCCGGTCCAACCGGGGGTGCCGGAGTTGCCTTGCCGGCGGGGACCTGCAACTTGATCATCGCCGTCACTTTCTTTTTCGCCATTACTGGCCTCCTATCGCGGTACAAACGTCATACATACGGCATGACTCCCGAAGAAAGGCGTCAACATGATGCCTTTCGCCCCTATTGCTGCTTGGGGCTCGATGCGGAGAAGGCGAACTGATCGTCATTGGACGCGTCAACCCGCCAACCTATCATGCGGATACCGGGCTCATCCCGACATCCACTTCTATATCTCATCCCGGCTTACATGCCGGGCAGACTGCAATTTCTATCCCTTATCCACCTGAGAAAAGTTCACCTCCACGGGAGTGGCGCGTCCGAAGATGCCCACCATGACACGAAGCTTGCCTTTCTCCTGGTTCACAACCTCAATAGTACCCTTAAAGGACTCGAAGGGACCATCGGTAATCTGAACCTCTTCTCCCACCTGGAAATCCTGTTTGGACTGGACTCTGCGTTCGGCCTTGATGGCTCCGGTCTTCTGAAGAATACTTTTAGCCTCTTCCGCCGAAATGGGCTGGGGCTTGGAGTTCTGACCGGACCCGATAAATCCAGTCACTCCCTGAATTTTCCTGATGGCGCCGCACGGTATTTTCCAACCGCGATCAGGCAGGTCCATCTCAACGAGGATGTACCCCGGGAGGAATTTCCGATTCACAGTCCGCTTTTTACCGTTGCGAACCTCGGTGACTTCCTCTGAAGGAACTTTAACGTCAAAGACGGCATCTCCGAGAGTGCCGTCTTCCATCATCATCCTGATGAATTTTTCCACCTTGTTCTCATAACCGGTGAATGTATGTAGGACGTACCAGCCCTTGGCCATTATGGAATCCCCCGGCCTTTAGACGAAATTAAAGAGAGCCAAAAGACCCTGAGAAAGGACGAAATCCACCAGTCCGAAGAAAAGGGCGAATACGATAGTCGAGACGATCACGACTTTAGCGGAAGCCATCACAGAATCACGGCTCGGCCAAACGACCTTCTTGAGCTCTCCATAGCTTTCCATGATGAACGCTTTGATCTTCTTCATATCGCATTACCCCTTGAATATCTTTGCAGGCCAGGCAGGACTCGAACCTACAACATCCGGTTTTGGAGACCGGCGCTCTACCGTTGGAGCTACTGGCCTAAATAACCTATTTGATCTTGGCTTCTTTATGCAGTGTGACTTTCTTGTCCCACTTGCAGTACTTGCGGAACTCCATCTTTCCCTGGATGTTCCTGCGGTTTTTGGAAGTGGTGTAGTTCTTGCGATTACACTCACTGCACTGGAGGGCAATCTTTTCAATTGCGCCTTTTTTTGTCTTTGCCATTTTGATTACTCCCTTACAAAAAGATCCCGCTGTCATCAGCCAGCGGGACGGGGAAAGCCTCCGATCGGACTTGAACCGATGACCCCAGCCTTACCATGGCTGTGCTCTACCGACTGAGCTACAGAGGCATGCAAGCGGAGGTGATAATATCCGTGGGCCCATATTGTGTCAACCCGAACCGGGAAAGAAATCCGAGGTCTTTATATGCAAGGATCGTGCCTACCGATGAAGCAGCGATCCGACCGCTTCACGATATCGTGCATAGGCTTCATCGTAAGCCGCACCGACTTCGGCATCCGGGTCAACAACCTCCCGAATGCGGACATAGTTGCGGGACGCTTCGAGTATATTCTCCGAACGTCCCAGAGCGGCCGAAGCGCAGGCGGCGGCGCCGGCCAATTCCGCGTCTTCAATGTCCGGTATTAACAGCTGTTTCCCAACGATATCCGCCTTCATCTGATTCCAGACCCGTCCCCGGGCCTGTCCGCCGGTGACACGCATGTCGACGACGGGCAGTCCGGCGGCTTCCAGAAGTTCCACTCCCCGTCGAACCGCAAATCCGATGGCCTCCATTACAGCACGACCCATTTCGGCCGGACCATGTCCGGGTTCCAGCAGGTGAAAACTTCCACCGCCGAACTCCCAAAGTACATCGCCCCGGGGGCCGGGAAAGAAAAGAGGCGCTCTCTGCCCCGGGGTCGTATCGGCGACGGCGGAGAGGGTTTCTTCATATGAACGATTCACCTGACCTGTCAGACGCCTGTACCATTCGAAAACCGCTCCGGTGGACGACAAAATGACAGCGGCATTCCATAGCCCCTCAACGACATGAGGAAGGTCGCGGAGCCGTTTGTCTCCGGACGGGTGTGAGGCGCAATAATTAATTCCTTCACTTGTGCCCGCTCGATCGCAGACCATGCCGGGTTCGATGGCTCCGCTTCCAAGCAGCGCAGCCATAAAATCCGAACCCACGGCCACAAGGGGCAAACCGACAGGCAGTCCGAATCGAACCGAAGCATTCCCGGTTACCCCGCCGACAATCGAACCCATCGGAACGACTTCCGGAAACAGGCCGGCGTCGAGATCGTATGCGGAGAGCTGCCGGTCATCCCATATATAGCGCCGAAAACTTTCGTTGGGCAGCACCATCACCGGCCGACCTGTCAGACGGAACTGAAGCCATTCCGGGCATGAGAGAAGTATTCGGGTATTTTTCCATGTGCCGTGGTCATGAGCTTTCAGCCATGCCGCCTTCGGCAGGTAGTATGAGTCTGTTCCTTCATGTCGAATCGATCGGTTCTGCAGCCAGAGATCCGCCGGCGCCAACGGTATGCCGGCCGCATCGCAGGGAACCAGCGTCGGACCGTTGCCGCTGAGAGCCACCGCCGAGAGACGAGCCGGAGGAAGTCGCTTCAGAGCTTCACGGAAGGCATCTTCCCATTGAAATGAATCAAAATCTTCGCGTCCAAGGCCCGATGGATGGGGATATGGAATGCGAACTCGCGCCGTCAGCGTACCATCAGGAGCCAGAAGGCCTGCCTTGAGTGACCCGGTACCCAGATCGGCTGCAAGAATCATCTTGTCGGGATTCCCCCGGAATCGTTGGAGAACAGATCCGGATCTCTTTGCCGTGACTGTTTGCTGAGCATACGCTGGATCATTTTGCTGTTATCCAGGAGCGGGGAAACCGAACGGTTATGGTGCACCCGGCTGATGGCTCTGGCAAAAAGATTGGAGACATTGGCCGAGCGATACCACGGCCGAGAGAGAATTTCATCAGGAAGACAGACGGCATTTGTGCCGATGACGTAGTCGAACCATCCGTCCTCATATGCTTCGTCAAAATGCTTTCCGGCATCACCCGAGAATAGAGGAAGCGAAACGCTGCAGATAATCTTCCTGGCTCCCATTTCCCGAATGAGCTTCATCGCTTTTATCAACGTACCGCCCGTGCCCAGCATGTCATCCGCCATAAAGACCGTTTTACCCTCAACATCCCCGAGCAGCCTGGCATTGATGATGTTGGATTCATAGGCACTGCGTGAGGTTCTGGCATAGTCTCTTTCCTTATATAACAGGGCAAGAGGCTTCTTCAGGCTGTCGGCATAAAACTTGTTTCTGTCGATGGCGCCGGTATCGGGAGAAACAACCACAAGGTCCTCATTTACCAAATTAATAAAGGAACTGGCGGTTCGAAGTATCTGATAGGATGCATGAAGGTTTTCCAGACTCAGGGTTTTAAATGTGTGTTCGATTTCCCGGGAATGAATGTCCAAGGTGATAATCCGGGCCACATCCATATTTTCCAGCATGCGTCCCAGCATCGACGCCGTCAGTCCTTCCCGACCTTTTTTCTTGTGCTGACGACTGTAGGGATAAGACGGCAGAACCAAAGAGACACGACGGGCTCCCGCCTGATGGGCGGCGTCTACGGCGGTCAACAGCGTCATCAAATGATCATTAACCGACAGCTCTCGAATCTCATCGCCAAGCCTGACCGGAGTTTCGTTTGCGACATCCTGAACAATAAAAAGATCCATGCCCCGGACCGTTCTGAGAAGCTCGGTCTTGATTTCACCATTGGCAAAGCGGGTAAATTTGGTAGGAATCTTAAAAGACGGAAAGCGATATTTCTCCGAACCGCCGACGGCGGTCACCCGATGACTCAACAGATCGTCGGACATATTGAGCTGACGGAAAGTCTCGTCTTGCGGTAAATCGTATAACTTGGAAATGAACTGCGCCTTTTTCTCAAAACGGCGCTGATATATGGTTTTTAGATGAGCGACGATTTCTTCGGCGAAAGTTTCTCCGCCGGGGCAGGCTATCACCCCCAAAGAGGTGGGCTTGGCAAAACTCATGCAGTATCGTCGCTCCAGTATTTAATGATGTGACTATACGATTTCATCAGGCTCCAGGTCAATCATCTCGACATTCATATGAGTGCCCCCATCCGACACACCTTGACGGTTTGGGTTGATCGTCTTATCTTTAACCGACGCTTTCTCGAGGGAGGGATTTCGATCCCGACCGGCGGTGACAGTCCGCAATCCGAGTCGAGCCGAAACGCCCTGTTCTGCAGGTCGGGTCAGAGCTTCAGACGCGGGGGATACGGTGAAATTCCGGAACCGACAGTGTAAGTCTGGATAGGAGAGAGGGCATGGAAACACGGATAATATACCCGTGGTCCGTCCTTTTCCGTTTTTCCCTCCCATGGGATATACCTGATGGGAGAAGAGACATGCGTAACAGATTTCTTTTTTTGACAGCCATCGTCATCACGGTGTTGGCTGCGTCATGCGGTGATCGCGATGGAAACGCGACTCAATCGATAGCGGTATTTGTGCCCGGTGTTCTGGAAGGCAGTCCCACTTACGAGATGATGGACCAAGGGGTCCGTGTCTCCGCTGAAAAGGCCGAAATCGAAGTCAAGACGGTTGAAGGCGGCTTCGACCAGGCTTCCTGGGAAAACCAACTGATGGTGCTCGCCTCTGAAGGCCGGTACGGCCTCATTGTCACATCGAACCCGGCGATGTCCGAAATCGCGGTAAAGGCCGCCGAGAGCTATCCGGATCAGGAATTTCTGGTTCTGGACGGATCAGGACTCACCGGCAATGGTGTCAGCGACCTGGTTTACGACCACCGGGAGCAAGCTTTCCTGATCGGTTATTTCGCCGCCCTGGTGACCGAGTCGGAGGATTTGGAAGGGGCCAATGATCAGCTCAAAGTCGGTATGATCATCGGGCAGGAATATCCCCAGATGAATCGGGAGATTCTGCCCGGATACGAAATCGGCATGCACACGGTGAATCCCGACATCAAAATGGAAGTCCGGATTCTCGGAAACTGGTACGATGCCGAAAAGGCACGCGAACTGGCTTCCGGTTTGTATCAGGACGGAGTGGATGTGATACTCACCATAGCCGGTGGAGCAAATCAAGGCGTCATCGCGGCGGCTAAAGAGAACGGCACCTATGTCCTATGGTTCGATTCGGACGGAACCGGATTCGCCCCCGGAACGGTTCTGGCCAGTGCTGTGATACACCAGGACAGAGCCGCCGCCGAAGCGGTGGAACAATGGATTAACGGAGATATGGAGATGGGACAGTCCAATCGGCTGGGTATTGTCGAGGGGTATGTCGATTTTCCCATGGACGGAAAGGACTTCCGGAAGCATGTTCCCGAGTCGATCGCAGACCAGATGGCCGAGGTGTTGGAACGTATGAAATCCGGAAACCTGAGCCTCAGGACTCTTGATGGCTGATGCTTCGGCGATTTTGAAGGGTGTCGGCCATACATGGCCGACAACAGGCGTTCAGGTATGCCGGAACGCCTCCCTTCGTCTCATGCCCGGTTCCGTTCATGCCCTGGTGGGAGAGAATGGTGCCGGCAAAACAACTCTGGGTCATATTCTGGCTGGAGTGCTCCGACCGGATTCAGGCCGGCTTCTGACGGGATTCGGGGATTTCAATCTGGCAAAACGAAATCCGGGATTTCTGCCGGGAGTCGGCCTGGTCAGGCAGCGCAGCGTCTGGCCGCCGAACCTGACGGCTTGGGAAGCCGCCGTCCTCGGACGCTCCGAGAGACCACGCCGCCGCATTGAAGCCGTCAATCTCTTTCAAAGGACTGCCGAACAGTGGGGTCTGAGCGGAGTCGATCCCCATGCCCGGGCGGCCGGTATGGATGCCGCCGGCAGACAGCGGGCGGAACTGACCGCAGCCCTGATGTTTAAACCCTCCATACTCATTCTGGATGAACCGGCATCGGCTTGGGAGGAAGGACGGGCCGATGAGTTCTTCAATCTGCTTAAAACGCTCAAAACATCAGGGCACACCGTCTTGCTGATTACTCATCGGCTGAGAGATGTTTTTCGTATCGCCGACACCGTCACCGTGATGCGTCAGGGTTTCGTCGTCGGTACACATGAAATCGATTCTGTTGAACTGGAAACAATCTCCACAGAGATATTCGGTGACTGGAATCCTTACGAACATCACAGGGACACAACGGAATCGGATTCCGGCATCCAAAGAATAAATCAATCCATCGAACCGCCGCGCCTTTCTCTGGCCGGGGTCGAACTGGAAGACTCCGGTCGGAAAGTCCTATCCGAGATGACATTTGATTTGAATTCCGGGGAGATACTTGGAATCACGGGTCTCAAGGAAGAGGGTCTCGGGGTTTTGGAGGATGTTGTTTCGGGAAATGTCAAACCCGACTCGGGGCGTATGATGCTGGACGGTCGATTGGTTTCCTCCGACCCGATTACCATGCGTGAAAAGGGACTGCGATACGTGCCCTCGGATAAGACGGGGAGAGGCGCGAGCCTGGAATCCACCCTTGCCGAGAACCTCATACTGCTGGAATCCAGAAGACTGACCCGGCGAGGTCTGCTGCCGCCGTCCACGATCCATCGCTGGACTGAAAATCGGCGGCGTGAAGGGGACATTGAGGGAAAGACCGGGCAGACGCTCAACGAGCTCTCAGGCGGAAATATCCAGAAAGTGATACTCCAGCGTGAACTCACCCAGGACGCCCGTTTGATTGTTGTCGCCGACCCCACCTGGGGGCTGGACGAGAAGAGTCGTCAACGCATCCATGGTCAATTAAGATCCGCTGCCGGAAAGGGTGCCGCCATTCTCCTGCTGGCTTCCGACCTTGATGAAGCAATGGAACTCTCGGATCGTATGGCTGTTCTCTCCGGCGGCCGACTTTCGGAAATATTGAACACTTCATCCTGGGATAGAGAAGCCGCGATGCGGCTCATCGCCGATAATCTGGAGACGGTATGAAGAGATTGAATCCACTGACTTCGCCTTCCATCGCCCTGGCCGCGGCTTTGGCGGTGACGGCCGCCGTCACGGCACTTCTCAGCGACGAACCCGGCAGGGCGATAGCTTACCTGGCCGCAGGACCGGCAATGAGCAGCCTGGCATTCGGCAATGTCCTGGAGTCGGCGGCCAAACTCACCATCGCCGGCCTGGCCGCAGCCCTGGCGTTCCGTGCCGGCTCATTCAACTTGGGAGGAGAAGGTCAGGCTCTCTTCGGAGGAATCACCGCCGCGGCTCTGGCCCTGGCGTTTCCGTCTCTGCCCCGTCATATCGCACCGTTCATCGCGGTCCTGGTGGGCATAACTGCGGGAGCCGCTCTCGGAGCCGTCTCCGGAGGCCTTCGCGCACGATGGGGAGTTGATGAACTCATCAGTACATTCCTGATTTCAGCCGCCGTTCTTCCGGTGGGGCAGGTTCTCCTGGGGGGACCGATGAAAGATGTCGGAAGTTATCTGATCGCCGCACCTCCCCTGCCCGGCGCATACCGAATCGCCGCGTGGTGGCCGCCGTCTCGGTTGGGAGTACCAGTGGTTTGGGCTATTGCCGCGGCGTCCGGAGCTACGGTCTTTTTGAGATCGACCCACAAAGGCTACGAATGGCGGCTTAAGGGCGCCAACGAGGTTTTCGCCCGATACGGCGGAATTCGCACAGGTCGGATTGCGGTGGCATCCATGGCGGCCTCCGGAGGTTTGTATGGTTTGGCGGGCACCGCGGCCCTCCTGGACAGCGGACAGGCTGTTCAGGGCTTCACATCAGGCTTGGGCTGGGACGGTCTGGCTGTGGCTCTGATTGCCGGAAGCCGGCCTGAATTGATCGTTCCTGCGGCATTGGCCTATGCATGGCTCATCCACGGTACTCGGGCGGCGATGATGCATACGGGGTTTTCTTTCGCCTTGAGCGGCATTGTCCAGGCCGTCATATTTCTATTTGTGACAACGCGGCTGCTCACCGGTCGTGGGAGGTCGGCATGATCGAAGCCGTCGCCATGGCCTCAGTGCCGTTGATACTGGCTGCCTTGGGCGGATTGATTTCCGAGCGGGCCGGTGTGCTCAACATTTCTTTGGAAGGCTGCATCACCGCCGGGGCTTTCAGTGCGGCATGGGTGCTCACCTCCGGAGGATCACCTATTCTCGCCGCTTTGGCCGCCCTTTTATCCGGACTCCTTTTCGGCGGGCTGCTGGCCGGCATGCACCTCGGCCTCGGAGCGAACCTCTTCATCGCCGGTTTGGGCATCAACCTCCTCGCACCCTCCCTTGCCGGCCTGATTTCCCAGTCCGTATGGGGACATAAGGGCACCATAAGATTCGGCGTCGATGAGATATCCCGCTTTCCGGCCTCGGGAATGCTCATCTTCGCCATGGCCATGATTCCTTTGAGTTTCGGCGCCTTGCTGATGATGAACAGAACCGAATTCGGACGGCGAATCAAGACCGCCGGATCCACCCCGATTTTCCTCAGTGAACGCGGTATACCGCCTCAGAGAACACAGTTGACTGCACTGCTGATTTCATCCGTTTCAGCCGCCTTGGCCGGTATGATTCTTGTGATGAGAATCGACGCATTTGTCCCTGGAATGAGCTCGGGGCGGGGATGGATTGCGCTGGTGGTTATCTGGCTGGGTTTCCGAAGTCCCATCGGTATAATAGTAGCGTCCTATTTATTTTCCCTGATAGAAATTATATCAGGAAGAGCACAGGGGATAGAAGGCGTTTCCGGTACACTGATTCTCGCCCTGCCTTACATTGTCGCCGTCACCGCATTGACTCTTGCCACCATTCATCGCGGCAAGCGAAAATCCTGAGGTCAAATCGACATTATAACACCGGTCGTGACACCGAATTATGAGTTCTTTGTAAAATATCCTTCAATTCACCCTTGCATGTCTAACCTGTCGGGGATATCCTCGAATTCGCGTTGAGCTAGTCTCCGCATGACGGGCCCTTGGGGGGGTCCTGAAGGGCCGCTCGAAAAGGGCGGCCCTTCCTTTTTCCTGCGCATTCTTGGAAACGTCCTCCCATGAGGTATAGAATGTCAAAACGATGCTTCGTGAATTGAAAAAAGTTCGACAGATTGAGGGTGAACCGTTCCGCAGATGGTTTGTTGACGAGGATTTGGAGTTGATTCTCTGGTATGACCTAGATCGAAAACTCGAAGGATTCCAGATCTGCTACGACAAACTCGCCGGCACCCGAACCATCACCTGGAAGCGAGTGAGAACATCGACTGGGGAGAGCAAATCATTGCTGATGTCCGATGGTCCATATAACAAAAACCGGCTCTTGGCATTGATGGAACAGGGATCGAAGGAAATGGACGCCAATCTGCGCTCATTCATCCTTGAACGACTCAAATCTCATGGTGGCTGAAACGATGAAACCCATACTGCGTGTCGTGTTGGGTGGAATTATCGGCATCCTTTTCACATTGGGCGGTGTCACACTCTACGGCAGCCTGACGGATAATCCGGTCACAAAAGCACCGCCACTTCCGGAAGGGCAATCCGCCGTCATCACCCACATCGCCGGTCCGGTATACGTCATTCGCGGGGATGAAACCATCCCGGCTTTCCCTGGGGAAATTCTGCAGCCCGGAGATGTCGTGAAAGTTACCGAAGGCGCTGTTGCCCAGGTCCAATTTGCGGATAAGGGCAGCGCCTTATTGGGCAGTGATACATTGGTTCGATTCATGCGCCTCACCGGGGCCGACCAGAAACTGGAACTTCGGACAGAGATTCTCACCGGATCCCTGTCCTATAAAGTCGAAAAGCTTGAGGATTCCGAATCCATCGTCATTGAAGCGGACGGCACGGAATACGAGGTTCGCGGCACCGAATTTGTTATCTTGAAATCCGCCGACGGCACATTACTCCTGGTTGGTGAAGGGAATGTCGCGGTCAGGGGGGCTGTCGAAGGCGGCAGAGTTTCCGTGGGACCGGAACAGCAGCTCGATGTGCGGCCCGATGCTCCACCCGCAAAGGTTGCACGGTTAAGCGACACGAATCGCGCCAGACTGGCATCGGCGGCACCCCTGCCGGCCATGCCCTTCGGATTTGCCGAAGCTCCGAAGCCGATACTGGTGGAAATCGTTGTCAATCCACCGGACTCGGATATTTACATCGACGGACTCAAGACCGGAACGGGCCGATTCAGAAGCTTGCTGCCGGAGGATTCGGTGATCGACGTCCGGGTACGCAGAAGGGGATTCGAAGATAAAGCCTTTGAATTGACAGCCGACTCCGATACCTATCTGGAAATCGACTTGATACCCTTCGGGGTGGAAGAAACTCTCGCTGAGAAACCCGAGGTACGGCCCCTTGTGGAACGCCTGAAAGAAGACTACGAGAGGCGGCTGGCCGAATTGAAGAGCACTTTCGCCGATCAGGCGAACCTGGCGGATGAATCCAGCAGAGAAGCCGCGAGAATCGCCGCCAGAAATGCGGAGATACAGGCCCAATTGGAGATGGAAAAGACAAGAGGAGATATTCTGGAAACCGAACTGGCTGGCAGTGAGGCCGAAAATCAGAAACTCAAGGATCTCATCGAGCAGATTCAGGAACTCACCGAGGATTAGATGATGGTGACTTCTCGTCCGGCGAGCTTCGTCAGAGCGGCTTCCACCGTACTTCTGTGCTCCCGGTTCTCTTCCAGAATATCCAGCAGTCCGCTCCCGGCCGTCTCGAGTGCCAGGTTCCCGGCTGTGCCCGTGCTTCTTCTATCGAGAATGGCCGACTTCGGATTTCTCCCGGAATAGCGCTCGGGATGTGTTCCGACTTCACGATATGCGTCACGGAAGGACATACCCTCGGCCACCAATGAGATAGCAGCGTCGGTGGCGAAAATCCCGTCGTTGAAAGACGCGAGCAGCTTATCCTCATTGACTCCGAGATTCCTTATCGTCAAACCACTCACTTCCATCATGGAAAGAGCGGTGTCCGCACCTTTCATCATAGGATCCTTGGTATCCTGGAAATCTCGATTGTAGCCTGAGGGGAGAGAACGAATGATTGATTTCACCTGACCGGCAAACGCACCGATTGATGCGGCCTTGGAACGCATCAGTTCCAGAGCATCGGGATTGCGTTTCTGGGGCATGATGCTGGAACCCGTGCAGAGCTCCTGGGGAAGTGAAAACCATCCGAACTCAGGCAGGGAGAAGAGGATGAGGTCGGTGGCCAGTTTCGAAAGAGTGATGGCTATCTGATCCAGGGAATCAAGGAGTCGGGATTCAAATTTGCCCCGGGACAATCCGCTGTAAGCGGCATTGGATTGAATACGGGAAAATCCCAGAAGAGAAGCGGTAAATTCCCTATCCAAGGGCAGAGGCGTCCCATACCCCGCTCCGGAACCCAGCGGGCATTGGTCAAAATAGGGAAACAGGCCGGCAAGACACCTCAGATCGTCCAGAAGCTGTTCGGCGAAACCGCCGGACCAAAGTCCCACCGAAGAGGGCATCGCCGGCTGCATATGGGTACGTCCCGGCATAGGCACATCGCGATATGTCTCAGCAAAATCCAGCAGACTGGAAACCAAACGGCCGCCGACGTCCACGGAGTGAAACAGATAATGGCGCATCCAGATTCTCAGGGTGGTGAGCACTTGATCGTTTCGGCTCCGGCCCAGATGTATGCGCTTTCCGGCATCTCCCACCAGATCGACAAGTCGATTTTCAATCGCCGTATGACCATCCTCATCTGATCGGTGGATGGTGAAACTTCCATTCTCGTGCTCGTCGAGAATCGTCAGGAGGCCCCTGCGAAGGGCCGTCAGGGCATCATGGTCCAGGAGTCTCACCCTCTCCAGCATCGTGGCGTGGGCCAGACTGCCCAGGACATCGGCGGAGATGAGCCTGTCATCAAGTATATAGTCTTCTCCCACGGTGAAATCCTCCACCATGGCGTCCAATTCGTAACCCTTAGACCACAGTTTACTCATTGTTCGGGCCTCCGGGCATAGAGTATATACGGAGCCCGGTGTTGGGGGAACAAAGAGACCGTATCAAACAACAGTCTCCAGCCAACCGTCAATCAGGACTCGTGCGATGGTGCCGTGGGGCGGGATTTGAGGCATGGAGTCAGGGCTGAACCACCCGGCATCGGTGATTTCATCGCCGTCGGGAACGGGAGTTCCATGGGCGAAGGTTTCAAAACCGAGCATCAGGGAATGGGGGAACGGCCAGGCTTGAGAGGTGATATATCGAGGGGAAGACGCTGTAAGACCGACTTCTTCCTCGATTTCCCTCAGTACGGTCCGTTCCAGATTTTCACCGGATTCAACAAAGCCGGCGACGCAGCTGTACATTTTTTCGGAGAAACGTCGGTTGTGAGCCAGAAGAATTCTCGGGCCGTCAAATCCGGCCTGAGAATCGGACACAATTCGAACAATCATCGCCGGTGAAACCCGAGGATAAGCCCGATGGCCGCATGCGGGACAGCATCGGGCCGCCTCTGCCGGATCCTGCAGTGTGGCTGTACCGCAGCGTCCGCAAAATCGGTGGTCGTAATCCCAGCTGGCCAACATGGAAGCACGACACAACGCTTCCATCCGACCGGATTCCAGGCCGCCCATAAACGGCCGTGGGCTGCTCCATTCCAGGCCGTCCGGTGAGGGAGCATCAGGGGGAGCGGAAATAAGAAACACCGGAGAACCACTTAATGTTCCGATCTGGATCGGTGTCCAATCCGCAGGTAATGAAAATGGATCGGTGATATTAGGGAAATCACCGGTAAATCCATGAGGCAGCAGAACATCACCGCCCGGTCGACTCACAAGGATAAAAGAGTCGTCATGAGCGATCGATTGATTCCGGGGTTGCCAGGTGGGTTGAAAGTCATTTTTCGGGTTAAACATGGTTCCTCACTGATTCATTTTGGGTATTTTGGTGAATTGTATTGCATAAATCTTCCAAGAAAAGTATGACCACTGTAAGAGCAGTGGCAATGCATATCATCAAAGATGAAGAACTCGGCCCGCTGATCCAAACCGATTTAAGGGATTTTATCTCTCTTCTATCGGCGATGACGGACCTGAATCCCGAAGAGACTCCTCGTCAACTCATCGGCAGAATGCTGTTGGAAGCCTCGAAATGCGAAGAGATGCTCGATGCTTTCGGCGCGCCGAATAACGAGTATTGGTCGCCGGTCCGCATGACCGCCGCATTGGCTAAAGCTTTCAGCCGGGTTATCTATAATCTCTTTCATATTTATTTGTCTGCGGACGGGTATCAGCTTCTGGATGTTGACGGTGATTTCATCGGCGCCACCCGAGAGTCCAGAAACCTGCTCATGTCCTCTTTTTCAAAAGCATCGGCCGGCTTCATGAATTTGGCAAAAAAGATGAATCTAAATCATGATTTGCGGCCCTTGGAAGACTTTCATTTTCATGATCCTCCCATGGAGGGAGTGCTTCAGGCGAATCGTAAGGGTCGTTCGGTGCATAAACCCAGGGATACGGCTGTTTATCTGGCGACGAATCTGTTGAATCTGGCGGAAAAAAGCACCTGGCTGGACATCTACAGAAAAATCGAACCCGACCAATACCATACCTGCATTCCAGATGTGGTGAGTGAGGAACGCCTTCGTTCCCTCTCCAATAACTTTCACAGCCTTCAGTCTCTTTACGACACTTACCTCTCGGGTTCCGACATCGCCGAGATGGATAAAAAGCTTCCGGTGATGAGAGGACATATTACCGTCATCTTCCACCTTCTCGACACGGCGGAGACACTCACCCATTTCTACGAACGGCACGCGTCCAAAAATTGGAATAAAAAGCTAAAACCGCCGATATCCAACAAGGAACTTCTGGGAATCATCATCGGGTATTTTGTTGCCTTTTCAGATAAATATATTCTCGCCGCCACAGAACTATGCCGGGATATCCTCAAGTCCTATGCCGTTCAAGGTGAAATTGTCGTTCCCATCCCGAACTATCGGGGCTTCCATGTCCGACCGTCGACACTCATCGCCAAAATCGCCATTCATTACGGAAGCGAAGTCACCATGCTCCTGGGGTCCGCGGTCTACGATGCTTCCCTGCCCCTGGAACTATTCAGGGCCAACGAAGAGCTCAATCGACGAAAACGGGACGCGGTCGCCCGGTATGTCATGGAGCATAAACTCATCAAGAATGACGCCGGAGCAACATACGACGAACCCTTGATGAAGAAAATATTGAGAGTAATTTTCCTGGATCTGCTGGAGAAGCAGAAAATCATGATCTACAACAATGATTTTTCCTTTGAGGATCTCAAACCTTATGAGAATGAGACCCTCGCGGAATTCATCAAACGTGCCATCGCTCTCTATCTGGCCATGGGCAAAATCGATATTGTCAGCGGCGACACAGTAAGTTTCCAAGGGGATATGAGGGTTCTGGAAGATATCCGAACTTTGGCGGAACACGGATACGGCGAAGACAAATTCGGCAACAACATCGTATTGCCCCCTGAGCTCTCCTACCTCAAACGCTGAATAGAGTGATGAAATGAAACCGCCGCACCTCACGGCGCCGCGCTGAATACGATTTCTCCGTCCTTCACGTCCACCTTCACCGTGTCTCCGTCGGTAAAATCGCCGGCCAGGAGCAGTTTTGCCAGGGGGTTTTCCACCAGATCCCGAATGGATCGGCGAAGCGGCCTGGCACCGTAAGCCGGATCGAAACCTCTTTCGGCAATCAGATCCTTGGCCGCATCGGTTAGATCCAGTGTCATATTCTTCTCCGACAGGCGTTCACCCAAATGAGCGGTCTGGATATCGAGAATCGCGCGTATCTGCTCTTTCCCGAGAGATTCGAAAATGATGGTTTCATCAATTCGGTTGAGGAATTCCGGCTTAAACGCTCCATGGAGACGTTCATTCAACGCGGCGCGGGTCTCCTCGGTCACTCCGTTTTCGAGAATCAGTCCGGAGCCCAGATTGCTGGTCATGATGATGATGGAGTGACGGAAGTCAACAACACGGCCCTGACTGTCGGTGAGCCGGCCGTCATCCAGAAGCTGGAGAAGCAGATCGAAGACATCGGGATGGGCTTTCTCTATTTCATCGAACAACACCACCGAATAGGGCCTGCGCCGCACCGCTTCGGTCAGCTGACCGCCCTCTTCATATCCCACATATCCGGGAGGGGCTCCTACCAGCCTGGAAACGGCGAATTTTTCCATATATTCGCTCATATCGATGCGTGTGAGCGCCCGCTCATCATCAAAGAGGAAGGCCGCCAGGGTCCGGGCCAATTCTGTTTTACCCACCCCGGTGGGACCGAGGAAGAGGAACGAGCCCAATGGGCGGTTGGGGTCGGAAAGACCGCTGCGGTTTCGCCGAACCGCATCAGCCACCGAGCTCACCGCCGGGTCCTGGCCGACGACCCGTTCCTTTAGAATGGCTTCCAGTTCCAGGTATTTTTCCCGCTCGGATGCCATCATTTTTGAGACCGGTATTCCGGTCCAGGCCGATACGATCCGGGCGATGTCCTCTTCGGCGATTTCCTCCCGAAGAAGGCTCTTGTCCCCCTGTAGTTCTTTCAGCTTGTTTGTCTTCTCCTGGAGGTCGTTCTTAGCCTGTGGAAGTTTACCGTGCAGGATTTCAGCAGCCATTGAGAGATTGCCCTCCCTCTCGGCCTGAGACGCCTGGACATTCAGTTCTTCCATCCGCTGTTTAATGGCACGGATTTCTTCGATGGCGCCTTTTTCATTCTCCCACTGAGCCTTCAGAGCATCTCTTTCCGAGGAGAGATCGGCCAGTTCCCGTCCCAGAGTTTCCAATCGCTGCTTGGACGCTTCATCGTCTTCGCGATCCAGGGACTGCTTTTCTATCTGCATCTGCAGGATTTTCCGTTCCAAAACGTCCAATTCCACCGGCTGGCTTTCAATTTCCATCTTCACACGACTGGCGGCCTCGTCCACCAGGTCAATAGCCTTGTCCGGAAGGAAACGGGCGGTAATGTAGCGGTTCGACAGGGACGCGGCGGCGATGAGAGCTTCGTCCCGTATACGTACACCGTGATGCACCTCATAGCGTTCTCTCAGCCCTCTGAGGATGGCCACCGTATCTTCCACCGACGGTTCGGAGACAAAGACCTGCTGGAAACGACGCTCAAAGGCCGCATCCTTCTCGATATGCTTCCGATATTCATCCAGAGTTGTGGCGCCGATGGTGTGGAGTTCACCCCTGGCCAGTGCGGGCTTGAGGAGATTGGACGCATCCGTGCCGCCCTCTGCCGCACCTGCGCCCATAACCGTATGGAGCTCGTCGATGAACAGGATGATGCTTCCATCTCCGTTGGTAACATCGTGGATAACCCCCTTCAAGCGTTCTTCGAATTCTCCCCGGTACTTGGCGCCTGCCACCAGGGATCCCATATCCAGAGCCAGAAGCCGTTTGCCTTTGAGGGAATCGGGGACATCGCCCTCAACGATACGCCCCGCCAAACCTTCAACGATGGCTGTTTTTCCGGTTCCGGGCTCGCCGATGAGTACCGGATTATTCTTGGTCCGACGGCTGAGTACCTGCATCACCCGTCGAACCTCATCATCCCGACCGATTACCGGATCGAGTTTGCCCTGGCGTGCACGGCGAGTCAGATCGATGGTGTACTTCTCCAGGGCCCGGAACTTGCCTTCGGGATCCTGGTCGGTCACTCTCTGTCCACCCCTGACGTCCTTGAGGGCCGAAAGTATGGCATTCCTGTCCGCACCGTGGTTCTTCAGGAGATCCGAGGAGGCACTTTTTGAAGCGGCGATGGCGAGCAGGAAGTGCTCCACCGAGACATATTCGTCTTTCAAGGTGTCCGCTTCCTTTTCAGCTGCCCGCATGACTCCCGCGGCCGCCGGCGTCATGCTTTTCTGCACAGTGTCGCCGTAAGCCCGGGGCTTAGAGGAGAGCAGTCCGTTCAGATCCGCATCCAATTGGGACGGGGTGACTCCAAGACGGGAGAGCAGATGGGGAACGATACCGTCTTCCTGCCTCACCAAGGCCGCCAGAATGTGCTCGATATCCAACTGGGCATGGCCCAAATCGTCTACGATGCGGGCGGCCGCCTCGAGGGCCTCTCGGCTTTTAATGGTGTAACGGTCTTGCATATTGCCAACCTCCGTCGGGAATAACCGACAGTCCTAAAATAGGCAGGAAAGGCACCGGTGGGCAAATCTCCACAGAGAGAACGAGAAATCCCTGTACCAATGGAAGGCCGGTCTCATTATGATTGAATTATGAATCTGAACGGAAAAATCATCATCTTACTCGACAGTTTTGCAAAAACCGAAGCTCAGGCCGCTTTAACGGCATTCTCCGAAGCCGGAGGTGACTCCTCGGCCGTCATTGTCGCGCCTATCACCGAAAAGGTCGCCGAACAGAATACCGCCGAAGCCGCCGAAGCCGTCGCCGTCGGCAAATGGCCGGGAGGGGTCCCGCGAACGGGGAAAAAACGAAGCGCGCTTATCGCCGGCGCCGACAAACGCAATGCCGTCGCCCTGATGCGCTGCTTCAGGAGTATACTTCCCGCCGACGCCGATTCTGCGTTCGCCATGGTGACCGAAACCGGCCGAACATGGATCGTCGACGATTACCTGGCTCATATTCGCAAAGAACACGAATTTATGAAGAGTGCCGATCCATCCCAGGATCCGGATATGAGAGAGGTGGACTGATCTGATGATGTTCCGGCCGGAATTTTCCACAAAAAAAACGCCGCCCCCAAACAATAACATTGCTTGAAAGCGGCGCTCCGCGAAGGGATCCAGATATAGGCCCCCGGGAAAAGGAGGAAACCCCGGGCCTTGCATTTCTATAAGGGATAACCACAGTAGAACTCGCGGGTTACGCCAAACATCGTTTTTTTCAGGAACTGTTACCATGAAGAAGACAGCACCATTGAATCGCACCATATATCTTTCACGCTCGGAACGTCGTAAAGGCGGCCGTTTGTTCCTGAAATTCTCCGCTCTGAACGGATTCGGCATATCATTCCTGGGCGACGCGACAGTGACGCTCTTGGCGATTTACTTCGGCGCCACCAACCTCGAGCTCGGACTGATTTCGGCAATGCTTCATATCTCCGGTATCTTTCTTCTCATCATTCCACGCCTGTTCAAGGGAAAGAACGTCGTCACGGTGGGTTTCTGGGCGTGGATGACCCGGGGTTTCGTGAGCTTGCCCTACATCGCACTGCTGTATATCGACGGCAAACCGGCGGTGGTGCTGATTATGGTGCTCTATGCCCTTTTCTGCCTCTCCCGCACCGCCGGCGTGGCGATGGTGACGACGGTGCAGAAGCGCCTGATGGTGAACAGAACTCAGAGCGATGTCATCTATCGGAACGCTTCATCCTTTCAAAGCACATCCATTATGGCGCGATTCATCAGCTTCCTCATCTTGTCCGTCAGACGGATCGCCGAGCTTCCGGGTTTGGTGGGACTGACCATTTTCGGCATCATTGCCAATACCGCAGCGGCGTTCAGCTTTCGACGGATACCGAATCGAACGAAAGTGGACTACCAGAAAGGTGAAAACCTTTTTGTCATATTCCGCCGGTCGATGGGACTCTCATCATCAAGACAAGTCCTTTTCCTCCGGTGGATATCCCTGGCTCAGACCATATTCTTCGCCATGACCGTGCCCTTTCTGAGACGATCGGCCGGTCTCGATTCGGCTCAGATATTCCTTTACACCATCGCCGGTGCCCTGGCCGCTCTGATTTCGAGCCTGACGCTCCGGCCTGTGGCGGCTAAGGCGGGCAGCCGTCCGCTGCTCTTCTTCTCCGCGATTCCCGCAACGGCACTTTTTCTATTATGGATATTCATACCGAACACGCTGAACCTGGAAATTTATGCCTTGGCGGGTTTCTTCTCCATGTTCTTCATGTTTGCATTGAATCTCGCAACCAACAGACTGCTGATGGGCATTACCCCGGATGAAGGGGCTGTGGGATTCAATTCCATGGAAACCTTCGTTACCTCCATATTGGCCATCATTGTCGGTTTCAGCGCCGGATCTCTCGCCGATCTGTCCGCCCGGATTTCGGAATTCTTTCCCATCAACGATTTCGGACTGGTGTTCCTGCCCGCCGCAATAGGATCGGCGCTTCAGATTATCCTGGCGCTGAAGATCGACGAGCCGGGCAGCATGAGACTGGCCGAATCGGCGCGCATCCTCACAAACGTCGATAATTTGAGAACTTGGCAGATGGTATCCAACCTGGAAAGCACGGCGGATCCGGTGAAGCGAAAAACGCTGGTCCACTCAGTGGGACACAGCCGGGCCCAGGTCGCCTCGTCGGAGATAGGAAAAATACTGGCCGAGCCCCTGTCCCAGGAAAAGGGTGAGCTCATCGATGCTCTGTTTTTCACCCGGCGTCCCGAACTGGTGGGATTCCTCTGTGATGAGGCCTCATCGCCCACGGCCTTTCATCGGGAAAAAGCGATATTCGCCCTGGGTGCCTATCCCGGAGAAAGAACCGTGTCCGTCCTATCCGCGCTGCTGCAGGATCAGGATCCGGGTATTCAGGCGGCGGCGGCCAAGAGTCTGGGACGCATCGGCCGTAATGAAGAACTGGGAAGAGTCCGGGAACTATGGAAAGAATCCCGAGGACTGCATGAGCACCTGGATTTGATGATCGCGTTGTTCCACATGGATCCGGAGAAATCCTACCTGGAAGACCTCTTTTCCAGCCAAACCGCCCGGGATGGCGAGAGAATGGAACGGACCCTCTTTACCCTGCTCTCCCGACAGTTTGGGATGAGTCCCCCATTGGGAATTCTCTATCGAGATGAGTCCAGACGCTTCGGCGAGGGATTGAAGCTTCTGCTTGAGGAATCCATGGATACGGCTTTCCTTCTTGAAAAGAGCGATCTGCTGACGGATCTTTGGCAGGCCGGGGATTTCGGCATGATCTGGAGACTCTGCAATGACGCCCTGGCCGGTGTCCAGCCGCCGGAGGAAGTCGTCCCGATTCAAAAAGCCTTACTCGGTTTTCCACCCGAAGCGGCTGATTCGGCGAACGCCCTGGCCGCCTTGTATTTCACCTATCAGATACTCACCTCAGGAGCTCAGGAATGACGGAACTGCCCACCGGCGTATTCCAGGATATCGTTGACGATTTGGATGTCGCCATTTTTTTCACCGATCAGAGCGGTACTCTGATGTATATCAACGAACAGGCGTCTCTATTGGTGAGGATTGCACCTTCGGCCGCCCGGGGCCGTTCCATCGACAGCCTTCTTCCTTCGGATGTCGTCGGTTTACTGGCGGAAGAAGGGGTTGAGGCCATTAAATCCGGCCGGATCCGACGGATTCGGAAGAAACCGTTCAAACTTCCCTGGCGTGGAATGTGTTTCTTTGATATCCGTGCCATTCCTTATCGGCGCACCATCGGCGGTCCGTGGGTGGCATATCTCCTGCTGGACATTACGGCTCAAGAGCGCCGGGAAATGGCCTCCGAAAGGGCTCGGGTGAATGCGGAGGCGGAAGCTGTGGCCCGACAAGCCTTCCTGGCGCGAATGAGCCATGAAATCCGCACGCCGATGAACGGGATTCTGGGTATGACCGAACTGGCTCTTCAATCAAATCCCGCCGGCGAGATGGAGGAGTACCTCGGCTATATAAAAGGCGCTGCCGACACCCTCCTGTGCATCATCAATGATGTCTTGGACTTTGCGAAAGTGGAATCGGGCAGAATGGAGCTGGAAGAACTGCCGATCAATCTGAAAACCTACCTGGCCGAAACGATCGCTCTGCTCAGTCCTTCGGCTGAAGAGAAGGGAATTGACCTCCGGGGAGAGGTGGGTGATGGAGTTCCACGATTCATCACCGGTGATCCGACGAGGATCAGGCAGATCCTGATGAATCTCATCGGGAATGCGGTCAAGTTTACCCGGGAAGGAGTGATCCTTGTTCACCTGGAGGTGGAACAGGCACCACCGGATAACAACAAGGAGAATCTTATTCTGGTAGGTTCGGTCGCAGATACGGGGATCGGCATTGAACCGGAGAAACTGCAGGATCTGTTTGAGCCTTTCACTCAAAATGATGCATCCGTAAGTCGGGAGTTTGGCGGAACCGGCTTGGGATTGGCCATCTGCCGGTCTCTGGCCCGACTTATGGGAGGCGATATCGATGCGGAAAGCCGGCCCGGAAAGGGGTCCACATTCAAATTCAGAATCAAAGTCCGCACGACCCTGAACGTCCCGGATGGGATTGAAGTCAAATCAGACTCGATTACAGTTCAGCAGTACCGATGG
>JARGFR010000069.1 GCA_029210985.1 Spirochaetaceae bacterium | reverse complement strand
GATTTGAATCTCACCTATCCGCCGGCCCGCAGCACCTACTTCCGAATTAAAACACCTCCATCACAGCCCGTTTCATCTCTTCCGGCGTCAGACTGACCGGGGAGTTCTTATTGGAAGACGAGGCAATCACAGCGTCCACATGAGATTCTTCCAGTCCATAGGACGAAAGCTTCGGAAGATCATCCGACCAAACCTCGAATCGGCCCAGAAGATGGTCGAGGCTCTCATCTCCCAGGATTGAACCGGCCAGGGTTAATCTGGAGAGGAAGGTTTCTGCTTCAGCGGCGCCGGCGTTCTCGAGGTGCGCGACAACGCGGCGGAATACAGGCGCCAGGAGGAGGCCGCAGGCCACTCCGTGGGGTACCTCGCAGTACGCGCCCAGAGGTCCGGCGATGCCGTGGACACTGCCCAATCCCGCGTTGGCCAGGGTGAGGCCCGAATTGTAGGCGGCCAGGGCCAAATGGCTCCGGCAGTCCGATTCGTCGGCTCCTCCGTAAAGTCCTTCCGAAAACAACCTGCTGCCCTGAGCGAAGTGGGTCATTCCGTCTTTGGCCAACGCGTCCGTCATGGGTGTGGCGCCGGTTGAAACCCAGGATTCCAATAGCTGGCAGAAGGCGTCCATTCCACAGGAGAGGGACACGTTTGGAGGGCATCCCACGGCAAGTTCGGGATCGATCAATGCGATGCCGGGGATAAAGGCGTCATGACGAAGGGATTTCTTGAAGCCGTCAATTCCGCGCCGGCTGATGACGGCATTCTTCGTGGCTTCGCTGCCGGTACCAGCGGTGGTGGGAACGGCGATCATCGGTACTGTCTCACCTGTGGGTTCCAGATGACCGACTCCCTCAAGATAGTCGGTTACGCCGCCTTCATGACGGAGCATGGCGGCGACAGCCTTGCCGGCGTCCAGGACACTTCCGCCCCCAATGGCGACAACGGCCTCAACACCGCTGTTCCGGGAGGTTTCAGTCAGGGAGTCCACCACTTCGGGGGAGGGCTCTTCAGTGACGATTTCGCTGAGGATCTTCACGTTCCGGTTCTTAAGTTCCCCGACGAGCATCGACCATGCCGGACTCTTTTGAAAGTGACGGCCGGTGATGAACAGCACCGTTCCGGTGCTCGGCACAAGGCCCGGCAGATCTCCGATGCGTCCCGAACCGAAACGAAGGTCTCTATTGCTCAGATGACGAAAGACGCCTACCACGATTCCTCCGATTTGGGATAAAGCGGGGAAAACTTTGTGCCCTGCCGATCTCTGGCCATCCAGGGAGCGACGGTTTCTCTCCAAGTTTTATAATGCTGGGTTTCCTTATGTTCTATTACCGCCGCATCAGAGCGATAGACTTCATAAAGCATGAAGTTTGCCGGATCCTCTTCACTCTGGAGAACGTCGAAACGCAAGTTCCCCATCTCCTTCAACGTTTCCAGGTGGTTCTCCTTCGTTGCTTTACGGAAATCTTGAACGTGAGGCGGCTTCACCTGCACCGAAACACAATATACGACCATGAGACACTCCTTTGGACTACTCCCAGCATAATCCGATAAATCACAGGAGGACAAAGGGGCGCGGGTCAGATGATGTGAATTTTCCCTGAAAAGGGATCGACGGGCCCGCCGCCGGTCAGGAACCGCAGGGCTTCGGGGAGAAATTCGATGATATCGGTGGCGTTCAAGCCATCCTCGCCGAGTTTCTCGGCGGCCAGATCTCCGGCCAACCCGTGGAGATAGACGGCCAAACGGAGAACCTCCGCGTCATCATCGTCGAAACGCGGAATCAAGGCTCCCAGAATACCGGCCAGGACGTCCCCGGAACCGGCTGTTCCCATGCCGGAATTGCCCGTCAGGTTAATCCATGCAGTGCCGTCGGGCTGGGCGATGATGCTGTGGGCACCTTTGAGTACGACGCAGCAGCCGTATCGATCCGTCGCTTCCTGGGCCACTTCGACTCTCCGGGTTTCCACTTCATGAATAGAAGAGCCCAGCAGACGTGCCATCTCTCCGGGATGGGGAGTGAGGTAGGTCGGAAATTCGCGGTCGCCGGTCAATTCCTCCCTGCCCGAAAGGGCTGTCAGAGCATCCCCGTCCACAACAAGGGGCTTCTCAATTCCGGCGATGAGATCCCTGGCAAGTCGAATCGATTCAGGCGCCGTGGACAGACCCGGTCCGAGAACCACGGAATCCGCGGCGGCGGCATGTTCGATCAAATCGTCGGTATGTTCGCTGCCCATGGGTCCCGTGCTCTCCCGGGGTATGAAAACCGCTTCGGGTATCAGGGGGAATATCTGATTCACAATATCGGCGGGTACGGCCAGGCGTACGTAGCCGCTTCCGGACCTCAAGGCCGCCATCGCCGCCAGGGCGGGAGCTCCTCGATAATCCGCCGATCCGCCGATGACCAGAACCTTGCCGAAACTTCCCTTATGTCCCGCCGGATTTCTGGGTGGGAGAAGCGGAGGGACGTTCACGGACAAGGCCATGGATTCATCCCCGGTTACTTCCGGCGGAAAAGAAATTTCCGAAAGGTACAATCGGCCTCCGAGCTCATAACCGGGATAGAGGAGATTGCCCCTCTTGGGTATGCCGAACGCGACTGTCGCGTCGGCTCGAACGGCGGTTCCCAGAACGGCACCCGTATCGGCATCGATTCCCGAAGGTATGTCCAGAGAAAGGACGGCGGTTCCGGATTCGTTGATTCCTTTCACAAGTGCGGCCATCCGGCCCTCAAGTTCCCGTGAGAGTCCGATGCCGAAGAGGGCGTCGACGATTAGGTCGTAACGGCTGAAATCCAGCTTTTTCAGAAGAGGCGGGTCCGGTGAGGCGTCCAGACGAAGAACTTCCAGGGGGAGGCGACCGACAATCCGAGCATTCTCCGCCGCGCCGCCGCTTTTTTCCGGAACGCCTGCGGCCAGCACGGTGACGGCGGCGCCCCGTGTGTACAGAAGTCTTGCCAGGGCATACCCGTCGCCTCCGTTGTTGCCCGACCCGCAGACCACCAGGATGTCCCGACCGGGTATCGACCATAGTTCCGCGATGGCGTCACGGGCCGCAATGGCCGCGTTCTCCATAAGAACCGACTGGGGTATGCCATAGTCGGCGATAACCGAGGAATCCAGCCGACGTACGTCCCGGGCCGTGCCGATCCTCATGGAGACTATTTTTCGTCCGGAGTGACGCCTGCGAAGCGGAATATCTCAGATTGCACCCAAATGAA
The DNA here is from genome assembly GCA_029210985.1 of Spirochaetaceae bacterium. Taxonomy (GTDB): domain Bacteria; phylum Spirochaetota; class Spirochaetia; order DSM-2461; family DSM-2461; genus UBA2779. The sequence goes on along the minus strand of JARGFR010000069.1, from coordinate 12,474 downwards.
GTTGCCGTTTTCGGTGGGTACCAGGAACTGAGATGTTTCAACGTTCTTTTCGTCGTCCGCAATGAGGGTGGCATGCTTGACGGACAGAACCGGGTAGGTTTTGCCCTTCTTGAAATTTTTGGCGATGGCGGTATAGGCCGACGCAATATAAGGGAAATAATCCTGTCTGTCTTTCTCGTAGTCGTCCCTGACCGTCACATAGAAGATACCGTTGGTCATATTCTCCATCCTTGTGTTGATGACTCCAATTGGCTGTAAGCCTGATTTGCCCATTTCGTTAATTATATCCGAAATTGACTTTATTCTCACCCCGTCCCGGCCGATCCGGTAAAATGTCTTCCGATTATGTAGGTTTCCATCGATTCGCTGCGTACGGCCTTCGGCTTGAACGTCTTGGATTCGGCGAAGAGACCTTTGATGCGCTCTCGAACCTCCTGTTCGTCCCCGCCCTGGAAAATTTTTACCACCAGATTGCCGCCGATGGCCAGATGCTCCTGGGCAAGATCGATGACACGCATCACCAAGTCATATGATTTTCGGGAATCCACCAGCCGGTTTCCCGACGTGGCCGGGGCGGCGTCGCTGAGAACGCATCCGTAGGGGCCTCCTTCCGCCAGGAATTCGGCGGCCTCCTGAGTAAAGACATCCCCCTGACGGAACCGGAGTTCCCCGGTTTCCGGCGGACTGATGTTCAGCGGTTTTAGGTCGACGGCGGTCACCCGAGCGCCCCTGCCCAGCGTTTTCAGTGCGTAAAGGGTCCAGCTGCCGGGAGCCGCCCCGACGTCCAGAACCGGTTCGCCCCGCGTCATCGGCGACCATTTTTCCTGAATTTCCTGGAGTTTGAAGACCGAACGGGCCGGATAGCCCATTTTTCGGGCCTTCACGGTCCAGTGGTCCGGGCGGGATCGCTGGCTCATCATCCTATTGTACACCACGGGTAGTGTTCATGGTAGAATGGACACCATGGAGGCCCTACCCCGCAACTTATGGAAACGTCTCTCCCGGCTTTTCCCGGCCGATGATGCCCAGGCGGCGTCTGCGGCAGCTCTGTTCCGGGAGTATGAGTCCGACGGCTATCTTCTCCGTCCGTCCGCCGAGCTTCTCCGCATGGGCTTGCCGGTCACCGCGGATTTCTTTCGGCGGGTCGCTTTGATGCATTCCTCCGAGAGCCCCATTCTCCGGCGTCGGGACACGCGATGGATGAGCGAGTTTGATTATACGCTCGTGAATGTCCGGGCGGCCGGATTGGAGAATATGCCGGGCACCTTTCTTTCCGCCGCGATGTTACTGGCGACATTGAGAACCAAAGGTATTGTTCTGGCGCCGATGACCAAGGGCTCGTCTGAGAATCTGAGGTCCCTGGAGAGCCATGCGGTTCTCCGGGAAGAACTGGCCGATTCCGCGGCACTTGACGCGGGGGTCGGTCCTGAAGTCCAGATGGCCGCGCTCTGTGAAGCGGCCCACCTGCTGGGACTGGTCCTGGGGTTCGATTTGGATTATCGGGTGGATCCTTTGGCGGCGGTGGTTCTTAACCGTCCGGATTTGTTCTTCTGGACCAAGAATGGACGATTTGAACCAAATGAAGCCATCCAGGACGGACTCCGGGACGAAGTGCGCGGCCGGATCGCGTCGGTCCGGAAAGCCGGAGCGCCTTCGGAACGAGAGGTGTTTGCTTCCTCCCTGAACTTGATGGGTCTCGCCGCCAAACCTTCGTCGGACGGCAGCGGCAGGACGCCGCTGGCTCTGCGGTTCGCGTCCGATGAGGGGCTGGGGGAACACAGAGAAGCCGCGGTGGCCTATTGGGGCCGGGTGTTCGATCTGTGGCGGGACCGCTACAGCTTTGATTTCCTGGTTCTCCGGGGAACCCGTGAAAAAGACGATAACGCCGACGGATCCCTCAACGAAATTCCCGACCGCTCCCTTGTCAGAAAAGCGGCCGATGCGGCCCGCAAAGCCGGCGTCAGGCGGAACATCGGCGTCGCCGCCGAGTCCGACGGCTTCGACGTGGAGAGTTTCGGCGTTCAGGGCGTGGACCTGGTGCTGGAAAACGATGCCGGGGCCAAGGCCGACTACGATTGGTTTGTCCGTACCTTTTCCTTGGACGAGAAGCTCCGGAAAGTGAATCTGGGTCGCAAACTTCGATTCTCCGTCCCCCTGGAGATTGATCCGGGAGAGAAAGAGAGCCGTCCCCGCCGAGAGCGGGCACTGATGAAGCGGTTCGTCGTCCGCTTCCTGGGTACCGGCCCGTCACGTCGCCCGCTGTGGGAAACGATGGGGGCTTTGGAAGGCGCCTGGGGCTATGAGAACACCCTGGACCATGCGGCGTCCATGGGCTGGATGCCCGATGCCGAAATGGCGGCCGCCGGCCATCGAATTGAGAATGTCGCCGCCCAATGTCGGGATATGATGGAGGGCGGCGAAAGGCTGGATAAACACATCGGTCCGCGATGTGTCTGGTGGGTTATTCGATCCCGTCGAGGATTGCTGGTTGCCATCATTTCCGTGGAAAACGAAGACTTGCTGCCTCCCGAACCCCTCCGCATCGACTACTCTTCCTATCTGAAGGAGAGTGAACCTATGACGGTCCTGGAGTATGATTTCAAGGAAGACCGCGGTCTTCTGCAGCTCAGCGCGGACACCCTTATCACCGCAGCCGGTGTTCCATACCGCGGATTCCGGCTCTACACGGTCACCTGATTCATGTCCCTTTCCTATCCCGTGGCAGAAAGGGCTTTGAAAAAATGGCTTGTTGCCAACCTCGAGCACCAGATTTCCGAAGACGGTGAAGGTCATTTTATCTTTCGATACGAAGGGTCCACCTGCAACAACGGCGGAGTTCCTTACCGGGCACTGCTCCATGCCGTCATATCAGGAGTCGGGGAATCGGCGAAAGTGGAGCAGGCATGGATAGAAATACCCGAAGAAGAACGGGATGCCGCGGCTCTGATGTGTGCATTCGGCGGTCCGGGATTCTTTGAGCGTCTGGCCGAACAGGCGGACTTTGTGGGAGAGTCCTTGGAGGGGGTGATCTCCAAAGACGTTCCGCAGAATTTTGCCGGATGCTTCTGCGGCCGCCCTCACGTCGCTCAAAAGTGGAAGATTGCCTTATCGACGATGCACTATGCCCTTTCTGCAAGTCAACGTGAACCGTGAGCATTCCTTGAATTCACTGCGATGCCGCCGTACTTTAATACAATGAATCAATTTGGCACCAGACGGAACGTCACCTATACGATTGTCGCCGTCAATCTGGCGGTTTTCTTCGTCACCTATCTCTTTCCGAGATTGATCACATATCTGGCGATATCCCCCATGACATTGTTCGGCATGGGATTCGTCTGGACCCCCATCACATACATGTTCACCCACGGGGGCTTCACCCACATCCTGTTCAATATGGTCTTTCTCATCTTTACCGGGCCCGCCGTTGAAGAACGGATGGGCAGTCGGGAATTTCTGGCCTACTACCTCATTTCCGGTGCGCTGGCCGGTGTGTTTTCCGTCTTTGCCTACCTGTTTACCGATGTGGCCAATCCGATCGTCGGAGCATCCGGTGCCGTTTATGCGGTGATTCTGGCCTTTGCCGCGTACTATCCCAGGGCAAGATTTCTCATCTTTTTCGTTCTTCCCATGCGGGCCCCTCATGCACTGGCTCTCTTTGCCGCCATCGACCTTCTTTCCCACTTCCGGGGAGGGGCGGGAGTGGCTCACCTCACCCACCTGAGCGGGCTGGCCTTCGGATACCTCTACTTTGTTATCCGTCTTCGGATGAATCCCATCAAAGCGATGAGGGACGGCCGCTGAAACGCCTGTTTCTCGGGCTGCTTCTGTGGACGGCGGCTCTTGCCGTCCTTCCGGCGGACCCCCTGCGGGGAGAGTTGTGGATTCGTAAGGATCTCCTGGAAATCGTACAGCCCGGCGAACAGGTTCGCAGCGGTACGGATCCGACAGACGAGGAAACACAATCCCTGGAACTGCTCCTGGAAGACGCCCGATGGGCCATCTCCGGGATGATTTACGGCTTTGATGTCACGTGGACACCCTCGGCACGAAACCGGGGAGTGGACGAAATACTGCTGGTGGAACCGGTGGCCTCCATTCCCAGGGGCGATCCGAAATTTCATACCGTCGCCACCCATGAGGAGAACGGTTTTCTCTTTATCACCTTCGAGTACCGGCCGGACGCCGTTCAGCAGCGAAGACTTGATGGATGGGCGGGTCAGGCGTTTCCGGCCGCTTCCGGTGCCGGAAACGCCCCGGTGATGGGGTGGGAGTCCCGCCGGGATGCCATGAACGCGGCGATTCGAAACACCCTTCGGGAGTGGCTGAGGGCCAGAGAATACAACAGGCCCAGGGAAATTCAGGGACGCGTGGCCTTCCTCAATATACCGAAAACCAGTATGAGCGCCGGTTCCATTCGTGCGGTCGTCTCACTGCGTATGGATTTGAAGAATGTCAGTCATTATACCGTAGATTGATTTTAGGCGGTCTAGAACCCGAAGGCGCCGTGAATATCGAACTAAAAACCGATTTCGATGGCAAAACCGGTTCTGCCGACTTCGATTTGTCTTATGTCTTCGCTGGAAAGCCTGAAACAACAAAAAAACAACGAAAAAAACGGCTTATTTACAATATTGTCTTCCAAGTATCGCAAAACAAACGACGTTGTCTTGGTTAATTGATACTAGTACGGCTGAACCAGTAGCTTTTTCCCATCCTGATGGTGCAAATAATGCATGTCAATTTGAAGGATATGCCAAAAATAACCTTGCGTATTCCTGACACAAGGCTTAATTTGTCAAAAACAAGTGAAGCGCGGCATGCCGGAGATAATCCGTGTGGCGTTTGAAAAGGAGGCCTCGATGAACCGAGGCATACCCATAATTGACAAGGAACGATGTAAGGGCTGCGGTCTGTGCATCGCAAATTGTCCAAAAAACATTCTCACCAAGACTGAGGATGTGAACGGACAGGGGGCTTACTACACAGTCTGTACCGATGAATCCCTCTGTATTGCCTGCGGCGCCTGCGCTATCATGTGCCCGGACGCCGCCATTGAAGTGATAAAACTGGCGGAGGCTGTCTGATGTCGAAAACCTTACTCATGAAAGGCAACGAGGCATTGGCCGAAGCGGCGATTATCGCCGGCTGCCGTCACTATTTTGCCTATCCCATAACGCCCCAGAATGAAATTCCAGCCTATATGGCGAACCGCATGCCGGAAGTGAACGGCACATTTCTTCAGGCGGAAAGCGAACTGGCGGCCATCAACATGGTGTTCGGCGCCGCCGCCGGGGGTGTCCGCGCCATGACCACCTCATCGTCACCGGGAATGGCTCTGAAGCAAGAGGGAATTTCCTATATCGCGGGAGCGGAGCTGCCCTGTGTTCTGGTGAACATCATGCGGGGCGGTCCGGGGCTGGGCGGAATCGCCGGAGCTCAAGGGGATTATTTCATGTCCACCCGCGGCGGAGGCAACGGTGATTATCGTACCATCGTACTGACTCCCGGGAACGCCCAGGAGCTGGCCGACTTCACCGTTGAGGCCTTCGACCTGGCCGACGAATACCGCATGCCGGTTCTGATCCTGGCAGACGGCTACCTCGGACAAATGTCCGAACCGGTGGTGCTCCCCGAACCGACAGGCAAGAGCTTCAACAAGCCCTGGGCGGTGACCGGCGCGAAAGGCCGGCCAAAGAACACCGTCGCATCCCTGCGCCTCGTACCGGACAATGCTCTGGAGATGCACAATCTGCATCTCCAGGAAAAATACGATCAGATAACCGAGAAGATTCGTCGATTCGACACCTATAAAGTTGACGATGCCGATTGGCTGATTGTCGCCTACGGTACCGCCGCCAGGATTTCCCGGACCGCGGTGGACAGGCTCCGGGCCGAAGGCGTGAAGGTCGGGCTGTTTCGACTTACGGCGGCTTGGCCCTTCCCGGACCGGGAACTGAAGGAATTGGCGAAAAGAACCCGGAAGGTTCTGACAGTGGAAATGAGCCTGGGTCAGATGGTGGAAGACGTTAAATTGGCCATCAACGGCGAAGTGCCGGTGGACTTCTACGGCCGCGCCGGGGGTGCGGTTCCTGCCCTGGACGACATCATCGGGAGGATTATGAGCTATGAGCGCGAAGAACATACCCATATACAAGCGTCCTGAGGGACTCACCGACGTTCGAACCCACTACTGTGCGGGATGCGGACACGGAATTATTCACAAGTTGGTGGCCGAAGCCCTCGACGAGCTGGAAATAAGGGATAACACCATCCTCATCGCTCCGGTAGGGTGCTCGGTTCTGGCATATAAGTACATTGAAGTTGACGGCCTGGAAGCCGCTCACGGCCGGGCGCCGGCGGTGGCTACCGGTCTTAAGAGGGCGCTGCCCGACAGGATGGTGATTTCCTATCAGGGCGACGGCGACCTGCTGGCCATCGGCGCCGGAGAAACCATGCATGCCGCCAACCGCGGCGAAAATATTACCGTCCTGTTCGTGAATAACGCCATCTACGGCATGACCGGAGGCCAGATGGCGCCCACGTCCCTGGAAGGTCAAAAAACGCTGACCTCCCCGAATGGACGAAATACGGCCGAAGTCGGTTCACCCATGCGGGCATGTGAACTTCTGGACACACTGGTATCGCCGGCTTACATCGAACGTACCTCTGTTCATAACCCCGCTTCGGTCCGGAAAACCAAGAAAGCGATTCTCAAGGCCCTTCGCTACCAGAAAGAGAACAAGGGGTATTCCTTCGTTGAGATACTCTCCATGTGTCCCACCAATTGGGGCGTGGATCCGGTGAAGGGAGCCGATTGGGTGAAAGAGGCTATGGTGCCCTGGTATCCCCTGAAAAAGTTTCGGGACAAACCGGCGGACGCCGAGAAGCCGACGGAGAAAAAAGCGTCATGAGCGGCAGCCCGACTGAAAAGATTATCATTTCCGGCTTCGGCGGCCAGGGCACACTCCTGGCGGGTAAGCTGCTCTGCGTGGCTGCCATGCGGCAAGGACGAAAAGTGACACATATCCCGTCCTACGGCGCCGAGATGCGGGGCGGTACGGCCAACTGCTCGGTTGTTATCAGTGATGAGGACATCGCTTCGCCGGTGATAGAGCATCCGAGTGTGGTGATTGCTCTGAATGAACCCTCGGTGACGAAATTCGAACCTCGTCTCAAACCCGGTGGTCTGCTCATCTGGAACTCGTCGCTGGTGAAAACCCCACCCTCCCGTGAAGATCTGCAGCTCGTTGATGTGGCCGCCACGGATATGTCGCTGGAAGAAGGAACCGAAAGGGCGGCCAACATGGCCGCCGTAGGCGTGCTGCTGGCCCTCAAGCCCGATCTCGTCTCTTACGAGGCGGTGGAAGAGGCCTTGGACGAGGTGATTTCGGCTCGAAACCTGAAGCACAATCCGGTGAATCGAAAGATAATGCGGAAGGGATTCGATTCAGTCTCCGCGGATTCCGCCGTCGCGACGAAAGCGTAGATCGCCGGATCGAAGAGATTATCCCTTGAGCCGCACCCCGGCCTTGGAGATCATCCGAGATATCGAGGTTTCGCTGGAGAATCGGCCGACTTCGTTCAATTCGATCCATTTCAGGTCCGTGGACTCCTCACTGATGATGAGGTTATGATCGGATTCGGCGACGAAGAGAAAACGCACGTCGTAGTGGTGGTGATCACCTTCTCCCGGCCGGGCCGGTATGGGATGAATGTCCAAATCCAGAATCGCCCCGTCGCAACGGCAGGTTTCAATACCCGTCTCTTCGGTGACTTCCCGTCTGGCCGTCTGCTCAAGATTAGTGTTCCCGTCCGCATGGCCGCCGGGTTGCACCCAGATGCCCAGTTTTCGGTGTTCCACCAGAAGCACCCGGGTAAAGGAGGAGTCCACAACCAGAGCCGATGCCGTGAAATGTCCGGGCCGGCCGGTTCGATGGAAGGCCTCGGGCATCTTCAGAAGATCGTTGAAGCGTTCCGTCACATCCCATTCTTCGGGATGGCGCCGGTGATAATCGTGTAAAAGGGTGCTCAGATCCGCGGACATAGCCCACAAGATAATCAAATATGTCAGAAATGTCATAAAAACGCTCAATCGCCCTTGAGATTCTCATAAACCAACGTATCCTTTTCAATAGAACACAATCTTTTGGAGGTTTTTCATGAAATTGACGATTACTCGTCAGGAGAGCAATTCCCGCGGTCAGCTCCTATTGCGGACATTCTTCGGGTGGCTCTACATCGTCATTCCCCATTACGTCGTCCTCTTATTCGTCGCCATCTGGTATGGCATCCTGGATTTCTTTAAGTTCTGGGTTGTACTCTTCACGGGCAAGATTCCCCAGAGCACCTACGAATTCCAGAAGAAAGTGTGGCAATGGGAAGTGCGCCTTATCGCTGTCCTGCTGAACATGCGAGATGGATATCCGGCCATCGGTCCCGGCGGAAGCGATCCCGACGCTACCGTTGAGTTTGAAAATCCGGAAAGCGTCAAACGCGGCCTCGTTTTGGTGCGGGCTCTCTTCGGCTGGCTGTATGTGGGAATACCTCACGGCTTCCTGCTGGTGTTTGTCCAGATCGGCGTCGGATTCTCCGTGTTCATTTCCTGGTGGGCCATTCTGTTTACCGGCAAGTTCCCTGAAGGCATGTTCAATTTCATAGTCCGGTACTGCCGCTGGTCGCTCCGTGTGGCTCTGTACATGACTTACTACTCCGACGACTATCCTCCTTTTAACGGCAAGGAGTAGTTTTTTCCCGTCGAACCCGGGAACAAGCCCGGGTTCCTTCTCTGATTTATTTCGGCCGCCTGTTCAGACCCGCTGTCAGGCGGCCTTTTTCGGGTTAGAATCCCTGATATGAGCGATACAATCCAATTACCCCAGCCGGATGAAATCACCCGGCGAGAAAGAGAAGACGCCATGGGCGCCTATTTCATGATGTTCGCCGCCTGGGGGGTGGGTCTTCCCCTGCCGTTCCTGAACCTGGTGGCCGCCTTCATCTATTACGGCCTACATAAGAAGAAATCCCAGTTTGTGGCGTTTCACGCCCTGCAGTCCCTCTCTTCTCAGATTCCTGTCACCGTGGCAAACGGCGGCCTGCTGTTCTGGCTGATCCGTAATCTCGTGAACGATGGTGGTTTTCTCACGCCGTTCTGGACCTATCTCACATTCACCGCGGCGTTGAATCTGGGCTACATCATCACCTCTTTGGTGGCCCTCGGCCGGGCGTACAAGGGAAATTTCTTCTATTTCCCCATTTTCGGACGCTGGGCCTTCGACCGCTGGTATGGTCCCAATTCTCCGGCGAATGCCGAGCCGAAAACTCGGCCCAATCTTCCACCGAGTTGAACTACTCTCATCGGCGTCCCGCCGGCTGGATTCGGGATGTGCTGATTATGATCGCCGCCCTGGCACTTATGGGAGCGGCCGGCTACGCAGTGGCCCGGCTGGTGGAGAAGGGAAGGCCAAGGCGGGCCGCCTTCAACCTGGAGATGGAGCGTGCTCTGGCCCATGCGGTGGAAGCGTCCATTCGAGTCGGAGGCGAAGTGGTGGAAGAACCGGCCGTCAGCGATCTGACGGTTAAAATGCAAGAGCGCCTGGAAGACGGTCTGGCTCGGATGTCCTCCGAGGCATTGGAGAAGCACGGCATGCGCCGGCCGGCCGACGGAAATCTTCCCGAGGTGCGGGTTCTCATTGTCGATTCTTCCACGGTGAACGCCGTAGCGTTCCCCGGAAACCTGGTGGTTCTGTATTCGGGACTGGTGAAGGCCATGAACGGGCCGGAGGAACTGGCGGGCGTCCTGGCTCACGAGATAGGCCACTGCGTTGCCAATGACGCTCGGAACGCTTTGATTCGGGAGGTTGGCTTGTCTGTGCTTCTCGGCGCATCGGGAGCCGGCAGTGCGGGAGAGCTGGCGTCCGAAGTCATCAGAGGCGCCGTGCGAATCCGCTATGGGCGTCGGGCCGAAGAGCGGGCCGATGAGTTTGCCGTATCTCTTCTCGCTTCATCCGATCTGGATCCTACAGCTTATTCCGACGCCCTGCGGGCCTTGGCCGAAACAGCCGACGATGCTCCGGAATGGGCCCGATACATCGACGTACACCCCCCCCTGGAAAGCCGAATCACCCAGGCAGAGAAGCGTGCCGCCGGGGCTGTCCACGGCGACGAACTGGATGTCGATTGGGCGGCGGTCCTGGCGGCCCTTCCTTCACCGCTGAATCCTTGAAGACCAATCGTTTTCCGGACTCTACACGTATAACCTTTCACGACGTGAGTGGCTCTTTCTCTTCGGCCGCTTCGCCGATTTGTGAATTCCATAAAAGGCGACTATGCTTTTCGAAGAGGAAAAATGCGATGTACTATTTTACAAAGATCATTGAAGACGGTTTCGAAGACGCCATTGAAAAAGTCACTGCCGCTCTTGCAGAAGAGGGGTTTGGAATTCTAACACAGATTGATGTCGAGTCGACATTGAAGAAAAAGATCGGAGCGGAATTCCGCCCGTATCGGATACTCGGGGCCTGTAATCCGCCTTTCGCCTACAAGGCTCTCTCGGTGGAGGACAAGATCGGCACGATGCTCCCATGCAACGTCGTGGTCCAAATCAATCCGGAGGGAAAAACCGAAGTGACGGCCGTCGACCCCAAAGCCTCCATGGCCGCCGTGGAGAACGAGGATCTGGCCGGTATCGCCGAAGAGATCCGCCGAAAACTTAAGAACGTCATCGCGTCCCTATAAATTGGTTTTTGGCGTCGGTAATATCAAGAAATGAGCGGCACACTGCCACACACAAACTTCACGGACCCAACGATTCAGGCGAAGGTTTGAAGAGCAGGAGTGCTGCAACAAATGAAAAAACGTTTCCTAATCGTCCTGTCGGCCCTGATTTTGGCTTTGACGGGATGCGCGACTTTCGAAGGGGATATACCTATCGATGCGGGTTGGGAGACAGCATGGTTGTCCCCGGCCAACTTAAGATAGATGTCGAAGTCCCTTCCATCAAAGGCCTGCGAATACAGGCTTACCGGTTCATTGTCACCGATAATCTCGGCCGAACAACGTTTATCATCGAAGAGATCCTGGCTCCGGGAGACTGGGGCCGGGGAAACATGGATTCTCTGAGTGTGCCCGACGCCTTCATCTGGGATGGGCGGACCTCACAGGGGGCCTGGGCACCGGATGGGGAATACAAGTTCCGCATCGAAGCCACCGGTCAGAAAGGGGTAAAAGGATCTTCCTCCGAGGGCACGGTTATTGTGGACAACACGGCGCCGTCGTTGGTTCTTTCCGTGCCCTTCCTGTCGTTCTCACCCAACGGCGACGGTCGGCAGGACGTTCTCCCTGTTTACCTGGTGGAAGCCTCGGTTGAAGATATTTGGAAAGGTGAAATTCTTGACTCCGGCAGTAATGTCGTCAGGTCGACCGAATGGAAAGATCTGCCCCGGAGCAACGAATGGGATGGAACCGACCAGAACGGCCGACGACTCGAAGACGGTCTGTATGAGTATCGAGTTTCCAGCACTGACAAGGCCGGGAACACTTTTGTCCTGAACCTGGACGGCATCAGTCTGGATACAGCGCCTTCTCGTCTGACCCTGGAGCGTTCCGAACCCGTCATTTCGCCTAATGGCGACGGCGTTTTGGACGGCCTGTCTTTGACGCCCGCGCTTCAAAGGCAGGACGGATTGATTTCCTGGACCATCGCCGTCGTGGATACCGGCGGGGAAATGAGGAGGAGCTGGTCGGGCGCCGGTACACCCGCTCCGGTGGTGTTTGACGGACGTGACGATGCCGGGCGACGTTTGGTCGACGGGGACTATTACGGAATCTTGTCCGCTGAATATGCCAACGGCGACGCGCCCCAAACCGCTTCATCGAAATTCGCCGTGGATACCACACCACCGGTGCTCAGTGTTTCATCTGAACCCCTGCCCTTCTCTCCGGACGATGACGGTTTAGCCGATATCCTGACCATCTCCACCGTCACGGAGGACGCCGGACGAATTGTTTCGTGGTCAGTGACCATCCAGGATCCCCGGGTTACACCGTTCTACTTCCGGGCACGATCCGGAACGCCGGCGCCGTTCCAATGGAACGGTCGGGGTTCCGGGGGTGATCTTGTGCTCTCAGCCGAAAACTACGGCATCACGGTGGAAGCCGTGGACGAGTACGGCAATAGCGGGAGAGCGAGTGGAAAAATACCGGTCGATATCCTCGTGATTCGGGAAGGTGACCGTCTGAGGATCAGCATCTCCAGTATCTATTTCAAGCCGTACACCGCGGATTACCGGAACGTTGATCCGGAACTGGCCCGGAAGAACCTTGAAACCCTGGACAGACTGGCCCAAGTTCTCAAGAAATACCCCGATCACCGGATTCGGCTGGAGGGCCATGCGGTGAGAACTCTCTGGTACGATGACAATCTCTGGCGTACCGAGGAACGGGAAAAGCTGGCGCCTCTGTCCACACAACGGG